>NZ_JCAFSU010000007.1:0-203093 GCF_059369555.1 Stenotrophomonas sp. YJH_SMC_21
AAGGGAGATTCCGGCGTGGGCGCCAAGCTACATGGCGATCGTCGAGATCCAGGCTCGTACGGCGGCCCACGCCGGCTCTCGACACCTACGCTGACAGATTTTCATCAGATAAGGCTTGGTCGCCGCATCCATGCGGCTCACACCCCGCAAACCCACAGTGCCCCGCCTTCGACAGTTGCCTGCTGCTGTTGGTAGGTGTCGACCTTGGTCGACACGATCCACGCCATGCGTGGATGACTCTCCATCGAAATCGAATATTTCGAGATCTGAAACATCTGAGCCGAGCATGGCTCGGCTCTACAGAAGGCAATGCCCGACAGATCGCGGAAAACTGTCGAAGGCGGGGTGGGTCCGGTTGTGGGGGCGTGAGCCGCATGGATGCGGCGACCGAGCTTACATGGACTTACTTGCAGCGTCCCCCGCAACCGGACCCACCCCGCCATCCCCCAGGAACCCAGCTTTTGCTCCGGCTGTTGCTTCGGCTCTGGCTCTGGCCTCTGCCGGTGCCGGTGCCGGGTGCAACCCGGCCGATACCCTCCCGGTGCTAGGCTGTGGCTAACGACAACCACGGAGGCGGGATGGGGGCGATCGTGTTGTTGCCGCTGTGCGTGGACGATGCCGCGCTCGACCGCTGCCTGGCCGCACTGGATGCCGGCACCGCGCCGGGCACGGCGGTCTGGTTGGCCGACGATGCGCAGACCGGGCCGCGCGCGCAGGCGGTGGTGGAACACTGGTTGGCGCATACGCCACTGCAGGCCGAGTACACCCGCCGCGCGCGGCCGCTGGGCGAGGTGGCCCACCTGGACGAGATGTTGCGCGCCTGCGATGGCATGGACGTGGCGGTGCTGGCACCGGACAGCGTGCCCGCGCCGGGCTGGCTGCAGCAGCTGCAGGACACCTTCGCCCGCGATGCCGCCATCGCCACCGCAACCCCGTGGTGCAATGCTGGCGAAACCGCTGCGTGGCCCAGGCTGGGCGAGATCAATCCCGAACCCCATGATCCGGCCCTGCTGGCGCATACCTGTGCCACATTGCCAACCCTGCACCCCGAGCTGCCGTCCGCAGTCACCCATGCGGTGCTGGTGCGGGGCAACGCGCGTCGACGTGCCGGGGGCCTGGACGTGGACAGCTACGCCGGCTGGAACGCGGCGCTGGTGGACCTGAGCCTGCGCATGGCCGGCCTGGGATGGCGCAACGTGCTGTGCGAGACCGCCTTCGTCAGCCGGGCAGGGGAGGCGGTCAGCCGTGACGGCGATCTTGAAGCGCTGGCTGCGCGCTGGCCGGGCTGGGTGCCAAGGTTGGCGGACTTCCTGATGCACGACCCGCTGCACGGGCTGCGTGCCGACCTGCAGCAGCGCATGCGGCAGGCGATAATGCCGAAGGAACAGGGCGACCTGTTCGTTCCTTCCGCGCCGGAGCCACCCGTTTGAATGTTGCCATCGCCGCCATCGTCGTCACCTACCAGAGCGGCAGCACCATCGATGCCTGTCTCTCGCGCCTGCGCCAGGCGCGGGACGTGGCCGAAATCCGGGTGATCGACAACGGCTCGATGGATGGCACGCTGGATATCGTGCAGCGCCATGCCAGCCACGACCCGCGCGTGCGTTTTGTCGGCAATCCGGACAATCCCGGCTTTGCCGCCGCAAACAACCAGGGGGTGGCCGATTCGCACAGCCCGTGGCTGGCCTTCATCAACCCGGACCTGATGGTCGAGCCCGATACTCTGGCCGAGCTGCGCAGCCGTGCCGAACGGTTGGGGGATTGCCTGCTGGGTGTCGAACAGCTGGACGAGCATGGCCATGCCGACGAGGCCGTGCGCCGTCGTGATCCGGATTTCCTGTTGATGCTGCGTTCGCCCGGCAAAGGCTCGAAGCTGTCGGTCCCGCGCGATCCGCAGCAGGCGCTGCAGCGGGTGCCGGCGTTGTCTGGCGCGCTGCTGCTGATGCCGCGTGCGCTGTTCGACCGCATCGGTGGCTGGGACGCCGGCTATCGCCTGCACGCCGAAGACCTGGACTTGTGCCGGCGCGCGCGCGAAGCGGGGGCGGTGGTGGCCATCGCCAATGACCTGCAGGTCGTCCACGTTCGTGGCGTCTCCAGCCGTTCGCGGCCGTTCTTCGTGGAATGGCACAAGCACCGGGGCCTGTGGCGCTATTTCCAGAAGTTCGAAGCGAAGCAGCGTTCGCTGCCGGTGCGCGTGGCGGTGTGGGCCGCGATCTGGGCGCACGCCCTGATGCTGGTACCGCGCCTGTTGCGCAGGTCGTTGTAGGGCCGAACCTGCATCCACGCATGGCGCGGATCTACCCACGCGGAGAGCCGAGCGTGCCCGCGGCCACCCCGGTTCACCCGTCCGGGCGCATAATCCGCCTCATGCCTATCATCCAGTCCCTGCTCGACACCGACCTGTACAAGTTCACCATGATGCAGGCGGTGCTCCACCAGCACCCCGGTGCCCAGGTGCAGTACCGGTTCAAGTGCCGCACGCCCGGCATCGACCTGGCCCATTACATCGACCAGATCGACGAAGAGATCGACCACCTGTGCAGCCTGCGTTTCAGCGACGCGGAACTGGACTACATGCGCGGCCTGCGCTTCGTGAAGCCCGACTTCGCCGATTTCCTCGGCCTGTTCCATCTGGACCGCAAGTACATCCAGCTGCGCGCGTCGACGGCCGTGCCCGGCGAAATCGAACTGGACATCACTGGCCCGTGGCTGCATACCATCCTGTTCGAAGTCCCGCTGCTGGCGATCATCAACGAAGTCTGGTTCCGCAACACCACCACCGCTGACTTTGCCGAGGGCGAGCGTCGGCTGCAGGCCAAGGCCGCGCTGCTGCGTGATACTCCCGGTTTCGAACAGTGCCGCATTGCCGACTACGGCAGCCGCCGCCGTTATTCGCGTGACTGGCATGCGCGCCTGCTGCCGCTGCTGCGCGATGCGCTCGGCCCGCAACTGGTCGGCACCAGCAACGTGCACTTCGCCCGCCTGTACGGCATGACCCCGCACGGCACCATGGCCCATGAGTACCTGCAGGCATTCCAGGCACTTGGCCCGCGCCTGCGTGATTCGCAGGTGGCGGCACTGGAATCGTGGGCACGCGAGTACCGCGGCGACCTCGGCATCGCGCTGTCCGACGTGGTCGGCCTGGATGCGTTCCTGCGCGATTTCGACATGTATTTCTGCAAGCTGTTCGACGGCGTGCGCCACGACTCGGGCGATCCGTTCGACTGGGGCGACCGCATGCTGGCGCATTTCCAGCAGCGCCGGGTGGATCCGCGCACCAAGGTGCTGGTGTTCAGCGATGGGCTCGACATCGCCAAGGTGATGCGCCTGTACGACTACTTCCGTGGTCGCTGCCAGGTCGCCTTCGGCGTTGGCACCCACCTGACCAATGATCTGGGTCCGACGCCGCTGAACATCGTGATCAAGATGGTCCGCTGCAACGGCCAGCCGGTGGCCAAGCTCAGCGATTCGCCGGGCAAGAGCATGTGCGACGACCCCGGCTACCTGGCCTACCTGCGCCAGGTCTTCGAGCTGCCGCCGGCGTAAACACGTCGGCTTACAGGTAGTCGACCACCACCAGGTAGGCGCCCTGCAGCGGCTGCTGCTTCGAAGCCTGCACGCTGTAGCGCTCGGAGAAGGCGATATCGCCGGCGCGCATCGCGCTGGCCGACACCGACAGCTTCTGCCCCTGGCGCTTGCCGTCGCGCAGCGTCGCGGCCTGGCCATCGGCCAGCGCCGTCACAGCCACCGTCGAGCCCTTGGCCGACGGCGGGCAGGCCGCCAGGCTCAGCTCGCCCTGGGACAGGTTGGTCATGCAGCCCGGCTCGGCGATACGGCCGCTGAAGCGAATGCTGCCGCTGCTGGCCTGGGCCAGCGCACTGACGGACATCAGGGCCACGCACAGCAGAAGGGAGGTTCTCATGACACGTTCTCTGGTTCGGTGTGTCCTAGTTAGCGACAGGTTCGATCCGTCTTTAATAGGACGATTCCGAATCTGCTAGGGCCATCACCAACAAAGAGTGATGCGCATCAAATAAGGTGATTTCCACCTTAAAAAGGCCTGTTTCCGCGCATGCCGAATGCGCCGCCAGGTGCGTCATGCAGGGTCGTTTGTGGCCTGATCCGGCCACCGTCAAATTCCTTGCGCTCCCCCAACCATGATTTCGCCTAACACGTCACATTTGAGGCGTCAATGAATTGGCGTTCAGAAAAATAATGAGACTTTCATCACAGTTGTGCCTATACTTGCGTCACGGATTCAGGGGAAGGTATGTCCGAGTCCGGCCACAGGTGAGACGCAAGGATGGGTCTTGATAGCCCGGCAGTGCTCCTTGCTTCCTCCTCTACTTCTCATCTCTTCAGTAGGGTTAGGTAAAAGCGAATGCACAAGATCAACCTCATTGCCGCTCTGATGCTGGCTGCCGCTCCGCTGGCCGCCAACGCCGCCGACGGCACCATCACCTTCAACGGCAAGGTCACCGACAAGACCTGCACCATCTCGACCCCGGGCGGCAAGGACTTCGCCGTCAACCTGCCGACCGTGTCCAAGAACACCCTGGCCACCGCCGGTGCCGTTGCCGGTCGTACCCCGTTCGCCATCAACCTGACCAAGTGCAGCGCCGGCAACGTCGCGACCTACTTCGAGCCGGGTTCGACCGTCGACTTCAACACCGGCCGCCTGCTGAACCAGGCCTCGGCCAACGCTGCCACCAACGTGCAGCTGCAGCTGCTGGGCTCGAACAACCAGGTCCTGCCGATCAAGGCTGCCGGCGCTGGCCTGGCCCAGACCAACTCGCAGTGGGTCACCGTCGGCACCGACGGCTCGGCCGACCTGAACTACTACGCTGAGTACTACGCCACTGCCGCCGCCACCCCGGGCGACGTCACCAGCAGCGTCAAGTACACGATCATCTACAACTGATCGTAGCCGTACCCGCACTGGCCGGCGTACGCGCCGGCCCGTGCATCGCGGCCCCTGGCCACATACCTCGAGCGTAGTACTTCCGATGAAAGCATTCTTTCCCCGGGCGCTGCTGCTGGCAGCGTTCACGCTGCCCTTCTGCCAGAACGCTCTGGCCGGCGTGGTGGTCAATGGCACGCGAGTGATCTATCCGGCGCAGGCGCGCGAAGTCACCGTGCAGGTCGACAACGTGGGCGATTCGCCGGCGCTGGTGCAGGCCTGGATCGACAGCGGCGACGCCAACCAGACCGCCGATACCAGCGATGCCCCGTTCGTACTGACGCCGCCGATCGCGCGTGTCGAGCCGGGCCGCAGCCAGGCGCTGCGACTGATCTTCTCCGGCGGGCAGCTGCCGACCGACCGCGAGTCGCTGTTCTGGCTCAACGTGCTGGATGTGCCGCCGTCCCCGGACAACGCTGACAGCGGCGAACAGAATTACCTGCAGGTCGCGTTTCGTTCGCGCCTGAAGCTTTTCTACCGGCCGCAGGGCCTGAAGGGCGTCGCCAACGATGCACCGGCAGCGCTGCGCTGGACCCGCAATGGCGACCGCCTGCGGGTGGAAAACCCGAGCCCCTTCCACGTCACTCTGGCCGAAGTACATGCCGTGACCGGCAGCAGTGAAAAGGCCGTCGAGGACAAGGGCGCGATGGTCGCGCCGAAGCAGAGCCTGGAGTTCGCCGCACCGGCGGGCACCGACCAGGTCCGCTTCATCACCATCAACGACTACGGCGGCCGGGTGGAACACACCATCCGCCTCGGCAGCACCGGGGGCTGAACGCGCCGCGCCGGCCCCTGGCCTGCGCATCCCGCCACCGCCGCTGTGCGGCGAATTGAAGGAATGTCAGTGTGATCGGAAACAGATTGACATTGTCGATCCATCAGGCGCTTTGCCTGTTGGTTGCTGGCGTGGCCTGCCCAGGATGGGCGCTGGCTGCCCCGGCCAATCTCGGCGAACAGGCGCTGATGGCGCAGAGTGGTGCGGCCAATGCGCGTGCACCGGAATCGGCCCAGTTCAACTCCAGCTTCCTGTCTGGCCAGGCCAAGCAGGTCGACCTGGCGGCCTTCAGCAACGGCAACCCGATGGTGGCCGGCAACTATCGTGTCGACGTGTACGTCAACGGTGCCTGGCAGGGCCGTCGCGATCTGCAGTTCAAGGCCGATGCGCAGGGCCGTGTCGGCGCCTGCCTGCCGCTGCCGATGCTGGAAGAAATGGGCGTGGACAGCGAGGCCGTGCTGCTGCAGCAGGATCCGTCCGTGCCCACCGACAAGACCAGCTGCGTGCCGGTCCAGCAGCGCATGGCCAACGCCTATGGTGTCTATGACAGCGGCAACCTGCGCTACGACCTGAGCATCCCGCAGGTGTTCCTGCGCCGCGAGGCGCGTGGCTACGTCAACCCGGCGCTGTGGGACCGTGGCATCAATGCCGGTTTCGTCGGCTACAGCTTCAATGCCATCGACAGCGACAGTCGCGTCGAAGGTGGCCAGCGCAACCGCAGTGCCTACCTCGGCCTCAACGCCGGCATGAACCTGGGTGGCTGGCAGTTCCGCCACGATTCGAACCTGACCTGGTCCGAGGGCGACGGCCGCCATTGGCAGAGCATCGCCACCTATGCGCAGCGCGGCATTCCGCAGGTGCGCGGCATGCTCACCATCGGTGAGGCCTACACCACCGGTGAACTGTTCGATTCGATCGGTTACCGCGGTGCCAGCCTGGCCAGCGACGACCGCATGCTGCCCGATTCGCTGCGCGGTTACGCGCCGGTCGTGCGCGGCATCGCCGAGACCAACGCGCGCATCGAAGTGCGCCAGAACGAGCAGCTGATCTACTCCTCCACCGTGTCGCCGGGCAGCTTCGTCATCGACGACCTGTACCCGACCGGTTACGGCGGTGATCTGGAAGTGAGCGTGATCGAGGCCGATGGCCGCCGCCGCGAATTCAAGGTGCCGTTCGGTTCGGTGCCGCAGATGCTGCGCGAAGGCGTGTCGCGTTACTCGCTGACGGCCGGCCAGGTGCGCAACAAGCTGCTGGCCGATGAGCCGTGGCTGGTGCAGGGCACCTACCAGCGCGGTATCGGCAACCAGCTGACCCTGTACGGTGGCAGTGCACTGAGCGATGGCTACCTGTCGCTGCTGTACGGCGTCGGCCTGTCCACGCCGGTCGGCGCATTCGCTGCCGACGTCACCCATGCGCGTACCTCGTTCGATCACTACGGCAACCACACCGGTGCCAGCGTGCGCTTGAGCTACAGCAACATGATCGGCGAGACCGGGACCAACCTGACGCTGGCCGCCTACCGCTATTCGACCGAAGGCTTCTACAGCCTGCAGGACGCGCTGTACGGCCGTGATTCGGACAAGCGCGGCATCGATCCGACCACCCGTGGCCGCCAGCGCAGCCAGTTCCAGGTAACGCTGAACCAGCCGCTGGGCCGTCGCGGCGGCGCGCTGTACGTGACCGGTTCGGTGCGTGACTTCTACGACCGTTCCGGCACCTCCAAGCAGTACCAGGTGGGCTACAACAATGCCTGGCGCTCGGTGAACTACGGCTTCTCTGCGCTGCGCACCGAAGAGGGCGTGCTGGGCCGTTCCGACACCCAGTACCTGTTGTCGATGAGCGTGCCGCTGGGTCGTGGTTCCCACCCGGTGTCGTTCAGCGCCGATCTCGGCGTGCGCGACCGCGGTGGCTACGACAACAGCCGCGTCGGCATCACCGGTTCGGCCGGTGTCGACAACAACTTCAGCTACGGCGTGGCGCTGTCCGATTCCCGCGAAGGTGGCACCACCGCGGTCGGCAACGCCGAGTACCGCAGCCGCTACTCCGCGTTGAACGCGACCTACAGCCACTCGCGTGATTTCCGCCAGGCTTCGGTCGGTGCCAACGGCAGCGTGGTCGTGCATCCGGGCGGCTTCACCTTCACCCCGCAGCGTGGCGACACCATGGTGCTGGTGGAAGCGCCGGGCGCACGCGATGCGATCGTCAGCAACGCCCCGGGCCTGCGCGTCGATGGCCGCGGCTACGCGGTGGTCCCGTACGTTTCCCCGTACCGCCTCAACACCGTCACCCTCGACCCGCAGGGCATGGCCCACGACGTCGAGCTGGAAAGCACCAGCCAGTCGATCGCGCCGTTCGCCGGTGCCATCAGCTACCTACGCTTCGATACCCGCAAGGGCAACGCGCTGCTGATCCAGGTACGCAACCCGGATGGCCGCACCATGCCGTTCGGTGCGCAGGTCAAGGATGAGCAGGGCCAGCCGGTGGGCATGGTCAGCCAGGGTGGCCGCCTGTACGTGCGCAGTGAAAAGAACCAGGGCCGCCTGCTGGTGGAGTGGGGCGCCGGCGCCGACCAGCGCTGCACCGTCGATTACCAGGTTCCGGCGGGCGCCGATGCGTCCAAGACCGGCTTCATTCCGCTGGAGGCAACATGCCGATGATCTCTTCCCGTGGCCGCAAGGCATTCACCGGCCTCGCATTGCTGGGCGGTGTGTTGCTGGCACAGCAGGCCAGTGCGGCCTGCCGCATCCAGATCAACGGTTTCGTTGCGCAGGACGTCACCATGGACATGGGGCAGATCGTGATCCTGCCCAGCACGCCGGTCGGTGGCGTGATCAAGGAAATCAGCGAATCGATCAACCAGCGTGACCGGGTCGCCAGCTGTGACTGGAACGGCGGCTACTCGCGCGGCGAGTATGTCAACGCGGCGCAGAGGCGTCCGGTACCGGGATTTGCAGACACCTTTGAAACCGATGTCCCAGGCGTTGGCATCAAGCTGTTCCGAGACGCAGGGACGTTCCAGGTCTATTACCCGCATTCGATTCCCTTCGGCTACACGACCGTCACGCTGAACGGCGGTCGCTTCCGCATCCAGCTGATCAAGACTGCCGCTCAGACCGGTTCCGGCGTGATCGCGCCGAATGGCCGCTTCACCACGTACTACTTCGACGGCGATGGCCCTGGCCGGCCGGTGCTGACCTCGACCTTCAAGGGCTCGGGCACCACCGTGGTCAGCCCGACCTGTGAAGTGCAGGCCGGCAGCCGCAATATCGCCGTCGATTTCGGCAGCGTGCCCAACACCACTTTTACTGGTGTCGGTTCCAAGGCCGTTGACCGCGATTTCGAGATCCGCCTGAACTGCCAGGGCAGCAATGTCGCGCAGTACCAGAGCAAGATCGGCATCCGCCTCGATGCCGATCAGGACAGCTCGAACATGCCGGGCGTGCTGAAGCTCAGTGCGGCCACCAACAGCGCCACCCGCATCGGCATCCAGATGGTCCAGCGCGATGGCACCACCGAGCGCGAAGTGCGCTTCGGCCAGACCGTCAATGTCGGTACCACCACCCCCGGCACCAGCACGATGACCTTGCCGCTGCGCGCCCGCTATGTGCAGACCCAGGCCGGCACGGTCGGTGCCGGTGTCGCGAACGGCCAGGCCACCTTCACCATCCAGTACGAGTAAGGCGGCCCCAGGCCGCAGCCACTGCTGCGTTCCACCGCAACGTCGCCCGTGACACGGGCGGCGTTGACTGCGTCTTGATCTTCCAACGATGAAGATCAATGCCACGACGCGCGTACCATCATTCGAATGTGATGTACGTCGCGATTTTGGAGTTTCCTCATGAGGTGACCGTCTCCTGCCTGCGGGTATTGGACGGGAACGCCGAAAGGATCCAGACGTGGCTACAGCTCCTGGCATTCCCCCGCGTCGGTCCGCCGGAGCGCTGCGGTGAAGGTCCTGTCGGTGTTCGGCACGCGACCGGAAGCGATCAAGATGGGGCCGCTGGTGCGGGCTCTGGCCGAGGCTGCGGACATCGAATCGGTGGTCTGCATCACCGGCCAGCACCGGGCGATGCTGGACCAGGTGATGTCGCTGTTCGAGATCACCGCCGACCATGACCTGGATGTCATGGTGCCCAACCAGACCCTCAATGGCCTGTGTTCCAGGCTGTTCGAACGGCTTGACGCGCTGTACACGCAGGTCCGTCCGGACCGGGTGCTGGTGCACGGCGATACCACCACGGCGATGACCGCCGCGCTGGCCGCGTTCCATCACCGGATTCCGATCGGTCATGTCGAGGCCGGACTGCGCACCGGTGACATCAACCGGCCGTGGCCGGAGGAAATGAACCGGCGGGTGATCGATGTGGTCGGCGACCAGTTGTACGCGCCCACGCCCAGCTCGCGCGCCAACCTGGCCGGTGAACACCTGGGCGGGCAGATCCTGGTCACCGGCAACACCGTCATCGATGCCCTGCAGCAGACCGTAGAGCGCCTGGATGCCGACCCGGCGCTGCGTGCGCGGGCTGACGAACCCTTCCACATGCTTGACCCCGATCGTCGCCTGCTGCTGGTCACCGGCCACCGCCGCGAGAGCTTCGGGCAGGGCTTCGAGGACATCTGCCGTGCGCTGGCTGAACTGGCCCGGCGGCCGGACCTGCAGGTGCTGTACCCGGTGCATCTCAATCCGAACGTGCAGGGCCCGGTCAACGCCCACCTCGGCCATCTCGACAACGTGCACCTGGTGCCGCCGCAGGACTACCTGCGCTTCGTGCGGCTGATGCAGCGCGCCGACGTCATCCTCACCGACTCCGGTGGCGTGCAGGAAGAGGCACCGGCGCTGGCCAAGCCGGTACTGGTCATGCGCGACGTCACCGAACGCCCGGAGGCGGTCGAGGCCGGTGTGGTGACGCTGGTCGGCACCGCGCCCTCGCGCATTGTCGAAGCTGTCAATGCGGCACTGGCACAACCACCGCACCCGACCCGCTTCGATCCCGGCGCCAGCCCCTACGGCGATGGCCGTGCCAGCGCGCGCATCGTCGCCGCCCTGCGTGGCACGCCGCTTCCCGAATTCTCGCCCGGCCTCCGCAGCAGCGGCGCCGTCCACCCCCATCCACGCGAAGTGACGCCATGACCCAGACCGGCCGCTCTCCCCTGTTTGCATCCGCCGCCGCGTTCGTCCTGTCGGGCGTGGTTGGCAGTGTCCATGCCGCCGACAGCGTCGCCGGCCAGTTCGCCGAGTGGAGCGGTGACAGCACGGTCAGCCGGCAGATGACCCTGCGCGAACTCGGTTTCCGCCAACCGCTGGTGCTCAGCGGGCAGGAGAGCCAGCGCGAGATCTACCTGCCGGTGCCGGCCGGTGTCGCCACCCGCGATGCGCAGCTGCAGCTGGACGGGCGCTACGTGCGCGGCCATGCCGGGCGCACGTCCGGCCTGTGGTCGGTCGATGGCGATCCGATCGCCGCACGCTCGATCACCGATGCACAGGGTGACGCCAGCCAGCTGCTGGCCATCGATGGCGAACCCCGCCAGAACGGCTTCGTGCGGGTCGGCGTCGGCTGGTGGTCGATCGTGTCCGACTACCAATGTGCCGACCAGAGCGCGCCGGCCAACGTGCTGCGGCTGTCGCCGGACTCGCGCTTCAGCTACCGCTTCGACGGCCGCGCCGTGGACACCGTGGCCAAGGCCTGGGGCGCGCTGCCCCCGCAGGTGCGCCTGCTGGTGGACGGCAAGGCGCTGCAGGCCCCCATCTACGACGCGGCCTGGCGCATTGGCACGGCCCTGCAGGCCGGTGGCAAGCAGGTGCAGGTGCTGGCGCTGCCCAAGGTCGGTGACAGCGTCGACCTGACCGGCATCAGCATCCCGGCCAGCCTGCAGGGGGTGCCCGCTTATGCCGCGTTGGCCGCAGGCGAGCGCGCGCATGCGATCAAGGATCTGGCCGAAGTGGGGGCACTGCTGTCGCTGCGTGACAGTGGGCCGCTGGCTGCCGATGTGATGATCGGCAGCGACGCATTGCGCGCTGGCGTGCGCACGGCACTGGATGCGCTGGCCGCACAGGTTGCCACCGCTGGCGCTGACGCGGGCACGGCGTTCGCCGCGTGGCGCGGTACCGACATGGGCGGCCTGGAAAAGCCCGCGGCCACCGCCTCGGTCAGCGTGGTGGCCGTTGCCGGCCGTCCGACGCTGGTGGTCGATCCGCCGGCGGCGGGCAAGGTCGCCGGGTTGTTCGCCGAACAGTGGCGCAGCTATGCACTGGGCCGAAGCCTGCAGGTCAGCGCAGCGGGCACGCCGAAGCTGGACGGTGACCAGGTGCTGCTGAGTCGACTCGGCAACATCGCCGGCACGGTGGATGTCGTGACCCGCGCGGACCGCAGCGCCAGCTTCGACCTCGGCGCGTTGTCGGCCGATGGGCGCCTGCCCGAGGAGGTGGTGATCGACGTCTCGGCGGCCCCCAATGCGGCCGGGCAGGGCGCGGTGGCCACGATCCATTTCAACGATTACCTGCTGGGCGGCAAGGTGCTGTCGGCCAACGGCCAGCCGCAGCGGCTGGTGGCCAAGGTGCCGGCCTACGCGCTGTCGGCACGCAACGAGATCCGCGTCAGCTTCCTGCGCCAGCCGGCACGCCCCTATTGCCACGATCCGGCCACCGCGTATCCGGTCTCGATCCTGCCCAGCAGCCACCTGACCCTGGCCAAACGTTCGCTGGGCAGTGACTTCGTCGGTGCCAGCAGCCAGCTGTCACGCGGCAACCAGATGTTCGTGCCCGCTACGTGGCTGCAGGACGCGCCGACCTCACTGGGTAAGGTCATCGCCGTGGCCAGTGCAGTGGGCGCGTCACCGGAGGCGTCGGAGCTGAAGGTGGTCGATGCCGGTGCGGCGGTCAGCCCGGGTGTGCCGTGGCTGGCTTTCGGTGTGGCGCCGTCGGGTGTCGATGTGGCCGGCCTGAAGGACGGCCACCTGCTGATCGGCGGGAAGCCTCAGCCGCTGCTGGATGTCAGCGGCCTGGATCGCGCCGCGGTGGTGCAGGTCGGCACCTCCGGCGGCCAGCTTGGCGTGCTGTACAGCGATCTGGGTGCACAGGCACCGTCGTTCGGCGCACCGTTCCGGCTGCTGCGCGGTGATCTGGCGGTGCTCGACGGCAGTGATGCCGTGCGCGAGTTCGATCGCCAGGATCCTTACGGGGGCCGAGTTGCCCAGGATGGCAATCCACAATCAAAGTGGGAACGGCACATGGTCTGGTTGCTGCTGCTGGTCGGCGTGATCGTGTTCGCGCTGCTGGCCGCCCGCGTCACCCAGGTGCGCCGCCGCAAGTCCGCCAACACAGGGCACTGATCCACCGTGGACGGTCTGTTCTGGAACATCCAGCTGGCCAACTACTACGCCGTCCTGGAAACCACGGCGGCGGCGGTGGCCGTGCTGATCCTGATCTCCAGCCTCGATGATCTGTTCATCGACGTCTGGTACTGGGTGCGCGAGAGTTGGCGCGCGCTCACCATCAAGCGCCGCGAAGCGTACCGGCCGCTGACCCAGGAAGACCTGATGCAGCGGCCGCAACAGCCCCTGGCAATCATGGTGCCGGCGTGGATGGAGTACGACGTCATAGCGCAGATGGTGGAAAACATGATCAACGTGCTCGACTACCGCGAGTACGTCGTGTTCGTCGGCACCTATCCCAACGACCAGCAGACCATCGATGAAGTCGAGCGCATGCGCCGCCGCTACAAGCGCCTGCGCCGCGTTGAAGTGCCGCACGACGGGCCGACCAGCAAGGCCGACTGCCTGAACTGGCTGATCCTGGCGATCTTCGATTACGAGAAGCGCCACGACATCGAGTTCGCCGGCGTGATCCTGCACGACAGCGAGGACGTGCTGCACCCGATGGAACTGCGCTTCTACAACTACCTGCTGCCGCGCAAGGACATGATCCAGCTGCCGGTCACCTCGCTGGACCGCGAGTGGTACGAACTGGTGGCCGGCGTCTACATGGACGAGTTCGCCGAATGGCACGCCAAGGATCTGGTGGTGCGCGAGAGCGTGTCCGGCATGGTGCCGTCGGCCGGTGTTGGTACCTGTTTCTCGCGGCGCGCGCTGCTGGCATTGAGCGCGCAGACCGACAACCAGCCTTTCAACACCGACAGCCTCACCGAGGATTACGACGTCGGTGCGAGGCTGGCAGCCATGGGCATGCAGTCGATCTTCGCCCGCTTCCCCGTGCAGTTCCGCGTGCGCCGCCCATCCTGGTTCGGCTGGGGGCCGGTGCGCGAGCGCACCCAGCAGATGGCGCTGTGCGTGCGCGAGTACTTCCCCGACAACTTCCGCGCGTCGTACCGGCAGAAGGCGCGCTGGGTGCTGGGCATCGGCCTGCAGAGCTGGGAGTCGCTGGGCTGGCGTGGCTCGCTGGCCACCAAGTACCTGCTGGCGCGTGACCGAAAAGGCATCATCACCTCGTTCGTCAGCATCGTCGCCTACATCATCTTCCTGCAACTGCTGCTGTTCTGGCTGTTGAAGATGACCGGGCTGTGGACGATGCAGTTTCCCAGCGTGTTCCAGGCCGGTACCTGGCAGATGAATGTCGCGCTGCTGACCACCGCAGCGCTGGCGACCCGGGTCGTGCAGCGCTTCTACTTCGTCAACCGGTTGTACGGCTGGGAGCACGCGCTGATGTCCATCCCGCGCATGGTGGTCGGCAACATGATCAATTTCATGGCCACCGCCCGTGCCTGGAAGGTGTTCCTGGCCTACCTGCTGTTCGGCAAGCGCATGGTCTGGGACAAGACCATGCACGACTTCCCCGATGCGGCGCAGCTGGTGCAGACCCGCAAGCAGCTCGGTGAGCTGTTGACCACCTGGCAGGCGGTGGAACCCGAACGCCTGCAGCAGGCGCTGGAGCAGCAGCAGGCAGGCCGCCAGCAACCGCTGGGCCGCATCCTGCTCACCCAGGGCTGGTTGGATGATGAAACGCTGGCCGAGGCCATCGCCTTCCAGGGTGACCTGCCACGCGCGGTTATCGACGTGGACTACCTGCGCGCCTGCCAGTTCCCGATCAGTGCCGATGCCTGCGTGCAATGGCGCATGCTGCCGCTGCCGCCGCGCCAGGAAGGCACCCTGCGGCTGGCCGTGGCCAGCCCGCTGCCCGAAGACGCGTTGGCCCTGCTGAAGCAGGAAACGCGCAGCAACCACATTGAACAGAGCATCGCCCGCGAAAGCGAGATCAACGCCGGCCTGCGGCTGATCGGTGGCGACCGGCAATGGCAGCTGGACAACGTGCCCCTGCTGGGCGATCTGCTGGTGGAAATGCGCCTGATCGATCACGCACGCTTCGAGATCGCACTGGACGACTACATGCCGCAGCGCGACGGCCGCATTGGCGACTACCTGGTCAAGCAGGGCATCACCACTGAAGAGGCCGTGGCCCAGGCCATGCAGGAGCAGCGCCGGCGTGCGGCCACGCTGCAGTCACCGCCGCCCGGAGCCTTGCCGGCATGAAGACCACGCTGCTGTCCACTGTCATCACCGTGGCATTGGCCACGGCCGCCGCGCCGGTGCTGGCACAGACCGATGCACCACTGCCATTGTCCGGTGCCGCCTACCGCATCGCCGAGCAGGCGTTTGCCGCCTATGAACGTGGCGATTACCCCGCGGCCTACCGGCAGTCCAGCGAAGCGATCCGGTTGCGCCCGGACGTGGTGCGGCTGCGCCTGCTGCAGATCTATGCGCTGCAGAAACTGGGGCGGGGTGCCGAGGCGCAGCAGCAGGCACGTCGTGCACTGGATGCGGGGTTGAAGGATCCGGCCTTGCCGGCGCTGGCCGCTGCGCCCAGGACGAGCACAGGTGCGGCGCGTACCGGAGCGGTACCGCGTGCACCCGCAACGGTGACCGACCGCAATAGCCGGCAGGCCTATATGCTGGCAACCGAAGCCTATGCGGCCTACGACGCCGGCCAGATGGGCGTCGCCGCCAGCAAGGCCGAGCAGGCGTTCCGGCAGCAGCCGCAACAGGGCGCATGGGCGCTGCTGTGGGTGGCGGCGCTGGAGGCACAGCAACAGCCCGGACAGGCCGACGCCGCCATCGGTACCGCGCTGCAGCTGGGCGCACCGAACGTCGAGGAGTTGCGCGCGCGGCGGGTGGCACTGGGCCGCCAACGCGCGCTGCTGCTGGCCCAGCAGGCCTATCAATCGCTGTCTGCAGGCGAGAATGCCGCCGCCATTGAGCAGGCGCACGCTGCCGTGGAGCTGGCCCCCGACGTTGCTTCATACCGGTTGCTGCTGATCACCGCGCAGCTGCAGGGCGATCAGCTGGCCGACGCTGAGCGCAGTGCCGACCAGGCGTTGCAGGCCGACGGCCAGGATCTCAATGCACGGGTGATGCGCGGCTACCTGCGCCAGCGCCAGGGCAATACCGTGCTCGCCAATGAGGACTTCGACACCGCACTCGCTGCGCCGGGGTCAGCAATGCAGCAGCGCAACGTGCGCCTGCTGGCGGTGGATGCGGCGCTGGCCGCAGGCGATCGGTTGCGCGCAGCTGCACTGCTGGCACCGTTGCAGGCGGCGGTACCGGCAGGTGAAGGCGATGCACGGTCACAGCAGCTTTTGCAGCAGGGCATCGAGCAACGCAGCCGGGCGATCCGCTCCAGTCGCGAGCTTCCCCGCATCGGTGCCGAAGCGTACCTGGCACCAGTCCAGCACTGCCAGTCCGTTGACAGCGGCAGCGTCTGCGAGCTGATGCCGGCCGACCTGCAGGGCGATGGTGGTGCCGCACAGCGTGCCTACGCTGCCTATGCGCGCCAGGATTACGCCGATGCCATCGGTGAGGCACGGCAGGCCGTGCAACTCGCGCCGGACGACGCGAACCTGCAAGGCCTGCTGACCACCACGCTGGCGGCGGGCAACCGTGCCCAGCAGGATGAAGCGCGGCAGCGCCTGGATGCGGCACTGGCACAGCACCCTGATGACGCGGGGGCGCTGATGCAGCGCGGCTACCTCAACCAGAAGGCCCATGAGCCGGCGCGCGCACTGGCCGACTTCCGGGCCGCCGAGGCCACCGGCAGGGCACCGAAAAGCGTAGTGCTCGACCAGGCCTACGCCAGCGCAGCCAACGGTGACCATCCACAGGCGGTGACGCTGCTGCGTAGCGCCATTGATCGCACCGATGCCGGTGAGCTGCCACTGGATGAGCGCCAACGCTACAACGTGCGCAATGCCATCGCCAATTACTCGCGCGAGTGGGGCGTGATCGCCTCGGCGGGTTTCCGTGGTGCGCGCCAGGCGGCGACCAATGTCGGCGGTGCAGCGATCAGCACGCCGGGCGATTCGGTGTTCAGCACGCTGGAGGCGTTCTGGCGGCCCCCGGCCTTCAACGACCAGCATGGCACGCTGGAACTCTACGCACGCCTGCTCAACACGCTGTACGACGAGGGTGGCACTTACGAATCGATCCGCGCGGTGGACCCGTGCACCGGCGAATCAACGCCGGATGCGCGTGCACGCGCCGAACGCCTCAGCCATTCGCGTTCCACCACCGGCTGGCCGTCCACCATCGCTTCGTTCGGCATGCGCTACGCCTTCGGCCAGACCGGCCTGAGCGCCGGCCTCGAGCGCCGCCAGTTCCTCGGCAGCGCAACCCGCCAGGGCGAGGTCTACCCCGCCTCGGCGGCCGTGCAGTGCCGCCTGCAGTTGGCCCGGAACCCGCCACTGGAAGCCAGCACGCTGGCCCGCTACCGCTTGGCCAGCGGTTCCGGTGGCTGGATGTCCTACCTGACCTATGGCTATTACCACGGCACCGATCTGCGCACCGACGTCAACCGGTGGTGGATGGTCAGCGGCTACGCGCAGGGCGGCTATACCTGGGATGACAACAGCGCGCACTTCACCCTCGATGCACTCGATGCCAATGGCGCGCCGGTGCGTCGAATCGGCGATGCCAACGGGCGCCTGCATCGCGAACAGTGGTTCGCTGCCGGTGAACTACGCGCCGGCCGCAGCTTCCGCTTTGGTGCCGGGCAGACCCATTGGGTGGTCACGCCGTATGTCGTGGTGGGGGCGGACTGGCTGGACCAGCGCTCGCGGGTGCGCGACATCCGTTACCCGCTGTTCCCGGCGCAGTCGTTCGCGCTCAACGATACGCAGCGCAGCTGGTCACTCGGCGCAGGGCCAGGCGTGGGCGTGCGCTACTGGTTCCGCGAGGACCACTACAACACGCCGCGTTCCTACCTGGACCTGACCGTGCAGTACCGCTTCGCCATCGGTGGCGGCGATACGCAGCGCGCCAAGGGCCTGTTCGCCACCGCCATCCTCTACTACTGAGGCAGGCCCCAACGTCGTCGCAGCGCGGCGGCCTGCGGTGTGTCCTGGGTCAGCCATGGCTCCAGCGCATAGACCAGCACGTGCTGTGCGCCGCTGGCGCGTGCCCATGCCAACTGCCGCTGGACGCGTGCGGCATCGGCCGTTTCGCCCTTGAATCCGCTGCCGTCGGCGGGACCGCCAGGCAGTTCGCGGAACAACTCAACGATCGCATCGAAACCGATGCCGTGTGCGTGGAAATGATCGAGCAGCGGTTGCAGCTGCTGCACGTTGCCAGCGCCGGCAACGCCCACGCCGTCCTGCACCATCGGCCGCAGCGTGGCCTGTGCCAGCACCGCCTGCCACAGCATGACCAGGTTGCCGTCGGTCTGCAGGCGGCTGAAGTAGCAGGAAATCGCACAGTCGCCGCCGCGCGCGCTGGCGGCCTGCACCAGCCGGTGCAGCCATTGCGCCAGCCACTGCTGGCGGGCCGGGTCAGCCCAGTGGTACTGCTCCAGTTCGTAGGGCAGGTACCAGCCCTCGAAGGCCGGCTGCTGCGCCCAGGGGGCCTGTGCCAACCAGTTGCGTGCATGCGCGAGGCTGTCGGCCAGGAACGCCTGCAGCGTGGCATCGTCGGCCCCGATCGCCTGCCACCAGCGTTGCTGGAAGGGCAGGCCGACGCGGATGCGGATGTCGTTCTCGCTGGCCGCGGTGAACAGCTGCTGCAGGCTGCCGTCGGGCAGCGACCAGTCGCCGTCGCTGCCACCGACGATGCCAGTCCACTGCAGCACCAGCTGACGGCAGCCCAGCGTATGCGCAAGCTTCAAGGATCGCTGCCAGTCGGCCAGGCACCACTGCAGGTGGCTGCGCCACGGCTGCAGGAAGGTGCCATCGACCTGCACCGGCAGCGAGCAGCCGGGCAGGGTGGCGAAAGTAGCGGCCAACGGCGCCAGCACCGCCGCGCGCAGCAGCCGGCGGCGCAACGGCGAAGACGGATCCGCGGGAAGGTCGGGCCGAACCATGCCTGCATCATCCCAGAGCGCCGTGCGTGGCGGGTGAACCCCGCGCCTGGTAGTGCCGGCCGCTGGCCGGCATCGCGCCCAAGGTGGCAGGTGAATCACCACCCGGTAGTGCCGGCCGCTGGCCGGCATCGCCTACCGCTTATTCCAGCGCGTAGCGCAGGGTGAACAGCACCGCCACCAGCCACACCGCCGGATGCACTTCGCGCCAGCGCCCGGTACCGGCCTTCAGCGCGGCATACGCAATGAAGCCGAACGCCAGGCCGTTGGCAATCGAGTAGGTGAACGGCATCGCCAGCGCACACAGCGCCGCCGGCACCGATTCGGTCAGGTCGCTCCAGTCCACTTCCACCAGTTCGCGCAGCATCAGGCCGGCCACGAACAACAGGGCCGGCGCGGTGGCATAGCTGGGCACCATCGACGCCAGCGGCGAGAACAGCAGCGCTGCCAGAAACAGCGCCGACACCACCAGCGCGGTCAGGCCGGTACGGCCGCCTACCTGCACGCCCGAGGCGCTTTCAGCGAAGGCGGTGGTGCTGCTGGTGCCCAGCATCGAACCCGCCACGATGGCGGTGCTGTCGGCCAGCAGCGCGCGGCCGAAACGCTTCTGCGCGCCCGGCAGCTTCAGCAGGCCGGCACGGCCGACCACGCCGTACAGCGTGCCGGTGGCATCGAACACCTCCACCAGCACGAACACCAGCACCACCTGCAGAAGTACTGCGATGGGTGCGCCGCCGTCATGGTGCAGCAGGCCCGGCAGGTCCAGCTGCAGGAAGGTGGGTGCAAGGCTCGGCGGCAGCGAGACCAGACCCTGGTACTGCACGTCGCCCAATGCCCAGCCAGCGCCGGTCACGGCCAGGATGCCGATCAGGATCGCACCGCGGATGCGGCGCGCTTCCAGCACCGCGATCAGCAGGAAGCCGGCCAGTGCCAGCAGCGGCGGCGCCGTGTTCAACGGGCCCAGTGCCACCAGCGTGTCTTCATTGCCGACGATCACGCCCGACTTCTGCAGCGCGATGATCGCCAGGAACAGGCCGATGCCGGCCACGATGGCCGAGCGCAGCGATGAGGGAATACCCGATACCAGCCACGCGCGTACTCCGGTCAGCGACAGCACCAGGAACACCAGGCCTGAGATGAACACCGCACCCAGTGCCTGCTGCCACGGCAGGCCGGCGGCGCCGACCACGGTGAAGGCGAAGAACGCGTTCAGGCCCATGCCGGGCGCCATGCCGACCGGGAAGTTGGCGGCCAGCGCCATCACTGCCGAACCCAGTGCGGCGGCCAGGCAGGTGGCCACGAACACCGCACCCGCATCCATGCCGGTGGTGCCGAGGATCTCGGGGTTCACGAAGACGATGTAGGACATCGTCAGGAAGGTGGTGACACCGGCCAGCAGCTCGGTGCGCACGGTGGTGCCGTGCTGCTGCAGCTGGAACAGGCGCTCGAACAGGGACATGGGGTCGCTCATGGGTAGATGCCGGCCGCTGGCCGGCATGCATGGTCGGTACACATTGCAAAAAGGAGAAAGGCCGCGCGAGCGCGGCCTTTCCGGTTGCCTTACTTCAGCGCCTTGAAGCGCAGGCGCTTCGGCGCGGCGTCGTCGCCCATGCGGCGGCGCTTGTCTTCTTCGTACTCGCGGTAGTTGCCCTGGAAGAACTCCACGTGCGAGTCGCCTTCGAACGCCAGGATGTGGGTCGCAATGCGATCCAGGAACCAGCGGTCGTGCGAAATGACGAAGGTGTTGCCCGGGAACTCCAGCAGCGCATCTTCCAGCGCACGCAGGGTTTCGATGTCCAGGTCGTTGGACGGTTCGTCGAGCAGCAGCACGTTGCCACCCTGCAGCAGGGTCTTGGCCATGTGCAGGCGGCCACGCTCACCACCGGACAGCGAACCGACCATCTTCTGCTGGTCCTGGCCCTTGAAGTTGAAGCGGCCGATGTAGGCGCGCGACTGGATCTCGATGCCGTTGATGTTGAGGATGTCCAGGCCGCCAGCGATTTCCTGGAAGACGTTGTGGTTGCCTTCCAGCGCGTCGCGGCTCTGGTCCACGTAGGACAGCTTCACGGTCGGGCCGACCACGATCTCGCCGGTATCCGGCTTTTCCTGGCCGGTGATCATCTTGAACAGGGTCGACTTACCGGCACCGTTCGGGCCGATGATGCCGACGATGGCACCGGCCGGCACCAGGAAGCTCAGGTTGTCGAACAGCAGGCGGTCGCCGAACTTCTTGGAGACGTTCTTGAACTCCATCACCGCATTGCCCAGGCGCTCGCCCGGCGGGATGAAGATTTCGTTGGTCTCGTTGCGCTTCTGGTAATCGACCGACTGCAGCTCTTCCAGGCGGGCCAGACGGGCCTTGCCCTTGGTGCGGCCGCCCTTGGCGTTCTGGCGCGACCACTCCAGTTCCTTCTGGATCGCCTTCTGGCGGGCCTTTTCCTGGTTGTCTTCCTGCTTCAGGCGCTCGTCCTTCTGGGTCAGCCAGTCGGTGTAGTTGCCCTTCCACGGAATGCCGCGGCCGCGGTCCAGTTCCAGGATCCACTCGGCGGCGTTGTCCAGGAAGTAGCGATCGTGGGTGACGGCCACCACGGTGCCGGTGTAGCGCGCCAGGAACTGTTCCAGCCATTCCACCGACTCGGCGTCGAGGTGGTTGGTCGGTTCGTCGAGCAGCAGCATGTCCGGCTTCTGCAGCAGCAGGCGGCACAGGGCCACGCGGCGCTTTTCACCACCTGACAGCTTGCCGACGATGGCATCCCACGGCGGCAGGCGCAGCGCGTCGGCGGCCACGTCCAGCTGGTTTTCCAGCGTGTGTGCGTCGCCAGCGGCCAGGATCGCCTCCAGGCGCTCCTGTTCCTTGGCCAGCGCGTCGAAGTCGGCGCCTTCCTCGGCGTAGGCGGCGTACACCGCTTCCAGCGCGGCCTGGGCCTGCAGCACTTCGCCCACGCCTTCCTCGACCGCTTCACGCACGGTCTTGGTCGGGTCCAGTTCCGGTTCCTGCGCCAGGTAACCGACCTTGATGCCCGGCTGCGGGCGGGCCTCGCCCTCGAAATCGGTGTCCACGCCGGCCATGATCTTCAGCACGGTGGACTTGCCGGCGCCGTTCAGGCCCAGCAGGCCGATCTTCGCGCCCGGGAAGAAGGACAGCGAGATGTCCTTGATGATCTGCCGCTTGGGCGGGACCACCTTGGACACGCGGTTCATGGTGTAGATGTATTGCGAGGACATGCGGTCTCCGTAGGCGCGGCCCTGCGCCCGACCCGTCACGGGTAGATCCCGTTGCGGCAGCGGGCACAGACTGAAATGGAATACCGCCAATTATAGCCGGAACCGGTTCCGGGCCGCTCCCGGGAGGCGCCGCCGGGCTGGCTATCGCCTGAATACTCGGTCACAGTCCTGCAGCGGGAAGCGTTTCCAGCCGGAAACGGTTCAGATCGGTTGCGCAATATGGGCTCACCACCCACCAAGCAGAGGTCTGACATGCGCATCAATCGAGTAATGGCCAGTGCCGTGGCCTCTGTGCTGGCACTGGGCGCCGTGGCCCCGGCATTCGCCGACAACGACCATCGCCGCGACCACGACCGCCGTGAATGGCGCGAGGATCGCCGTGAGTGGCGCCAGGAGCGCCGCGACTGGGAGCGCGACCGCCGCGAGGCCCGTCGCGACTGGGAACGCGACCGTCGCGACTGGCATCGCGACCATGACCGCTATTACCGCCCGGCACCGCCGCGCGTGGTCTATCGTCCGGCCTACGGCCCGGGCTATGGCTGGAAGGTCGGCCACCGCTATCGCGACTACTACCGCGGCCCGATCTACGTGGTGAACGACTACCCGCGCTACAACCTGCGTCGCCCGCCCTACGGGCACCAGTGGATCCGCGATGACCGCGGCAACATGCTGCTGGTGGCCATCGCCACCGGTGTGATCGCCCAGTACGTGCTCAGCAGCCGCTGAGGATCGCGGCCGGGGTCGGACCCCTTTCCATCGGAAAGGGGTCTGACCCCACAACATCCCTCGAAACCATACGGGGCCGGATTCCTTCGGGAATGCCGGCCCCGTCCGTTTCGGCCCCAGCGGGCCAGTGCGGGGCTACAATCGAGGGCTGAGCCGTACCCCTTTTCCCTGCCTGCTGGAGTACCCGATGTTCCCGCGTGACGTCCGCATCGAATCCTACGATCCCGAACTGGCCAAGGCCATCGCCGCTGAAACCCAGCGCCAGGAAGACCACGTCGAGCTGATCGCCAGCGAGAACTACACCAGCCCGGCGGTGATGGAAGCCCAGGGCAGCCAGCTGACCAACAAGTACGCCGAAGGCTACCCGGGCAAGCGCTACTACGGTGGCTGCGAATACGTGGACATCGCCGAGCAGCTGGCGATCGACCGCCTGAAGCAGCTGTTCGGCGCCGACTACGCGAACGTGCAGCCGCACAGCGGTTCGCAGGCCAACCAGGCCGTGTACTTCGCCCTGCTGCAGCCGGGTGACACCATCCTCGGCATGAGCCTGGCCCACGGCGGCCACCTCACCCACGGCGCCAAGGTCAACGCCTCGGGCAAGCTGTTCAACGCCGTGCAGTACGGCGTGAACGATCAGGGCCTGATCGATTACGACGAAGTCGAGCGCCTGGCCCTGGAGCACAAGCCGAAGATGGTCGTGGCCGGCTTCTCGGCCTACTCGCAGGTGATCGACTGGGCGCGCTTCCGCGCCATCGCCGACAAGGTCGGTGCCTACCTGTTCGTCGACATGGCCCACGTTGCCGGTCTGGTGGCTGCAGGCGTCTACCCGAGCCCGCTGGAACACGCCCACGTGGTCACCTCCACCACCCACAAGACCCTGCGCGGCCCGCGTGGCGGCATCATCGTCGCCAAGGGCGCCGACGAAGACCTGGTCAAGAAGCTGCAGTCGATCGTGTTCCCGGGCATCCAGGGCGGTCCGCTGATGCACGTCATCGCCGGCAAGGCCGTGGCCTTCAAGGAAGCGCTGGAACCGGGCTTCAAGGCCTACCAGCAGCAGGTGGTGAAGAACGCCCAGGCGATGGCCAATACGCTGATCGAGCGTGGCTACAAGATCGTCTCCGGCGGCACCCAGAACCACCTGATGCTGGTCGACATGATCGGCAAGGACGTGTCCGGCAAGGACGCGGAAGCGGCGCTGGGCAAGGCCCACATCACCGTCAACAAGAACTCGGTGCCGAACGACCCGCGTTCGCCGTTCGTGACCTCGGGCCTGCGCCTGGGCACCCCGGCGGTGACCACCCGTGGCTACGTCGAACAGGACTGCGTGGACCTGGCCAACTGGATCGCCGACGTGCTCGACGCGCCGAACGATGACGCCGTCATTGCCCGCGTGCGCGATGCCGTCAGCGCGCAGTGCCGCAAGTACCCGGTCTACGGCTGATCGGAGAGGGGGGTCAGAGCCCTTTCCTGGCGGAAAGGGATCCGACCCCGCCACCCAATCGACGCAGGGGGCGGATCCCTTCCCGCAGGGAAGGGCTCTGACCCCGTCATCAGGAATCCCGCGCATGGATGAGCGCCGCCTCAAGTACCTGTACATCGCACTGGCGGTGCTGTTCGGCCTGCCCAGCCTGTTCTTCGGCGGTGCCGGCGCCTGCATCGCCGTGGTCATGGGCGTGATCGGGCTGGTCTCGCTGGACGCGGACAACCTGTGGTTTGCCGCCGGCATGCTCGCGTGGGGATCGTGCGCGATCGCCGGCCTCGTGGCCTGGGTCGCACTCAGCATCGTCTGGCTGCGCGATGGTGCACGCGGGCTGCACATGGCATCACGCCGCTGGTGGCTGCTGTTGGGCCTGGGCGTGCTGGCAGGCCTGCCCTTGCTGGCGATGGCGCTGTATTACTTCGCCGAGCTGGGTTCGTCCGTGCTCAGCGGGCTGTTCGCCGGGCCGTCCCTGTTGGTGCCCACCGGTACGTTGATCCTCCTGCGGCTGCGTGCTGAAGCCATGGGCGAGCCATCCGGTCCGGCGCGGTCAGAGGAGTAGGCCCGAATGGATGAGCGCCGCCTCAAGTACCTGTACACCGCGCTGGCGGTGCTGTTTGGCCTGCCCAGCCTGGTGGTGGGCGGTGCCGCAGCGACGATGCTGCTGCTGACGGGGCTGGGCCAGTTCGGTCATGGCACGCTGGCCTCGGTGACCCTGATGCCGCTGTGGGGCCTGGCCGGCATTGCCGGCTGCCTGGCCTGGTTGTGGCTCAGCGCGGGTTTTCTGATGCAGGGGCGTGCCGGGCTGCACGTGCACCGCCTCTGGTGGTGGATGCTGCTGGCAGGCGGTCTCGCCGCCTTGCCCCCGCTGGGGCTGGCGCTGTGGTGGGGCATCGCCGTGCATGCCGAAGGCATCGGCTTGTTGCTGTTGGGCCCGTCGATGCTGGTGCCGGCTACGATGCTGCTGTGGATCAAACGCCGCGGATGACGTGGCCCATGGAAGGAGATCGAACGCATGGATGAGCGTCTGCACAAACGCTGGATGGCGATCGCCGGCCTGCTGGTGGGCCTGCCCGCCGTGGCGGCAGGCGGCACGGGTGCCGTGCTGGGGTTGATGGTCGTATGGGACGGCAAGTATCTGACGGGCGACGAGCACTGGCTGTTGCTGCTGTGGTCGTCGGCCGGAATCATCGGCCTGCTGTCGTGGTTGTGGCTGAGCGGCCTGTTCCTGTGGCGCGGTGTCACCGGCCTGCGGCACTCCCCGGTTGTTGCCTGGGTAGGGCTGGGGGTGGGGGCGCTGGCCGCGTTGGGCGTCGTTGCGGCCACGCTGTACTTCACCTTCAAGCACGGGGAAATCTCTACATTGGCCTTCCTCGGCTTTGGCCCGCCGCTGCTGGTGATGGCAGGGCACCTGGTGTGGTTGCGTTGGGCGCGCGCGGCCTCGGCGCCGCCGGCACTCGCTTGAACGCGCAGCGCTGACCGCGCTGAAGGCTCGGTTCGACCGAAATGCAGGCACTTCCGCGCAGACAGCATTTGCTGCCGGGCCCCTTCTCAGGTACCTTTGCGACGCTGCCATGACCGTGGCAATAGGTACTTCCCTGAGCCAGGCGTTCCATGCATTGCCCCTTCTGCCAACATGCCGATACCCGGGTCATCGACTCGCGCGTCTCTGAAGACGGCGCGACGATCCGCCGTCGGCGTGAATGCGAAGCCTGCGGCGAGCGCTTCAGCACCATGGAAACAGTCGAGCTGAAGCTGCCGGCCATCGTCAAGAGCGATGGCACCCGCGAAGCGTTCGACCAGCGCAAGGTGCGTGCTGGCTTCGACCGCGCGCTGCAGAAGCGTGCGGTGGCCGAAGACAAGATCGAAGCGGCAGTACGCGCTGTGGTCCACCAGCTGCGCATCAGCGGCGAGCGCGAAGTGCCCTCGATCAAGGTCGGCGAGTTCGTCATGAACGAACTGCGCAAGCTCGACCATGTCGGCTATGTGCGCTTCGCTTCGGTCTACCGCAGCTTCGAGGACGTGGCCGATTTCCGCGAGGAGATCGAGAAGCTGGAGCGCGACCTGCCATCCAGTACCGAACAGCTGCAGCTGCTGGGCGACGTGATCGCCCTGACCAAGAAGAAGAAGGGCTGACCGCCTCTGCCTTGGTGGATGCCAACCTTGGTTGGCACTGAGGGCGTGGATCTCCTTTGCTCTGGTGGGCGCCAACCTCAGTTGGCGCTGATGGCGTGGATCTCCTTTGCTCTGGTGGGTGCCAACCTTGGTTGGCACTGATGGCGTGGATCCACACCGGCAGCGTTACCATGGCCGCATGACCACTTCGTTCTCCGTCCTCGACCACCTGCACATGGCCAACGCGCTGCGCCTGGCCGAGCGCGCTGCCTATACCACTCGCCCCAACCCGATGGTCGGCTGCGTGATCGCCCATGGCGAACGCGTGGTCGGGCAGGGCTGGCACCAGCGCGCCGGTGGACCGCACGCCGAAGTGTTCGCGCTGCGCGAGGCCGGTAGCGAGGCGCGCGGTGCCACCGCCTACGTCACTCTGGAGCCCTGTGCCCACTACGGGCGCACACCGCCGTGTGCACTGGCGCTGATCGAAGCGGGCGTGTCGCGCGTGGTTGCCGCAATGCGCGATCCATTCCCCAAGGTGGATGGCGGTGGCTTCGATCTGCTGCGCAACGCCGGCATCGAGGTTGCCGAAGGGCTGATGGCGACGCAGGCGCGCGAACTCAACAAGGGCTTCCTGTCACGCGTGGAGCGCAACCGCCCTTGGCTGCGGGTGAAGCTGGCCGCGAGCCTTGATGGCCGTACTGCGATGGCCGACGGCAGCTCCAAGTGGATCACCGGTCCAGCCGCACGCGAAGACGTGCAGCACTGGCGTGCGCGTGCTGGTGCGATCCTGACCGGCGCCGACACCGTGCTGGCCGACGACCCGATGCTGACCGTGCGCCTGGCCGATACCGAAGTGATGCCACCGCTGCGCGTGGTACTCGATTCGCGCCTGCGTTCGCTCGAGTGCGGCCGCGTGCGCGAGGGCGGGGCACCGACGCTGTACCTGCACGATGCGGCGGTGAGTGCGCCGGATGCGGCTGACGCAGAATTTGCCAGCGTGCCCAGCGCAGAGGGCCGGTTGGATCTGGGCGCGGTGCTGGCGCTGCTGGCCGAGCGTGGCATCAACGAAGTGCATACCGAAGCCGGCGCCACCCTGGCCGGTGCGCTGCTGCGCGGTGGCTGGGTGGACGAACTGCTGCTTTACCAGGCCCCCACGCTGCTGGGCGACAATGGACGCCCATTGCTGGCCGGCCTCGGCATCGATGCCATGGACCAGCAGCACCGCCTGCGTGTGGTTGACCAGCGCCAGGTGGGTGAGGACATCAGACTGCTGCTGCGCCCATGATGGAATGACGCAGAGCAGGGGCTGGGCCCTTGGCGTCACGCCGCTTCGTCGTCTTCTTCGCCGACCGGGCACTGGCCCTTCCACTGCTGCTTCCACAGCACATGCAGGTCGCGGCAGTACGCGCCGAGCGCCTCGCCCGGCAGTTGCCTCGCCTTGAACCGCAACTGGCGACGCGTAAAACCGTCGTCGTACTCATCCGGCAGTACCAGCACGGCACACTGATCGTGGTACATCAGGAAATCGCGGCAGTGGTCGTCATTGCTCATCCACGCATCCAGGTGCCTGTCGCTCAGCTGGGTTGACTCAAAGGCAACCGAGGGTTTGACGACGAAGATCCTGGTGGCTTTGAACCTGGACGCTTCGGCCTGCCAGCACACCATCAGCGCCAGCAACATGAGCGAGGTCGACGTCATACGGTGTTTCATGCGGTTGCCCCGGTGGAAGAGGGCAACAGCATTGACCATGCAGGCTGCGCAGGGCCATGCAACGGTTCTGAAAGTGCAGTGGCCCTTGTCGTCGGCGACGATGAGCCGAGCGCGGACTCGGCTCTATACGTGGCTCACGCGCACGCGTCGGTCCACATCATCTCGGCGATCGGGCGCAGCGCCTTGCACTCCTGCGTCATCTCGTCGGCCGACTTCACCTTGGCCTTGGCCTTCAGTTCTTCGGCCATCGCGTCCACGCCGCCGATCTGGTCCGGTGCGATCTTCGCCACGCAACTGCGGTGCTGCTGCAGCAACAGGTCGCAGCCCGGAACGCCGGTCACCTTCGGCGCGTTGGCCGCCTGCGCGTCCTGCATCCAGTCCTCGAACGGTGCCAGCGCACCGGCCACGGTGCCTACCAGATCATCGAAGTTGCCGCTGTACCAGTAGCCATTGTCCTTGGCCGGGTACAGGGTGAAGGTGCCGCTGACCGGAACGCGCGCGCCAGTCTGCAGTGCCTGGGCATAGGCATCGGTGAACTGCTTGCGCGCGGCCGGGCTGGCATCGTCGGCCAGGCTGGCGGCGAACAGCGGGCGCACCTTGCCCAGGTCGGGCACCTGGCAGCTGTAGCTGATCCGCGCCAGCTTCTGGTCTTCAACGTATTCGTTGTCTTCGATCACGCTCTTGGTCGCGCGGCACTTCGAATCACGCAGCGCCTTGGCATACAGCGCTTCGGTGGCCGCAGCGTCGACCTTGGCGCCGGTGCTGGCCAGTACCGTCTGCCAGGGTTCGGCCAAGGCCTTGGCCAGCGCACCCGGGTTCGGGGTCACGGCGTCCTGGCCCTCGAACGCCGGCTTCAGTGCGTCGTTGAGCGTGCGCGTGGCGGCCGCGTCGTCTTCCAGCAGCACGCGTGCATACAGGTCGAAGGCCTGCTCGGGCGTCAGTTGGGCCGGTGCCGCGCTGGCAATCAGCGGGGCGCACAGCAGCACGCTGGCCAGAAGGGTATGGGTGGGGGTCTTCATGACGGTGTTTTCCTGTTCCAGAGGCGCGCAAGCCTAGCGCATCTGCCCACACTTTCGATGGCGCGATGCAGCCAGGTGACGGTGTACAGCGGACAAAAAACGGGCCCCTTGCGGGGCCCGTTCGATCGCACGACGAGGAGCGATCGTTGGATCAGAAGCTGGCGCGGACGCCGGCCGAGTACTGCGTGACGTCGCGGTAGCCGGAGATCTCGCCCACCAGACCCCAGGTCTTGGTGAAGTTGATCTGGCCGCCGACGGTGCCGACCCAGGTGCCCTTGAAGTTGTTGCCGCCGTCCATGTAACCGGCCTTGGCCCAGGCTTCGGTCATGCGCGACGGCTTGCCGCGGATGCCCATGGTGGCGCGGGCCAGGTTGGTGTGGTCCTTGTAGCGGTCGCTGTAGCCGTCATAACGATCGGTCAGCTCAGCGTTCTGGCGCACCCAAGCGATATCGGCGGTGAAGTCGACGCGGTCGGTCCACGGCATGTGGTAGCCGATGCCCAGCTCCGGCTGGTTCAGTTCAACCTTCAGCGAACCGTCGCTGTAGTGATAGGTCTTGCTGGTACGCGACCAGCCACCGAACACGTAGACCTGTTCGGCGATGGCTACCGAGCCACGCAGGTAGCCGCCGTCGACCTTCGGGTCGTCCAGTGCGTTGTCGTCAACCTTGACCTGCGTCCAGCCGCCTTCAACGTAGGTGTAGCTCAGGGCGTCGGCCGAAGCCGAGAACGGGGCGGCGGCCAGCAGGGCGGCCACGATCAGCATCTTGCGCATGGGAATTCCTGTGAATTTCAGTCCATTGGCGGGCCTGCCGTCGCGGCTGCCCGTGGCGACATCATGTCGTCCGGGGCAGAATTTTAATGAAAGTTTTACAAATTGCGAGCGACGGCCGTCACAGCTGTGGCATCCGACCCCGTTCAGCCCGGGCTGGTACACTAGCCACGCCGGTTCGCCGGTACACAAACGTCTTCAGGGCGGGGTGCAATTCCCCACCGGCGGTAGGTGCGCAAGCACGAGCCCGCGAGCGCCCCGGCCCACGGCCGGGGGTCAGCAGATCCGGTCCAATGCCGGAGCCGACGGTCATAGTCCGGATGAAAGAAGACGGTGCCACAGGGCTCTTGCCCTGCGTGCGCCTGTTTGCCTTGCGGCGTTTTTCGCTCACTTTTCGCGGAGAACGTTTCTTGTTTACTGGAATCATCGAAGGCGTCGGCCGTCTGGTCGCACGCGAACCCATCGGCGGCGATGTCCGCTTCACCTTCAATGTCGGGAATCTGCCGTTCGACAACGTGCAGATGGGCGAGAGCATTGCTATCAACGGCGTCTGCCTCACCGTCATCGCATTCGACACCAACAGCTTCCAGGCCGATGCTTCCACCGAGACCCTGGGCCTGACCACGCTGGGCCAGCTGGGCGAAGGGGCGGTCATCAATCTGGAGCGCGCCATGCGGCCGACCGACCGCCTCGGCGGCCATCTGGTCAGCGGCCACGTCGACGGCCTTGGCCAGGTACTGTCCATCCACGAAGACGCACGTGCCCAGCGCTGGCGTTTCGGCGCGCCGGCCGCGCTGCGCCGCTACATCGCCAAGAAGGGCTCGATCTGCGTGGACGGCGTCAGCCTCACCGTCAACGAAGTGGACGATGAGGGCTTTGAAGTCGCACTGATCCCGCACACGGTGGCCAACACCGCCTTCTCCGCCTCGGGCGTGGGTAGCGCGGTCAATCTTGAAATCGACCTGGTCGCCCGTTATGTGGAACGACTGATCAGTGTGCCGACCAACGGTCAGCACCCACAGGGAGATGTCGCATGAATTTCGCCCCGATTCCGGACATCCTGGAAGACATCCGCCTGGGCCGCATGGTCGTCATCGTCGACGACGAAGACCGGGAGAACGAAGGCGACCTGATCATGGCCGCCGAGCTGGTCAAGGCCAGCGACATCAACTTCATGGTCACCCATGGCCGTGGCCTGGTGTGCCTGCCGCTGAACCGTACCCGCGCCGCCGATCTCGGCCTGGCGCCGATGGTGCAGGCCAATACCGCCCAGTTCCAGACCAACTTCACGGTCAGCATCGAGGCCGCCGAGGGCGTCACCACTGGCATCTCGGCGCATGACCGCGCCCACACCATCCGCACCGCGGTGAAGCCCAACGCCAAGCCGTCGGACCTGCACCAGCCGGGCCACATTTTCCCGCTGATCGCCCAGCCGGGCGGCGTGTTGACCCGCGCCGGCCACACCGAAGCCGCCGTGGACATGGCCATGCTGGCCGGGCTGGAACCGGCCGGCGTGCTGGTGGAGATCCTGAACCCGGATGGCAGCATGGCGCGCCGCCCGGAGCTGGAAGTGTTCGCCCGCGAGCACGGCCTGAAGATGGGCTCCATCGCCGACCTGATCGCCTACCGCCTGGCCACCGAAAAGACCGTTGAACGCGTGGACGAGCGCGAGATCGACACCGAGTTCGGCCCCTTCAAGCTGGTGACCTACCGCGACCGCATCGCCCACGACCTGCATTTCGCGCTGGTTCGTGGCACGCCGGATGCGGAAACACCGACCCTGGTACGCGTGCAGGTGGAAAACCCGCTGGCCGACCTGCTGCACTGGCGCCGTGACGACTTCGGCGTGGCTGCCACCGATGCCCTGCGCGCGATCGATGCCGAAGGCGCCGGCGTGATGGTGGTGCTGCAGGCCCCGCGCGACGGTGAAGCCCTGCTGGCCCGCCTGCGCCAGCAGCCGGCGCCGGTGGTACCGGGCAAGGACAAGGACGTGAGCCAGTGGCGCCGCAACGGTGCCGGCGCGCAGATCCTGTCCGACCTGGGCCTGGGCAAGCTGCGCGTGCTGGGCACCCCGCGCCGCCAGATCGGCCTGGCCGGGTACGGCCTGGAAGTGGTGGAGGCGGTCACCCTGTAATGGGAATTGCCGGCCAGCGGCCGGCACTACCGGTGGGTGCAGACCCCATGCCACCGGTGGGTGCCGACCCCATGCCACCGGTGGGTGCCGACCGTTGGTCGGCACGCCCTTGCGCCCCCGCCAGCCACGGCCGGGACCCATCCACGCTAGAATTACCCCTTAATCGAATCCCCCAAGCCGCATATGAGCCACTACGAAGGCGATCTTCGCACTCCCGAATCGGCGCGCTTCGCCATCCTGGCCAGCCGCTGGAACGCCCGCATCACCGATACGCTGGTCGCCGGCGCCCGCCAGAGCCTGGCCGGCAACGGCATCGCCGAAGCCAACATCGACGTGATCCGCGTGCCGGGTGCCTGGGAGCTGCCGCTGGTGGCCGCGCGCCTGGCCGCCGCCCATGAACACGCCGCCATCCTCACCCTGGGCTGCGTGATCCGTGGCGACACCCGCCACTACGAACACGTGGCCGACCGCTGCGCCGAAGGCCTGATGCGCGTGCAGCTGGACTTCGGCGTGCCGGTGCTGAACGGCGTGCTGGCGGTGGAACGCGTTGAAGACGCCGAGGCCCGCGCAGGCGGCAGCCACGGCAACAAGGGCGAGGAAGTCGCACTCGCCGCATTGGAAATGGTCAACCTTCTGGAGCAGCTGCCATGAACAAGAACACCCAGGGCAAGCCCTCCGGTAAACCCGTCCGCCGCGATGGCGTCGACCCGGTGCTGCGCTCGCGCGCACGCCGTCGCGCCGTGCAGGCCATCTACGCCTGGCAGATCTCTGGCGGCAACGCCCAGTCGCTGATCGCCCAGTTCGCCCACGAGCAGGCCCGTGAAATCGCCGACCTGGCGTATTTCGAGGCGCTGCTGCACGGTGTGCTCGACAACCGTCGTGATATTGACGAAGCCCTCGGCCCGTACCTGGACCGTGGCATCGAGGAAGTGGACGCGATCGAGCGCGCGGTGCTGCGCCTGGCCGGCTACGAGCTGCGTTATCGCCTGGACGTGCCGTACCGCGTGGTGATCAACGAAGCCATCGAATCGGCCAAGCGCTTTGGTTCCGAACATGGCCACACCTACGTCAACGGCGTGCTGGATCGTGCCGCCGTGGAATGGCGCAAGGTCGAATCGGGTCACTGACCCACTGCGTCCCGCATCGTTCATTGAACGGCGCGGGAATCTGCTTCGGTAGAGTCGACTGTCAGTCGACTGCCTTTCGATCAGCAGTCGTAGTGTCGGACCGGAGAGCAGTCGACTGACAGTCGACTCTACCCCCCCCCAGCCGGTTCACCTGGTCGGCATCCGCGCCCGCCGCCCATCCATGCAACCCGCCGGAACGCCCCATGTCCCTGGCCGAATTCGCCCTCATAGACCGTATCCGCGCCCGCACCCTCGAGCGCGACGACATCCTGCTCGGCATCGGCGATGACGCTGCGCTGCTGCAGCCGCGGGCCAACGAACAGCTGGTGGTCACCGCCGACACGCTCAACAGCGGTGTGCATTTCCCGGTGGAAACCCGGGCCTTCGACATTGGCTGGAAGACCTTGGCGGTCAACCTGTCGGACCTCGCCGCGATGGGCGCGCGCCCGGCGTGGTGCACGCTGGCGCTGTCCCTGCCGGAAGCCTCTGAAGACTGGATCGAGGCCTTCGGCGATGGCTTCTTCGCCCTCGCCGACCAGCATGACATCGCACTGATTGGTGGCGATACCACGCGTGGCCCGCTGTCGCTGTCGGTTACTGCGATGGGACAGGTCGGCCGTGGCCAGGCATTGCGCCGCGACCGCGCGCAGTTGGGCGACGACATCTGGGTCAGTGGCACGCTGGGCGATGCCGCCGGTGCGCTGCGCCTGTGGCAGCAGGGCGCGCTGAACCTGGCCACCGCCACGTTGCTGGCCGACTACGAGAGCCTGCGTCTGCGCCTGCTGCGGCCGACGCCGCGCGTCACCCTCGGCCTGCGCCTGCGTGCGTTCGCGCATGCGGCGGTGGACGTGTCAGACGGCCTGCTGGCCGACCTGGGCCACATCGCCGCACGCAGCAACGTAGCCGCGCATGTGGATGCCGATTCGCTGCCGATCTCGCACGCGCTGCGTGAGCTGCTCGGCCGCGACGATGCACGCGACTGCGCACTGCGCGGTGGCGACGACTACGAACTGTGCTTCACCGCCGCCGCCGACCAGCGCGACGCACTGCACTACTTGGCCGAATCGCTGGACCTGCCGCTCACCCGCATCGGCCGCATTGCCGATGGGCAAGGCGTGCACGTGGATGGCGAAGCCGCCGACGGCGGCTACCAGCACTTCGCGTGACCCGCAAAGGTCTGCACACGATTCGTATCCTGTAGAGCCGAGTCATGCTCGGCTGCTTCTACGCAATACATGAAAGGTGGGCGCAAGCTCGGCTCTGCATCAGCGACACGGGTCTACCGCTCAACGCGGGCTTCCGCATCGCGAGGTGTGCCGTAGTCATCCAGCCATGTGAATGACACTGACGCTGGGATGACTGCGCCATCCGGCAGTGCATAGCGTACCTGTGCTCCCGGCGCGATCATGTCCACCTCGACGCTGCGGCCGTCGGCAAGCGTCAACGAACTCAGCGACACGTGGTACGCGCTTGGGTTACGCACCTGCAGGCCATCGCCATCGCCGGACCACAGCAGGGCAGCTGCCGCATCGCGCGCATTGCCCGGCAGCCCTGCCGGGCGATGGAACAGTTTCACCCGCGTGCGCACTGCGAACTGAAGCAGGTTGCGGTCTGCGGTTCCGGAAGGCTTGGGCGGTATGTCCAGCAGATTGAAGTAGAACACCGACTCGCGATCCATGGGCACCGGCGGATCCGAGGGGCGCGGTGCATAGGTGATGCGAAATGCCTGGGCATGCTGTGACAGCAGCAGGCGCGGTTCGGCCGGCGTCAGCCGGAAGGGCGTGCGTACATCTTCCGGTCGTGCGTGGCTGTCGCCATCGTCGATCCAGACCTGGGTCATGGCAGGCTGCTCGCCGACGTTGCTCGCTTTCACTGTGACATCGCGGCCCTTGGCGGCATCGTGCACGATGCGGGTTCCCTGCAGTGTCACGGCGGCCTGGCCGGGAAGGGCGAATAGGGCAGCCAGCAACGCGGACAGCCCTGAAAGGAATGAGAATTTCATGCGGCGCCTCGCTGGACGACGACAGTCTGGCGCATCCGGCCAGACTGCCACGGAAGTCAGTCGTAGAGAACGACGAAGTCACCGGATGCGTTGGCCTGCCCGGCCTGCGCATTCTGTGAGGGCGATGCGTACCAGGCGCTATACGTCAGCTGTCCACTGCCACCGGCAGCAATCGTCAGCCACTGCGTCGGGTCATCACCGATGCGCTGGTGATTGTCGTCCGCGTCATACAGCGCAACCCCGACGTTGCGTGCTGTCGAGGCCGCTGTCAGGGCGAGATTGCCGGTGCTGTCATGCTGCGTACCACCGAAGCGGACGCCAACCTTCTGCGCGGCACCGGAGCCACTGCAATCAAGGTTGATGGTGAAGTTCTTCTGGCCTGCACGTGTTGCCGCGTTCACCGAGACAAGATCAACCTTGCCCATCGGCACGGTGATCGCACCACCGGTCGTGCCGACCGTACAGGTGGACGTTTCCAGCGATCCGGTGATTTCCAGGCGCTCGGCGTGGGCCAGGGAGGGAATCGTCAGGGCCAGGAAGGCCCCGCACAGCAGTTGTGTTTGAAGGGGCATGGACTGTTCTCTCTGCAATGGAATCCTGCACGACAGCGATGTCGTGGGTTGGCGGGAGTCTGTCCGGGCGTCGTCCGCAACGATATGAAGAATGTTGCAAAAGCCCGTCATTGCGGCAATTGCAACTTTCTGCATGGGCGATGGCTCGGCAAACGCGTACGGTGCGTGTCCCCGCCTTTGCTCCAGTAGACGCCAATGATGTCGCTCTGTCCTGCATACGCTGGCTGGCTCGCCCTGTTGGGAGCGACGGTTGCTTTCAGTGCGAGCGCGACCTGCCGCGCACCGGGGGGCGACGCACAGCTGGATCACGTTTTCGACGTCGCCTTTACCGAGCGCGCCGATGTCACTCTGGGATTCCGATCTGGATCGCTGACGCTGGTCTGCGATGCAGGCGAAACGCAGATGGAGGAGCTGCTTCAGCTGTCTGGAATGAAGTACGTTCGCGACGTGCCCTGGGGGAGCCGTGCCATTGCCGCCTACGAAATGGATTCCACCTCGCCCTTGTTGGCCTTCAGCTACAGCTATGGTGGCTGCGAAATATCCGATCCCGAATGCCCGATCGAGGAGGTCGAGGAAGGTGGCGTTCCGCTGCGCGACGGTGTTCCGAGCCGGTACTCGCTGAATGGAGCAAGAAAGAACGTCACCATGCAGGTCATCGCGTTCTCACGGGGCGGACCAATGCACGACGTGGCCCGCCGGCCTGCGGGCTCCCTGCGCACGACGTCTGGCGGCACGGGTGGGTTCCATCGTTTCAACCTTGGCTTCCGCTTTCGTGCCCAGACCTGCGCGGTCACTCCGCAGAACGTCGACCTGGATCCGGTGGACGCGGTAACCCTGCAGCGCAACGGCAGCGCGGGCGAGAAGTCGTTCAATGTGCGCGTCAGCTGTGCCGCCTCCGGGCGCCGACTGGTTCTGGAGCTGGTGGACGTTCACGATCCTGCCAGCACGTCAAACACGCTGAAGGCGGCGCCGGGCAGTACCGCCAATGGTGTGGCAGTGCAGATCCTCAGTGGAGGGAATCCTGTGCGGATGAAAGCCCCCTGGACCCATGGCGCCGCATCAGGCAGTACCCTGCCGGTTCCATTCAGTGCGCGCTACCTGCGCACGACCGGGACGCTGCGCACCGGATCGATACGTGGTGAAGCAACGTTGCTGGCAGATTACTACTGAGGTGCGTCGCGCATGAATGGAATGCGGGCATGATCCCTTCCACTACGCCGCGTCCAGGTCTGTGTGCTTCACGGCTTGCATCGGCCATGGCATTCGCTCTGTCGGGACTGGCGTTACCTGCCCACGCGGAGACCGAAACGGGCCTTGAATTCAGTGACGGCTTCCTCGTGGGTGGGCGAACCATCGATATGCGTCGCTATGTGCGCGGCAACCCCATGCCCGCAGGCGACTACCGCGTTGATGTGCTGGTCAACGGCCAGTACCTGCAGACACGCGACATCACCTTCGTAGCGGGCGACGACCCTGACCGGGCGGGTGCCTGCCTGTCTGCGGATCTGCTGCGGGAGCTGGAACTGCAGGCCACCTATCGAATGGCGCTGGAGCGGGCAACGGGTTGTATCGACCTGCCGTCCGTGATCGCGGGGGCAACAGTGACATTCGACAGCGGCACGCTGCAGCTGCTGATCTCCGTGCCGCAGGCTGCACAGGCGAGGGCGGCACGAGGCCTGGTGCCGGTTGAGCTACGTGATCCAGGCATCAACGCCCTGTTCGTGGACTACAGCGCCAGCCATGGCCGTAGTGCAGGCGTCGATCGCAGCCACCTCGGCCTGCGCATGGGTGCGAACATCGGGAGCTGGCGCTTCCGCCATCGCACCGCCTTCAACCATGCGCGGGGGCAGGTGCGCCGTACCACCATCAACAGTTACGCCCAGCGTGACATTCCCGGGTGGAACAGCCAGCTGTTGCTGGGTGAGGGCAACACCAGTGGGCAGCTGTTTGACAGTGTGCCGTTCACGGGGGTGCGTATCGCCAGTGATGAACGGATGCTGCCTGATTCACTGCGCGGATATGCACCGGTGGTACGTGGCATTGCCGACAGCAGTGCAGTGGTGCGCATCGAGCAGGACGGTGTTGTCATCCATGAAGTAAACGTCGCTCCAGGGCCGTTCGCGATAGACGATCTGTATCCCACCAACTTTGGTGGTGACCTGCAGGTGATCGTAGTGGAAGCCGATGGCCGGCAGCAGCAGTTCACCGTCAGCTTCTCGGCGGTGCCACAGGCGCTGCGCGCGGGTACGTCCCGCTCAAGCGTGACCGCCGGTGCACTAAGAGGCCGTCACGTCCTGCAGCGGCTGGGCTTCGCCGAGGCCACCCATGCACATGGACTGAACAATCGACTGACAGCTCTCGGGGGATTGCAGCTGGCTGAAGGATACGGTGCCGGCCTGCTGGGGGTGGCGGTCAACACTCCTGTCGGCGCGCTGGGCATGGACGTCACCCATTCGCGCGCCCGCCAGGCGGACGGGCGGCCCCTGATCGGCAACAGCTACCGGGTGAACTATCAGCGCTACCTGGCAGAAAGTGGCACCAACTTCGGGCTTGCGGCGTATCGTTACAGCACCCGGGGCTTCCTCACGCTGCACGATCTGGCAACGGCCCGCCCGGACGAGTGGCATCCAGTGGGACGTGCGCGCCAGCGCTACCAGCTGAACTTCTCACAGAGGATCGGGGAGCGCAGCAGCCTGCATCTCGACGGCGGCCACGTCGCGTACTGGGACAGCACGCAGCGCCAGAATGATCTGCAGCTGAGCTTCAATACCGTTGCGGGGAAGGTCAACTACGGCGTATCCGTCATGCGTTTCCGGCAGGGAAACGGTCGTCAGGACACCCGCTACGACCTCACGGTCAGTCTGCCCTTGGGATCCCACGGCAGCACGCAGCGGACCAGCACCCGCGTGGGTCGCTCTGACGGTGGAGGCCAGGCCCAGCTGAGCCTGACAGGTGCGGTGGGAGAGCGTCGCGCGCTCAACTATTCACTGTCTGGAGAGCAGCGGGCGGGCGGGGTACGCAGCAGCACTGCATTCGCCGATTATCAAGGCCGCTACGCACATCTCAGCGCGGGCTTCACCCGAGCCGGGCATTTCAGCAGTCACACGCTGGGGGCCGCCGGCAGCATCGCCTTGCACCGTGGTGGGATCACCCTGGGGCAGCCAGTGGGAGAGGGATTTGCGCTGGTGCAGGCGCCCGGCGCGCACGGCGCCCGCATCGGAGCCGGTGCTGATCTCCGTGTTGATCGCCGTGGTTATGCGCTGCTGCCGCACATCAGCCCTTACCGCTGGAACCGCATTGATCTTGACCCGTCCGGTTTGCCGCTGGAAGTGGAACTCCTACAGACCTCCCGGCGCATCGCGCCGACAGCGGGCAGCATCGTACGTGTTCCGTTCGAAGTGCGACGCGAGCGCTCCTTGTTCATCGATGCGACGGACGCGCTTGGGCAGCCGTTGCCGTTTGCCGCGCGCGTGCAGGAGGAGAACGGCACGCCGCGCGGAGCCGTTGGGCAGGGGGGCGTGATTCATCTGCGCGGTGCCCAGGATGAAGGAGCATTGATCGTCGATGCCGATGGCCCCAGCCGCTGTCGACTGCTGTACCGCATGCCCGCCAAGCCTGACGCCTATGGCCTGTCCTGGACCCAGGCGCTGTGCACGCCAATGGGCGACGCCGGGTTGCGGGTAGAGACCGCGATTCCAGGTCCTGACATTCAATCTTCGCTTGCTCCAGGAGAATCTCCATGATCGATCAGTACCGTCATCTGCCGGCCATGCTTGCATTGCTGATGGCCGCATCGCCGGCCAGCAGCCAGACACTTTCCATCAGTGGCCGAGTGTTGCCGGGTACCTGTGCGCTGGCCACCCCCGCCATCACGCTCGACAGCGTCAAGGCCGATGCACTCAATGTGGGCAACAACAATCTCAAGACCAGCAATCTGAATTTCACCGGATGCATCGGCGTCACCAAGGCACTGCTTTCCTTTGATGGGACCGCTGCGGAGGGCGATGCCCTGCGGTGGAAAAACACGGCGACGAGCGAGCCCGCCAAGGGCCTTTCCATTGTGCTGCTGGCAGGCGCGAGCGGATCGACACCTCTGAAGAAGGGAGACAAGGACATTCCTGTCATAGTGACTGGAGCGACGGCCAGCTACACGCTGCGTGCGGGCTACTACCTGCCCTCCACCAGTGGTATCAACGCGGGCTCGGTGCAGACCGAGATCACCATCACAGCAACCTACCAGTAGTCTTCATCCAGTCGCTGCATGGGGAAGAACTCAGGTTCCAATGAGCTTGCCATTGCGAATGGATGCTTCACCTCCATGCCGGATGACGTGCGCGTACGGCAATGACGACCTATCTCGCCTTGCCGATGTGCCGGCGAGGGGGGGAATGGTCGTCAGTCGACTGGGGTACACCGCGCGGAGAAGCAGATGGCAGGATCGAAGTCTTGACTGTATCTGAACGAAGGCCCCATCTGTCGTGATTGTCCATTGAGTGACTGTGCAGCCGGTGGCGATGCTGCCGGATCGCTCGCTACTGACCACGCGCATGTCCCCTCCCGAACGTTCCCACAACGCCGCCATCGATGGCCTGCGTGCATTGGCGGTGCTGGCCGTCGTGGTCTTCCACACCAATGCGGCGTGGTTGCCCGGCGGTTTCACCGGCGTGGATCTGTTCTTCGTGGTGTCCGGCTTCGTGATCAGCCAGTCGCTGGCCTCGCGCGCCAATGCGTCGCTGGGCGCGATGCTGCTCGACTTCTACCGGCGCCGCGTGCTGCGCCTGTTGCCGGCGCTGCTGGCGATGTTGATGGCCACCTTCGTGCTGTCGGCACTGTTCATTCCCCGCGCGTGGCGCAATGAGCAGTTCGACCAGACCGGCTGGGCCGCGCTGGTCGGCCTCAGCAACATCGTGCTGGCCGGCCAGCAGGACGACTATTTCTCGCCCGGTGCGGAACTCAATCCGTTCCTGCACACGTGGACGCTGGGCGTGGAGGAGCAGTTCTATCTGGTCTTCCCGCTGCTGTTCTTCGTGTGGCTGCGCGGGCGTGAGCGCTGGCCGTGGTCGCGTTGGCTGTTGCCGGTGCTCACCCTGCTGTCGCTGGCGTGGGCAGGCTGGCAGGCGCAGACGGCACCGGCGGCGGCGTTCTATCTGCTGCCCGCACGGTTCTGGGAGTTGGCCGCGGGCGCGCTGCTGTACCAGTGGATGCGCACGCGCACGCCGGGCCAGAACGGGGATGCGGTTGCCGTGGCCGGTCTGGCGCTGCTGGGTGCAGGCGTGGTGATTGCACCGCAGCTGGCGATGCCGGTTCCGGGCGTGCTGGCTACCGTGGCTGGCACGTTGATGCTGCTGGCGAGTGTGTCGGCGCCGGGTACATCGCGCATCGGCCGCGCATTGGGGTGCGCGCCGCTGGCGTATCTGGGCAGGCTGTCCTATTCGCTGTACCTGTGGCATTGGCCGCTGCTGGTGCTGCTGCGCTGGACCTGCGGCCTGCACGGTGCTGCGCTGTGGCTGTATCCGGTACTGCTGCTGGCGGTGTCGGCCGCGTCCTACCACTTCATCGAGCGCCCGCTGCGCAGTGCGGCGCCGCTGCTGCGGCTGGCACCGGCCAAGGTGCTGGCGATGGGGCTGCCAGTGGTCGCGCTATGCGGCGCAGGCGCGTGGGCTACGGTGGAATACCACGAGCAGATCTCGCTCAGCGTTACCCGCGATGGCTACGCATGGCAGGCGCGTCGCTATCCCGCATGGCGGTCGCTGGAGCCGGTGAGCGCGCCGGCGCTCGAAGGGCGGCGCCTGTTCGTGGTGGGGGATTCGCATGCGGCGGCCTACCGCACCATGACCAGCATGGTCGCGCGCCAGACCGGCATGGAGATGCGCCAGGATGACCGCGGTGGTTGCAGCTTCGTCAATCTACTGCGGGCCAGCCCGGCCGACTGTCGGGACTTCATTGAAAACGCATTGTCGAATATCGAGCGTGAGGCGCGTCCGGGTGACATCGTGCTGCTGGCAGCATTGCGCATGCCGGAGCTGCGTGGGTTCGATTGGCAGCGCCAGGATGCACAACAGATCTATCAACAGCTGTTGGACGAGCGCACCCCGGCCCATGCACAGGCCGCGCGTGACGAGGCTGATCGTGTTCTTGGGCGTTTGCAGGAGCTGGCCGTGCACGTGGTTGTGGATGCACCGCTGCCGTTGTTCAAGGCCGGGGCCTACCGTTGTTCGGATTGGTTCAACCGCCGCAATCCTGCCTGTGCCGGTGGCCTGAGCATGCCGCGTGCGGATCTGGAAATGCTGCGCGTGCCGCAGATGGCACTGCTGGCGGACCTGGCCGCAAGTTACCCGTCACTGACCGTGTGGGATCCGCTGCCGTTGCTGTGCGGGCCAGACACCTGTTCGGCGGTGGAAGACGGTGAACCCCTGTTCTTCGACAATGACCATCTGAGCGGGCACGGTAATCGCGTGCTGTTGCCCAGCTTCCGCCAGACCCTCATCGACAGCGTAGGCAGCGCGCCCCGGTAGCGCCGGGCATGCCCGGCGGCGTTCACACCGGCGGCAGCACCTTGCCCGGGTTGAGGATGCCATCCGGGTCCAGCGCGGCCTTGATCGCGCGCATTGTCGCCAGCGTTTCCGGGGTAAAGGCCTGCGCCATGAAATCGCGCTTGGCCAGGCCAATGCCGTGTTCGCCGGACAACGTGCCGCCCAGCGCCAGCGTCAGCGCGAAGATCTTTGGCAACGCTGCATGTGCGCGCGCGTTTTCGTCGGCATCGTCCGGGTGATACAGGATGTTGACGTGCAGGTTACCGTTGCCGGCATGGCCGAAGGTGACGATGGTCAGCGTGTAGTCGCGCGCCAAGGCCTGCACGCCCGCCACCAACTCCGGAATGCGCGACACCGGGACCACCACGTCTTCATTGATCTTGCCCGGCGCAACGCTGCGCAGCGCAGGCGACAACGCCTTGCGTGCGGCCCACAGCTGGTCGCGCGCGCGTCCTTCCATCGCCACGTCCAGTTCGATCATGCCGTCGCCTTCAGCTGCGCTGGCCAGTGCCTGCAGCAGATAGGGCAGGGTGTCGTGGTCACCATCGGCCTCGACCAGCAGCATTGCACCGGCCTCCGGCACGTCGGCACCGTTCAGCCGCAGCAGCTCGAGGCTACGTGCGTCCATGAACTCCAGGCGGGTGGGTACTACCGGCTGCGACATCAATCGCGATACCGCGGCTGCGGCGGCATCGGCATCGCGGTACAGCACGCGCAGCCCGGCCTGGCTGACCGGCAGCGGGGTCAGTTTCAGCGTGGCTTCCACGATCAATGCCAGCGTGCCTTCGCTGCCCACCAGCAGATGGGTCAGATCGTAGCCAGTGGCGTCCTTGGTGTAGGCGCCGCCGCAGCGGATCACATCGCCGGTGCCGGTCACTGCCACCAGGCCCAGCACGTTGTCGCGGCTGGTGCCGTACTTCACCGCGCGCGGGCCGCCCGCATTGCAGGCCAGGTTGCCACCGACGCTGCAGATCTCGGCGCTGGAAGGATCCGGCGCCCAGAACAGGCCATGCGGGGCCAGTGCCTGCTGCAGGGCGCCATTGAGTACGCCCGGTTGCACCACCGCGCAGCGATCGCCGGCGCGGATCTCGACGATGCGGTCCATGCGGGTGAACGACAGCACGATGCTGCCGGGCAGCGGCACGGCCGCGCCGGTGGTGCCAGTGCCGGCGCCACGTGCGACCAGCGCTACGTGATGGGCCCGGCATGCGCGTACCAGTGCCTGCACCTGTTCGATGCTGGCAGGCTGCGCGACGGCGGCGGGGCGTTGATGACGCCACGAGTTGTCCTGCGCGTTGGCCTCCAGCGCGCTGTCATCCATGCGCCAGCCCTCCGCGCCCAGCAGGGCGGACAGTTCGGCAACCAGGGCAGCAGGCAGGGCAGGACTCATGACGGATCTCGTGGGGCAGCAGGAGCGGGTTGGATCAGTTTCCAGGCAACAACGGCGCCAGCCAGTGGCAGCCACACCCAGCGCAGTTCCGACAGCAGGGTGGCCAGGCCGCGCGCGCTGAAGAACTGTGGGGCGAACGGTGAAACGCGGATCGGTCGCCACGGCGCGAAGAAGCGTTGTTCGCTCCAGGGCCAGGCGAGGGCCACGCCGAGGCCGCCGGAGGTCATCGCATCCAGCAGCGGATGGCTGGCAGCGCAGATGAAGACGAACACTGCCGCCTGCACGGTAGATGCCAAGCTTGGTTGGCACACACCCGCCGACCAAGGTCGGCGACTACCGGGGCTGTGTGGTGCCGACCAAGATCGGCGGCTACCCAAGAACGCCAGCACCGCGGCCAATGCCGCCAGCACGCCGGCAAACAGCAGCGAATGGCTGGCGCCGCGATGGCCGAACGCATCGGCGTAGGGGATGTGCAGCGCGAAGGCCAGTACATCGGCATCGGGCAGCATCGCTGCAATCACGCCGGCCGCCAGCAGGCGCGGCGGGATGCGGCCGCGATCAGCGGCGCACCACAGCGCCAGCGGCACAGCAGCATGGGTGATGATCGAAGGCATCAGTCACACACCGTGGTCGTGCTGGCCTGGCTGCGATCTGGCAGGTGCCAACCTTGGTTGGCACAGAAGCGCCGACCAAGGTCGGCCTCTACCAGAGCGGACGGTACCCATCAGCAATCATCCAGCCGGAACGCATCACGCAGCCACCGCAGCTGCGGCGGCTCGCCGGTGGCGTCGACCACATCAAAACGGCAGGGCGCATTGGCCAGCGTCGGGTTGTCCTGCAGGTACAGCTGCGCGGCGTGCGCCAGGCGTCGGCACTTGCGCACATCCACCGAAGCGGCACCGCCACCGAAATCCGATCGCGCGCGATAGCGCACTTCCACGAACACCACGGTGCCGGCATCGTCCATCACCAGGTCCAGTTCACCGCCGCGATAGCGCACGTTGCGCGCACGCGGCTGCAGTCCGGCCTGCTGCAGATGCTGCTCGGCGGCGGCCTCCACCGCCGAGCCACGTTGGCTGCGCTCAGCGACCACCGACGATCGGCATCGGCCGGCCGCCATTGAAGGTGGACCATGCCGGCTGGCGCAGGATGTTGCCGTTGCTGTCCAGGAACAGGGTGCCGGTGGCACCGTCCAGGCCGCCCTCGTTGGACAGCTTGTCCAGATAGGCGGTGATCTTCCAGGCATCGGCGCCGAAAGCGAACAGGCGGCCGGCTGCACCGCGTGCGCTGGGCAGGGTGCTGGCGACCTGGCTGGCCGACGGCAGGCCCGACACGCTGCGCACGTTCCAGGCTTCATTCGGGTAGACGATGCCGTCCAGCGCCACGTCTTCTTCCACCTTGCCGCTGCCGATGGTCAGCTGCGAGGTGCCGACGCGGGTGGCGCCGCCGGCACCGGCCAGCGCCAGCTGCGGCGCCAGCAGGCGCGCCTGCGGCGCACGCACGGCGAGAAATACGGCATCGACCTGGCCGGCATTGCGCACCTGCGCACCGACATCGCCGACCGCATCGCTGACGCCGATGGTGGCCACCACCTGGCCGCCACGCTGGGCGAAGCGCTGGGCGAAGGCGGCGGCGGCACGGCGGCCGGTATCGTCGGCGCTGTTGATCACCAGCGCCTTGCCGCGCTCGCGACCACGCAGGTATTCAGCGGCGACGATGCCGTCATCTTCCGGTGCCAGCGAGAAACCGGCGCTGCCGGCCGGCGGCGCATCCTTGCCACGGTTCAGCGCCAGCACCGGCACCTGCAGCTGCTTACGGCCGTACACCGCGTCCACTTCGTCGCGGCCCAGCGGGCCGACCACGAAGTCTGCACCGGAGGCCACGGCCTTGTCATAGGCGGCGAGGGCACCGGCCGGGGTGCCGGCGGTGTCGATGAAGTTGATGTCCGGGCGGCGGCGGGTCTCGCCGTAGTACGCGGCCAGCAGGCCATCGCGCACCGGCTGCGCGGCGGTGGCCAGGCGGCCGCTGAGCGGCAGCAGCACAGCCAGCTTGGCCGGCGGGCGGTAACCGTCGCTCATCGCCGGCGGGCGCTTGCTGGTGTCGAACTGGGCGGCGCCATCGCGGTCGAACGGTCGCGGCAGCGGCAGGCCGCGTGCGATCAGTGCGCGGCCGGCGAAGTTGTACAGCGGGTCGTTGGCCGGCAGGGCGGCGGCACGGCTGCGCAGGGTGGCGTCGTCGAGGGTACCGAGCAGGCCGGCGATGGCGGCCTGGTTCTCGCTGCGTGCACTGCCGGTCAGGCTGGCATGGGCGCGGGCGCGTTCGGTGGCAGCGCCGAAGGCATCGCCGGTGCCCTGCAGCGCAGTGGCGCGGGCCAGATACCAGCGCGTCCGCAGTGCCGGCAGCACGTTGTCGCCGTGGTCCTTCAGCAGGGCCAGGGCCTGCCCCGGCTGCTTGTCGGCCAGCGCCAGCTCGGCACTGGTCAACTGGTAGCGCTGCAGGCTGGCGCCGGTCAGCTGGCGGGCGGTGAGCTGGCCCAGCAGGCTGCGCGCGCGGGCGCTGTCGCCGGCCAGGTGCCAGGCCCAGGCCGCATCGGCCAGGGCATTGGTGCGGGCTCCGCCGCGCAGGGTGGCAGCCAGGCCTTCCAACTGCAGTGCGGCGTCGCGCGGCTTGCCCTGGTCGATCAGCGCCAGCGCCTGGCTCTGGGCCGGCGATTCGGGCGCGCTGGTCAAGCTGGTGGTGGCACAGCCGGCCAGCAGCATCAGCGACAACGACAGGGCGGAGATCCGTGCGGCGGGCTTGTTCATGATCGGGTCCATGCGATGAGGGCAGCGGCCTTGGCCGGGTACACGCTACGATTCTACCCTTGCCCCGTGAGTACCGCTGAAATGAGTGTGCCAACCCTGTACGTCGTCGCCACCCCGATCGGCAACCTGGCCGATCTGAGCCCGCGCGCGCAGGAGGTGCTGCGCTCGGTGGCGGCCATCTGTGCCGAAGACACCCGCCGCAGCGGCCAGCTGCTGTCCCATTTCGGCATCCAGCAACCGCTGGTGGCCCTGCACGAGCACAATGAGGAAGCGCTGTCGCAGCGCCTGGTCTCGCGCCTGCAGGCGGGCGAATCGCTGGCGCTGGTGAGCGATGCCGGTACCCCGCTGGTCAGCGATCCCGGCTTCCGCCTGGTGCGTGCCGCGCGTGCGGCGGGCATCAAGGTCAGCCCGATTCCCGGTGCCTGTGCCGCCATCGCCGCGCTGAGCGTGGCCGGCCTGCCCAGTGACCGCTTCAGCTTCGAGGGTTTCCTGCCGGCCAAGGCCAGCGGCCGCCGCGACCGCCTGCAGGCGCTGGCCGGTGAAGTACGCACGATGGTGTTCTACGAATCCTCGCATCGCATCGCCGAGTCGCTGGCGGACATGGCGGCGATCTTCGGCGGCGAACGCCCTGCGGTACTGGCGCGTGAGCTGACCAAGCTGTTCGAGACCGTGCTCGATGGCGATCTGGCCGGCCTGCTGGCCAAGGTGGAAGCCGACGAGAACCAGCGCAAGGGCGAGTTCGTGGTGATGGTGCAGGGCGCTGGCGACGATGAAGAAGCGCAGCTGGCGCATGGTCGCCGCGTCTACGCCAAGCTGAGCGAGCATCTGCCGCCGTCGACCGCAGCGAAGCTGGCGGCAGAGTTGACCGGTGCACCGCGCAAGGCGTTGTACGGCAGTTGATGGATCGTGCGGACCAAGGTCCGCACCCACCAAAGCGGAATCCGCACCCACCAGAGCAGCGGAGTCGGTAGATCCACGCCATGCGTGGATGGATGAACCGGATGCCGCGATCAGCACGGCAGGAAGGGCGTGCGTAGGCTAGAATGTGCGCTGGCGGAGCCGGCCAGACAGTCGCGTCATCCCTTCGGGGGTGCCGAGGAAAGTCCGGGCTCCATAGGGCAAGGTGCCAGGTAACGCCTGGGCGGCGCAAGCCGACGGAAAGTGCAACAGAAAGATACCGCCTACGTCTTCTTCGGAAGGCCGGTAAGGGTGAAATGGTGCGGTAAGAGCGCACCGCGAGTCTGGCAACAGACCGGCACGGCAAACCCCACCTGGAGCAAGACCAAATAGGGATCCTTTGGCGCGGCCCGCGTTGGATCCGGGTAGGTTGCTTGAGCGTTGCGGTGACGTAACGCCTAGAGGAATGACTGTCCACGACAGAACCCGGCTTATCGGCCGGCTCCGCCTCTTTCTTCTACATGCGTGCTTCCATATGCGTGAACCGCGCATCGGTAGTGCCGGCCGCTGGCCGGCAGCTTCACGCTGCCAGCAGCGGCGGACAGAATACCGGCCAGCGGCCGGCACTACCTCGACGTCGCGCGGTCCTCAACCCGGCGTACGGTACTGCCCGGCGGAGATGAACTGCTCGAACCGTTCACACCACACCACCACGGTGGTGTATTCGTCCACGTCCACGTTCGCAGGCACCTCCACCAGGAAGCGGTTGAAGGTCTTCACCTCGCCGATGCGCTGGGCCTGCGCCTTGATCTTCAGGAAATCGGTCTTGTTGTCGACAAAGTCGCGGACCAGGTAGACCTTGTAGTCCGGCCCCGGGCCCATCTTGCCGTCGAACGCGACCTGGCGGGCGCTGACGCTGACCTTGCCTTCGGCCCAGTGCACCGCGTCGCTGCCCTTGAGGTCGCGACGGAAGGTGGTGTGGTAGCGGGCGTCGCCCATTGCCGCCTGCACCTTCGCGACCGGCGGGTCGTCGGGAGCGATCAGGATCGGCAGCAGGTAGATGCCCAGGCCGAAGCCCAGGCCGAGGGTGAGCAGGTGGGTGGCGAGCAGGATGAGGGTACGGCGCATGGGGCCTCCATGTGGATGTGGATCGCGCGGCATGGCGCCGGGCATGACCACCTTGGGAGGTTGCGGGCGGCATTTATAGACACAGTGCGAGACGCAAAAAGGGCACAGTGGGACGACCGCAGCGGCGCAGGCCCTGTGGCGCGGGCGAGAAGGCGCTGCGCCGGGAAGCTGAATGACGCCGTTGGCAGTCCTGGAGCGGGTAGTGCCGGCCGCTGGCCGGCAGCTGCGTGGCCTGCCCGAAAATCCGGAGGTTGCCGGCCAGCGGCCGGCACTACCCTGCTGGAAAGAGATGCCGGCCGGCGGCCGGCACTACCGGGTCAGAAAATGACGTGGCTCTGTCCGTTGGCTGCACCCTGCGGGCCGAAGCGGCGCTCGTGGATCTCGCCGTGGCCACCGGCGTCGATCAGCAGCACGGTGCTGGCGCGGGTGCCGTAATCGTCGCCGCGGATGAAGGCCGGGCTCAGCCAGCGCTCGCGTTCCAGGCCGATGCCGGTGTCGGGCAGGTCGCTGTCGGCGGGGCGGTGTTCGTCGGCCAGGGCCTTCCAGAGCGGGGCCAGGTCCTCATCGCCGGCCTGCAGCCACGCCGACAGCGCGTCCATCAGCCGTCGGGTCTTCGGCCAGGGCGCGTCCAGCGCGCCGTTGGACATGCCATGCACACCCGGGCCCAGGCTCTGGCGCTCGGCGGGGTGGTTGCCCAGGTACTCCAGGCTGTCGCCATCGGCCAGCAGCAGGTTGAAGGGCGCATACGCGCCCGCCACGGTGGCCAGCCGGTCGATATGCACGGCGGCGGGGTCGCGGCCGCGCAGGAAGTCGGCCACCAGTGCTCCCCGGGACGGGCCGGTCTGTGCGGCCAGCGGATCACGGACATTGGTGACCACGGCCATGCGGCCGCCGGCGCCGACGGCGGCCCAGCCACCGCCGGAGCGCAGGTCGCGCCCTCCGATGACGGAGGTCTCATCCTGCCAGGGGGCCAGCGCCGCGGTCGGGCGGGCGTGGAACTCATCACGGTTGCCGGTCATTACCAGCCGCCAGCGCGGGTGGTGCATCCAGCCAAGAGCGAGCAGGCACATGGCCTCATTGTGCATCGTTTGCGCAGTCCGGCGGCGTTTCCGGCCGGTTCCGGATGAATGCGCGGGCGATGTTTCACGCCTTGTCCACAGCCCTGAACTTCCGTTCAATCTCAAAAATTGAGACGGATCAGCAACTTGTGGATAAGCCTTGAACAATTCTCTAAAGGTTGTTGCAAGCCATTGATGCGGCTGGCGATTTCCCCGCTGAAAAGTTGTTGACAACCCTTCGGCCGCTGCTAAGGTGGGCATCAGAGGGAAATCCGGGTGTTTTGTGGGTTTTCGTGGTTCAATGTTTCACCGGGCGAAGGATAGGTGCACGCGTCGTGTTCCAGGGCGAGACGGCCATCACAGTTGACGATAAAGGGCGCATGGCGGTTCCCACCGCTTACCGCGACCTCGTCGCGCGCGCCAGCAACAACCGTCTCGTGCTGACCTACAACCCGTTCGAAGCCGGCTGCCTGTGGCTGTATGCAGAGTCGGAATGGGAGCGGGTCCGCGACGACGTCATGTCCAAGCCCAACACCCAGCGCGTCGTGCGCCTGTTGCAGCAGAAGCTGGTCGGCTCGGCCGCCCATCTGGAACTGGACGGCAACGGTCGCATCAGCATCCCCGCCAGCCACCGCGGTGCGGTGGGCATTGAGAAGAAGGCGGTATTGCTCGGTATGGGCGACAAGTTCGAATTGTGGAGCGAGCAGGCGCATCGGGCCCTGATCCAGCAGACGTTGTCTGACGAGGATCTGGGTGATGGGTTGCTCGACCTGAAGTTGTGAGCCGGGGTGCCCGGATGCGCCCAGAAGCGCAGACCGGTCACCTTCCGGTGTCGCAGTCGCCGGCGGTGCACCTGCCGGTCCTGTACACCCAGGTCCTTGAAGGCCTGAGGGTGATCGAAAACGGACGTTATCTGGATGGCACGTTCGGTCGTGGCGGTCATGCACGTGGCGTGCTCACCCAGCTCGGTCCCGAGGGGCGCCTGCTGGTCATGGACAAGGATCCGGAAGCCATCGCCGTTGCCGAGCGCGATTTCGCGCCGGACCCGCGCGTGTCCATCTTCCGTGGCAGCTTCGCCCAGCTGCTGCAGTGGGATGCGACGGCCGAAGGCCTGGACGGCGTGCTGTTCGACCTGGGCGTGTCGTCGCCGCAGCTGGACGTGGCCGAACGTGGCTTCAGCTTCGGCAAGGACGGCCCGCTGGACATGCGCATGGACCCGGACAGCGGTGAAAGCGCCGCGCAGTGGATCAACCGCGTGGAAGAGCGCGAAATTGCCGACGTGCTGTGGACCTATGGCGAAGAACGCCAGAGCCGCCGCATCGCCCGTGCCATCGTGGCCCGCCGTGAGAAGCAGCCCTTCTCCCGCACCGCCGAACTGGCCGAGCTGATCGCCTCGGTGATGCCGCGTGGGAAAGACAAGATCCACCCGGCCACGCGCAGCTTCCAGGCCATCCGCATCCACATCAACCGCGAGCTGGCCGATCTGGAAGCCGGGCTCGATGCGGCCGTGGAACGGCTCAAGCCCGGTGGCCGGCTGGCGGTGATCAGCTTCCATTCGCTGGAGGACCGCATCGTCAAGCAGTACATGAACCGCCTGGCCAAGGCGCCGCCGGCCAACCGCCGCCTGCCTGAGGCGGTGGCGTTCGTGCCGACGCTGGACCTGATCGGCGGTGCCATCAAGGCGACCGACGAGGAACTGGCCGCCAACCCGCGTGCGCGCAGCGCCGTGCTGCGCGTGGCGCAGAAGCGGGAGGCCGACGCATGAGCCGGCTGCTGCTGATCATCCTGTTGGCCTCGACCGTGGCCTCGGCGATCGGCGTCGTGTTCGTGCGTCACCGTCACCGGCAGACGTTCATCGAGCTGTCGCGCGCCGAACGCAAGCGCGATGACATCAACCTCGAATTCGGCCGCCTGCAGCTGGAGCAGGCGACCCTGGCCGAGGCCAACCGCGTGGACCGCATTGCCCGCGAGAAGCTCGGCATGAAGTTCCCCGAGGCCGCCGACATCGTGGTGGTGCGCCCATGAGCAAGGCCGGCCGCAACCGCCCGCGCAATGCCTTCAACCTGCGCCAGCGCCTGCGCTGGGTCGCGCTGGCGCTCGGCCTGTGCTCGGTGTCGCTGGTCGGCCGCGCGGCCTACGTGCAGATCATCAACAGCGACTTCTACCAGCGCCAGGGCGAGGCCCGTTACCTGCGCGAGCTGCCGATCAAGACCTCGCGCGGCATGATCACCGACCGCAACGGCGAGCCGCTGGCGGTATCCACGCCGGTCGCCTCGATCTGGGTCAATCCGCAGGACCTGCTGCGTTCGCCCGAGCGCATCCCGGAGCTGGCCCAGGCGGTCGGCATGTCGGTGGATGAGCTGAGCAGCCGCCTGTCGCAGAAGTCGGACAAGGAATTCATGTACCTGCGCCGCCGGATCAATCCGGACGAGGCAGAGAAGGTGGTCGCGCTGAAGATTCCGGGCGTGGCCGCGCAGCGCGAGTTCCGCCGCTTCTACCCGCAGGGTGAAGCGATGGCGCACGTGCTGGGCTTCACCAACATCGACGACCGCGGCCAGGAAGGCCTGGAGCTGGCGTTCGACGAATGGTTGCGCGGCAAGGCCGGTGCGAAGCGGGTGATCCGCAACCGCAAGGGCGAGACCGTCGAGAGCGATCTGCTGCGTGCCGCTGAACCGGGCAAGGACCTGACCCTCAGCATCGACCGCCGCATCCAGTACCTGGCCTTCAAGGAACTGCGCAACGCGCTGGTGGCCAACAAGGCAGCGGGCGGTTCAATGGTGATCATGGACGTGACCACCGGCGAGATCCTGGCCATGGTCAACCTGCCGACCTACAACCCGAATTCGCTGACCGGCGCGCTGCCCGATGCGCGCCGCAACCGTGCGGTGACCGACCTGGTCGAGCCGGGTTCGACGATGAAGCCGTTGACCATCGCTACCGCGCTGCAGGCCGGTGCGGTGACCAAGGACACCATCATCGACACCAATCCGGGCTACATGACCCTGGGTCGCTTCACCATCCGTGACGTGCCGCGCAACAACGGCGTGCTGAACGTGACCGGCGTGATCACCCGCAGTTCGAACGTGGGTGCGGCCAAGGTCGCGGCGAAGATGCCGGACCAGGTGTTCTACGACGGCGTGCGCCGCTTTGGTTATGGCTCGGTACCGCACAGCGGTTTCCCCGGTGAATCCGGCGGCGTGGTGCTGCGCCCGGCGCGCTGGTCGGGTACCACCAAGACCACGATGTCCTACGGCTACGGCCTGAACGTGACGCCGCTGCAGATCGCTACCGCCTATTCGGCACTGGCCAACGGCGGTCGTCTGATCGCGCCGACCTTCGTCAAGGGCCAGCGCAATGAAGGCCAGCAGATCATCGACGAAAACGTCGCCAGGCAGGTGGTGGCGATGATGGAAACCGTGGTCACCCAGGGCGGCGCCAAGCAGGCGGCGGTGCTGGGCTACCGCGTGGCCGGCAAGACCGGTACCGCGCGCAAGGCCGGTCCGGGTGGTTACGAGCGGGGTCATTACAACGCGCTGTTCGCCGGCGTGGTGCCCGCCACCAACCCGCGCTTCGCCACCGTCATCGTCATCAACGATCCGCAGGCCGGCAAGTTCTACGGCGGCCTGGTGTCGGCGCCGGTCTATCACAACGTGATGGAAGGCACCCTGCGCCTGATGGACGTGCCATTGGACGACCTGCAGTCGTGGCTGGCCGCACAGCAGTCCGGCAAGGTCGGCCACTCGGCCTCGATCCTGCCTGCGCCGCCGGCCGAGACCGCGCTGCCGGTGGATGCCGCCGCTGAATTCGATGCTGCGCTGCCGAGCGCGCACGCCCAGACGCCGCCCACTACGGGAGGCACGCAATGAGTCCTTCGATGTTGCTTTCGCAGTTGCTTCCGGACGTTGCCCTTGCAGGGCACGACCCCGTTCTGACCGGCCTGGTGCTGGACAGCCGCGCCGTGCGTCCCGGCAATGCCTTCGTCGCCATCGCCGGTTTCGGCGCGCATGGCCTGGGCTTTGTCGAGCAGGCCCGCGCCGCCGGTGCCAGCGTCATCCTGTTTGAACCGCCGGCGCCTGCCGAACTGCCGGCACCGGCCGATGCGATCGCCGTGCCGGGCCTGCGCGCACGCATGGGTGCGATGGCCGACCAGTTCCATGGCGCGCCGTCGCGGGCGATGGCGATGGTCGGTGTCACCGGCACCAACGGCAAGACGTCCACCGTGCAGCTGCTGGCCCAGGCCTGGCACCTGCTCGGTACGCCCAGTGGCAGTATCGGCACGCTGGGCGCCGGACTTTATGGTGCGGTCGAGCCGACCGGCTTCACCACGCCGCTGGTGCTGCAGATGCATGCGCTGCTGGCGCAGCTGCGCGACGCCGGTGCGCGCGCGGTGGCGATGGAAGTCAGCTCGCATGCGCTGGACCAGGGTCGCGTGGATGCCGTGCACTACGACGTGGCGGTGTTCACCAACCTCACCCGCGACCATCTGGACTACCACGGCGACATGGCCAGCTACGGCGCGGCCAAGGCGCGGCTGTTCCACCGTCCGGGCCTGAAGGCCGCGGTGATCAATCTGGACGACGCGTTCGGCCGCCAGCTGTTCGCCGGCCTGCCGGCGGGCGTGCAGCCGATCGGCCTGAGCTCGCGCGGTGCCACTGACGCCAGCGTGCGCGCCGAGGCGCTGCAGCTGGATGGCCGTGGCATTGCCTTCGAACTGGTCATCGACGGCCAGCGCGCGGCGGTGCTGTCGCCGCTGCTGGGCCGCTTCAACGTGGACAACCTGCTGGCGGTGGCCGGCACCCTGCACGCGCAGGGCCAGCCGCTGCCGCGCATCGCCGAAGTACTGTCGGCGCTGCAGCCGATCCGTGGCCGCATGAACCGCCTGGGCGGCGAAGACGGCCTGCCGACCGTGGTGGTCGACTACGCACACACCCCGGACGCGCTGGAACAGGCGCTGGACAGCCTGCATGGCCACCTGCAGGGCACGCTGTTCTGCGTGTTCGGCTGCGGCGGCGAGCGTGATACCGGCAAACGCCCGCAGATGGCGGCCATTGCCGAGCGTCTGGCCAACCAGGTCATCGTCACCGACGACAACCCGCGTGGCGAGGATGGCGACGTGATCGTGGCCGACATCCTGGCCGGCTTCACCGATGCCTCCGTCGTGACCGTGCAGCGTAGCCGCGCCCGTGCGATCGGCCTGGCGGTGAAGCGTGCCGGTGCCGGTGACATCATCCTGATCGCTGGCAAGGGCCACGAGCCGTACCAGGAAGTGAATGGCGTGCGCCATGACTTCGACGACACCGAAGTGGCCGCCGCTGCACTGGCGGCCAAGGCCGGTGTACTAGAGGCGCAGGCCGGGGAGGGCACCGCATGAAGCGCACCCTGCTTTCGCTGATCGCACACTGGGCCGGCGGTGAGATCCACGGCGACGACGTGGCCATCGATGCGGTCAGCAATGACACCCGCAGCCTCGGCCCGGGCAGCCTGTATGTGGCGCTGCGCGGCGAGCGTTTCGACGGCCATGACTTTGCCGCCGACGCGCAGGCGCGCGGTGCCAGCGCACTGCTGGTCGAGCGCCTGCTGCCGATCGAACTGCCACAGGTGCTGGTGGCCGACAGCGAACTGGCACTGGCGAAGATCGCCACCGGCATGCAGCGCGACCGCGGCACCGAGGTGTTCGCGATCACCGGCAGCAACGGCAAGACCAGCGTGAAGAGCCTGCTGCTGTCGATCCTGCAGCAGGTGGCACAGCACGCCCACAAGGTGGTCTACGCCAACCCGGGCAACCGCAACAACGAGATCGGCCTGCCGCTGGCGGTGATCGATGCGCCGGAAGATGCCGACTACGCCGTCTACGAGATGGGCGCCGGCAAGCCGGGCGATATCGCCTATCTGACCGACATCGCCCGCCCGCGCTATGCGCTGGTCAACAACATTGCCCCGGCGCACCTGGAACGCATGGGCAGCCTGCTCGGCGTGGCGGTGACCAAGGGCGCGATCTATGCCGCGCTGCCGGCCGATGGCGTGGCGGTGATCAATGTGGACGATGCCTACGGCCGCTGGTTCGAACAGCACTTCGTCGGCACCCCGGCACGCTGCCGCGTACTGCGCTATGGCCTGGAGCACACCGCGGACATCACCGCGCGCGACATCCGCGCCGGCGCGCAGGGCAGCCAGTTCACCCTGGTCGCACCGAGCGGCGAAGCCCGCGTGGTGCTGGGCCTGCCGGGTCGCCACAACGTCAGCAACGCGCTGGCCGCTGCCAGCCTGGCGCTGGCGGCTGGTGTCGATCTGGCACTGATTGCGGCCGGCCTGGCCGAAGCGCAGCCGGTGCCGGGCCGCCAGATCGCCCATCAGCTGCGCAACGGCGCGGTGCTGGTGGACGACAGCTACAACGCCAACCCCGGTTCGCTGGCTGCGGCCATCGACGCCCTGGCCGCCGCGCCGGAAGAGGGCTGGCTGGTGCTGGGCGACATGCGCGAGCTGGGTCCGGACGCCGAAGCGCTGCATGCGCAGGCCGGCATCCGCGCACGCGCCGCTGGTCTCAAGCGCCTGTATGCGCTGGGCCCGCTCAGCGCCGCTGCCGCCACCGCCTTCGGCGAAGGCGGCCGTCATTTCGCCACCCATGACGCGCTGTCGCAGGCGCTGAAGGACGAGCTGCACGCCGGCGTGCGCTGCCTGGTCAAGGGTTCCCGTGGCAGCGCCATGGATACGATTGTCAAAGCGCTGCTGGCGCAAGGAGAGGAATCCCCGCATGTTGTATGAACTGGCTCGATGGTTGCAGCAGTTGGAGAGCCTGTTCGGGCTGTTCAACTACCAGACGTTCCGCGCCATCCTTGCCGCGTTGACGGCCCTGTTCCTGTCGCTGTGGCTTGGCCCGGCGATGATCCGCAAGCTTGCCCAGTTCAAGGGCGGCCAGCCGATCCGCAAGGACGGTCCGCAGACCCATTTCTCCAAGGCCGGCACGCCGACCATGGGCGGTTCGCTGATCCTGCTCACCATCACCCTGTCGGTGCTGATGTGGGCCGACCTGCGCAACCGCTACGTGTGGCTGGTGCTGGCGGTGATGCTGTGCTTCGGCGCCATCGGCTGGTATGACGACTGGATCAAGATCGTCCGCCGCGACCCGAACGGCCTGAAGTCGCGCTGGAAATACCTGCTGCAGTCGATCTTCGGACTGGCTGCTGGCCTGTTTCTGTTCTACACGGCCGACGTGCCGGCGGCGCTGACCTTCTACATCCCGATGTTCAAGTCGGTGGCGTTGCCGCTGGCCGGCATCGGCTTCGTGGCCATCGCCTACTTCTGGATCGTCGGCTTCTCCAACGCGGTGAACCTGACCGACGGCCTGGACGGCCTGGCCATCATGCCCACCGTGCTGGTGGCCTGCGCGCTGGGCGTGTTCGCGTATGCCTCGGGCAACGTGGTGTTCGCCAACTACCTGCAGATTCCGCAGATTCCAGGCGCCGGCGAGCTGGTCATCATCTGCGCGGCCATCGCCGGTGCGGGCCTCGGCTTCCTGTGGTTCAACACCTATCCGGCCATGGTCTTCATGGGCGACATCGGCGCGCTGGCGCTGGGCGCGGTGCTGGGCACGATCGCGGTGATCACCCGCCAGGAACTGGTGCTGGTGATCATGGGCGGCGTGTTCGTCATCGAAACACTGTCGGTGATGATCCAGGTGGCCTCGTTCAAGCTGACCGGCAAGCGCGTGTTCCGCATGGCGCCGATCCACCACCATTTCGAACTGAAGGGCTGGCCCGAGCCGCGCGTGATCGTGCGCTTCTGGATCATCTCCGTCGTGCTCGTGCTGATCGGCCTGGCCACGTTGAAGGTGCGCTGAGATGAACGACCTGTCCCGCCAGGCAACACGCCTTGAAGCCATCGAAGGCAGCTACGACAAGTGGCTGCTGGGCGCGATCATCGCGCTCACCGGCGTGGGCGTGGTGATGGTGGCGTCCAGCTCGATCGCCTTGATGAGCAGTCCGTTCTACTACCTCAACCGCCACCTGATCTTCCTGGCGGTGGGTATCGTGCTGGCGGTCATCGCCGCCCGCACTGAACTGAAGTCCATCGAGCAGTACAACCAGATGCTGCTGCTGGGCTGCTTCGTGCTGCTGCTGGCGGTGTTCGCACCGGGCCTGGGCAGCACCGTCAACGGTGCGCGCCGCTGGATCAACCTGGGCATCTCCAAGTTCCAGACGGTCGAAGCGGTGAAAGTGCTCTACATTGTCTGGCTGTCCAGCTACCTGGTGCGTTTCCGCGACGAGGTCAACGCGACCTGGCCGGCGATGCTCAAGCCGCTGGGCGTGGCCGGGGCGCTGGTGGTGCTGCTGCTGCTGCAGCCGGACTTCGGCTCGTCCACCCTGCTGCTGGCGATCACCGCCGGCATGCTGGTGCTGGGCGGGGTGAACATGCCGCGCATGTCGATGCCGGTGATCATCGGCCTGGTCGGCATGAGCGCACTGGCGATCATCGAGCCGTACCGCATGCGCCGCATCACGTCCTTCCTGGACCCATGGGCCGACCAGCAGGGCGACGGCTACCAGCTGTCCAACGCGCTGATGGCGGTGGGCCGTGGCGAGTGGACCGGCGTCGGCCTGGGCAACTCGGTGCAGAAGCTGTACTACCTGCCCGAAGCGCATACCGACTTCATCTTCTCGGTCACCGCCGAGGAATTCGGCTTCCTGGGCACCTGCGTGATCGTGGCCCTGTACGCGCTGCTGGTCGGCCGGACCTTCTGGCTGGGCATGCGCTGCGTGGAGATGAAGCGGCACTTCTCCGGCTACATCGCCTTCGGCATCGGCCTGTGGATCAGCATGCAGACCTTCGTTTCGATCGGCGTGAACCTGGGCATCCTGCCGACCAAGGGCCTGACCCTGCCGCTGATCTCCTCCGGCGGCTCGTCGGTGCTGATGACCTGCGTGGCGATGGGCCTGCTGCTGCGCGTGTCCTATGAACTCAAGCGCGCCGAGCGCCGCCAGGCCGTGCGCATCGGCGGCAGCGAAGACGCCGCTGCCGAGCCGAGCGACGAGCCGGCCGCGCCGGTGGCCGCCAGCGTACCGATGAGCGCCGAGCCGGTGGCTGCCGCTGCAGCGAACGCTGCGCGTGGCACCAGCCGCCTGCAGTCGCGCATCGAACCGACCTTCGGGAGGCTGTCATGAGCACAGCCACCGACAACGTGCGCCCGGTGATGATCCTGGCCGGTGGTACCGGCGGTCACATCTTCCCCGGCCTGGCCGTGGCCCGCGTGCTGCGCGCGCGCGGCGTGCCGGTCACCTGGATGGGCGCCGACGGTGCGATGGAAACCCGTCTGGTGCCGCAGCACGACATTCCGATCGACACGCTGGCCATCACCGGCCTGCGCGGCAAGGGCAAGCTGGCCCTGCTGGGCGCGCCGTGGCGGCTGATGCGCGCGCTGCGCGCGGCCGGCATGATCATCCGCAAGCGCCAGCCGCGTGCGGTGGTGGCCTTCGGTGGATTCGCCTCCGGTCCCGGCGGCATGGCCACGCGCCTGCATGGCCTGCCGCTGATCGTGCATGAGCAGAACCGCGCACCGGGCCTGACCAATCGCATCCTGTCGCGCTATGCACGCCGTCTGCTGACCGGCTTCCCGGGCACCTTCGCCCAGGGCGAGGAGTTTGTCGGCAACCCGGTGCGTGCGGAGATCGCCGCTATCGCACCGCCGGAACAGCGCTTCGCCGACCGCCAGGGTCCGCTGCGCGTGCTGGTGGTGGGCGGCAGCCAGGGTGCACGCGCGCTCAATACCGGCGTGCCGCAGGCGATCGCTGCGCTCGGTGCCGGGGTTCCGGTGCAGGTGCGCCACCAGAGCGGCGAGAAGATGCATGCCGAAGCGGTCGAGGCCTATGCCAAGGCCGGCGTGCAGGCGGAGATCACCCCGTTCATCGCCGACATGGCCGAGGCGTTTGCCTGGGCCGATCTGGTCGTATGCCGCTCCGGCGCGTCCACGCTGGCCGAGCTGTGCGCGGTCGGTGTCGGCAGTGTGCTGGTGCCATTCCCCGCTGCCGTCGACGATCACCAGACCCGCAATGCGGAGTACCTGGTCGAGCGCGGCGCGGCGGTTTTGCTGAAGCAGGACGGAACGCTGGCCGACGGCATTGCCGCACTGCTGCGCGATCTGTCCGAAAATCCCGCCCGCCGCATGCAGATGGCGCAAGCCGCGCGTGCCCTGGCCAAGGTCGATGCCGCCGAGCGCATCGCCGATATCATTCTCGAGGAAGCTGTATGAAGAAGGCATGCCACCGCGCCTGCCCTGCGCGAGGCCGCGCATGATCCGCCGCCTGCACGACACCAACGACCTGGTGCGCGCGTTCCCGCGCGTGCATTTCGTCGGCATCGGCGGCACCGGCATGAGCGGTATCGCCGAAGTGATGCTGACGCTGGGCTATGAAGTGTCCGGCTCGGACAACGCCGACAACGTGGCGACCCGCCGCCTGGCCAGCCTGGGTGCGCGCATCATGCGCGGCCACTCGGCGGCCAACGTGCTGGGCACCGACTGCGTGGTGGTCTCCAGCGCCATCCGCGAAGACAACCCGGAACTGATGGAAGCGCGCAGCCAGCGCATTCCGATCATGCCGCGTGCGGCCATGCTGGCCGAGCTGATGCGCTTCCGTCGCGGCATCGCCGTGGCCGGTACCCATGGCAAGACCACCACCACCAGCCTCACCGCTGCGGTATTGAGCGAAGGCGGCCTGGACCCGACGTTCGTGATTGGTGGCCAGCTGCTGGCCGCCGGCGCCAACGCCAAGCTGGGTGGTGGCCAGTGGCTGGTGGCCGAGGCCGACGAAAGCGATGGCAGCTTCCTGCGCCTGAACCCGCTGATGTCGATCATCACCAACATCGATGCCGATCATCTGGAGAACTACGGCAACGACTTTGCCCGCGTGCAGGCGGCGTTCGCCGAGTTCCTGCAGCGCCTGCCGTTCTATGGCCTGGCGGTGCTGTGCATCGACGACCCGGAAGTGGCTGCGCTGGCCGCCAGGACCCCGCGCCACGTGATGAGCTACGGCATGAGCCCGCAGGCCGACGTGCGCGCCGAGAACGTGGTGCAGGAAGGGTCGCGCATGCGCTTCACCCTGCGCCTGCCGCAGGGCACCAGCCAGGAAGTGGTACTGGCACTGCCGGGCAGGCACAACGTACTCAACGCACTGGCCGCCGCCGCAGTGGGCTGGCAGCTGGGCGTGGCCCCGGACGCCATCGCGCGTGCGCTGGAAGGCTTCGCCGGTGTCGGCCGTCGCTTCAACGATCTGGGCGAAGTGACCACCGCCAGTGGCGCCAAGGTGCGCATCATCGATGACTACGGTCATCACCCGAGCGAGCTGGAAGCCGTGTTCGCCGCCGCCCGTGGTGGCTGGGCCGACAAGCGCCTGGTGGTGGCCTTCCAGCCGCACCGCTACAGCCGAACCCGCGACCAGTTCGACAAGTTCGCCGCGGTGCTGTCCAGCGTCGATGCGCTGGTGCTGAGCGAGGTCTACCCGGCTGGCGAGGAACCGATTGCCGGTGCCGACTCGCATGCGCTGGCCCGCGCCATCCGCGCGCGCGGCCGCAGCGAACCGGTGGTGGTTGGCAAGGCCGCCGAGCTGGCCAGCGTGCTGCCGGACGTGCTGCAGGACGGTGACCTGCTGCTGATGATGGGGGCGGGCGACATCGGCGCCGTGGCTACCCACATCGCGGTGGAAGGCTTCAAGGGGGAGGGCGAGGCGTGAGCGCGCTGACCTTCCCGCCGCTGCGCGTGACCGACCCGGCTGTATTCGGTCGCGTCGCCGTGCTGCTCGGTGGCACTTCCAGCGAACGCGAGGTGTCGCTGGATTCCGGCCGCAACGTACTGGAAGCACTGCAGTCGCGCGGTGTCGATGCGTTCACCGTGGACGGCATTCCGGCGCTGGCCAAGGCGCTGGCTGCCGGCGGCATCGACCGTGTGTTCAACATCCTGCACGGCCACAACGGTGGTGGTGAGGACGGCATCGTGCAGGGCCTGATGGACGCCTTCGGCGTGCCGTACACCGGCTCGGACGTGCTGGGCTCTGCGCTGAGCATGGACAAGATCCGTACCAAGCAGGTGTGGTTGTCGCTGGGCCTGCCGACCCCGCAATACCGCAAGGTCGACGCATCGAACGTGCATGCACTGGCGGCCGAGCTGGGCCTGCCGGTGGTGGTGAAGCCGGCCAACGAAGGCTCCAGCGTGGGCATCAGCCGGGTCACCGACGACGCCGGCCTGGATGAGGCCGTGGCCCTGGCTGCGCGCTACGACGGCCAGCTGCTGATGGAGCAGATGGTGGTCGGCGACGAACTGACCGTGGCCATTCTCGGCGACGTCGCGCTGCCGTCGATCCGCATCGTGCCCAAGGGCCAGTGGTACGACTACAACGCCAAGTACATCGCCGAGGACACCCAGTACCTGTGCCCGGGCCTGGACGGTGGCGACGAAGAGGAAATCCGCCGCATCGCGCTGGCCGCGTTCCGCGCTGCTGGCTGCCGTGGTTGGGGCCGCGTGGACGTGATGCGCGACCGCAGCAGCGGCCGCTTCTTCCTGCTGGAAGTGAATACCGCGCCGGGCATGACCAGCCATTCGCTGGTGCCCAAGGCCGCAGGCCAGGCCGGCATCAGCTTCGAAGAGCTGGTGTGGCGCGTGCTGGAACAGACCCTGGAGGCCTCGCACGCATGAACGCGGTGCTGCGCATCTTCGTCTGGCTGTTGGCGCTGTCGGTGGTTGCACTGCCGGTGGTGGCCGTGGTCAATGGCTGGGTCGGCGCCGAGCGCTGGCCGCTGGCGAAGCTGCGCGTGCATGGCGAGTTCAAGCGGGTACCAGCCGAACAGCTGCAGCAGGTGCTGCTGCCGTATGCGCGCGCCGGGTTCTTCGCGGTCAAGCTGCAGGATGCCCAGGACGCACTGGAAAAGTTGCCGTGGGTGGAAAGCGCACGGGTACGCAAGCAGTGGCCGGATGTGCTGGAAGTAACCCTGGTCGAGCACAAGCCGTTCGCGCGCTGGGGCAACGACCGCCTGGTTTCCGAGCAGGGCAAGCTGTTCCCCACGCCGAAGAAGCTGGCCGACCTTGCGCTGCCCGAACTGGATGGCCCGGACAGCCAGACCGAAGAAGTGATGAAGCTGTACAGCGACTCGCGTGCATTGTTCGCACCGGCCGGCGTCGATGTGCGCCGGGTGACGATGGATGCACGCGGCAGCTGGTCGCTGGTGCTGAGCAACGGCACCGAAGTGGTGGTCGGCCGCGACGACGCGCGCTCGCGCATGCAGCGCTTCGTCAAGGTACTGCCGCAGCTCAACCGTCAGGACGCGCCGATCGAGCGCGCCGACCTCCGTTACACCAATGGTTTCACGCTGAGCTGGGGTACCCCGGCCACGCCGGCGAAAGCGCCGGCGACCCCGGCCAGAAGCACGCAGGAAAGGACATGAATCGCAAGGGTGACAAATCGCTGATCGTTGGCCTGGACATCGGCACCTCCAAGGTGGTGGCGCTGGTGGGCGAGTACTCGCCGGGCAACCCGATCGAAGTGATCGGCATCGGCTCGCACGAGTCGCGCGGTTTGAAGCGCGGCGTGGTGGTGGACATCGAATCGACCGTGCAGTCGATCCAGCGCGCGGTGGAAGAAGCCGAGCTGATGGCCGGCTGCGAGATCCGCTCGGTGTACGCCTCGATCTCCGGCAACCACGTGCAGTGCAAGAACTCGCCGGGCATCGTGCCGATCCGCGACGGGGAAGTGACCTGGGGCGACCTGGATCGCGTGCTCGATGCGGCCAAGGCGGTGGCGATTCCGGCCGACCAGAAGATCCTGCACGCGATCCCGCGCGAGTACGTGCTGGACGATTCGCAGGAAGGCATCCGCAATCCGGTCGGCATGACCGGCGTGCGCCTGGAGGTGCATGCGCACCTGGTGGTGTGCGCGCAGTCAGCCGCGGCCAACATCAGCAAGTGCGTGCAGCGCTGCGGCCTGCAGGTGGATGACCTGGTGCTGTCCTCGCTGGCCTCCAGCGTTGCGGTGCTGACCGCCGACGAACGCGAGCTGGGCGTGGTGCTGGTCGACATGGGCGCCGGCACCACCGACATCGCGGTGTTCGTGCAGGGCGCGATCTGCCACACGGCTTCGCTGCCGATCGCCGGCGACCACGTCACCAATGACATCGCGCACATGCTGCGCACGCCCACCCCGGAAGCCGAGCAGATCAAGGTGCGCTACGCCTGCGCCCTGGCCCAGCTGGCCACCGCCGAGGAAAGCATCCAGGTGCCGTCGGTGGGCGACCGTCCGCCGCGCCGCATGCCGCGCCATTCGCTGGCGCAGGCGGTGCAGGGCCGTTACGAGGAAATCTTCGAGATGGTGCAGGCCGAACTGCGCCGCTCCGGCTTCGAGGAACTGGTGCGCGCCGGCATGGTGCTGACCGGTGGTGCCTCGAAGATGGAAGGCGTGGTCGAGCTGGCCGAGGAAATGCTGCAGATGCCGGTGCGCGTGGGCATCCCGCAGCACGTCACCGGCCTGGGCGAAGTGGTGGGCAACCCGGTGCATGCCACCGGCGTGGGCCTGCTGCTGATGGGCAGCCAGATCGAGCACCCGCGGCGGCCGTCGCTACCGACCGGGCGCGCCGGAAGCATGTTCAAGAAACTCAAGACCTGGTTCCGCGGCGAGTTCTGACGCGGAACCCGTAACACCGGGGTCACCCCGGCGCAGCACCTGCAGTACCCGCATCACAACGCAGCAACGCAATACACAACCCACACAGCCGCAACGGCAACATGACACGCGAAGGCAGGAGGCCCGACCGTCCATGCCACCGACAAGCGGATACAACGAGGACACGGACATGGCGCATTTTGAACTGATCGAAAAGATGGCACCCAATGCGGTGATCAAGGTGGTTGGCGTGGGCGGCGGCGGCGGCAATGCCGTGGCGCACATGGTCAACTCGGCGGTGGACGGCGTGGAGTTCATCACCGCCAACACCGACTCGCAGGCCATCAAGAATTGCGGTGCCAAGCTGCAGCTGCAGCTGGGTACCAACGTGACCAAGGGCCTGGGCGCAGGCGCGAACCCGGAAGTCGGCCGCCAGGCCGCGCTGGAAGACCGTGAGCGCATCATGGACGCCCTGCAGGGCGCGGACATGGTGTTCATCACCGCCGGCATGGGCGGCGGCACCGGTACCGGCGCTGCACCGGTGGTGGCGCAGCTGGCCAAGGAGATGGGCATCCTGACCGTGGCCGTGGTCACCAAGCCGTTCCCGTTCGAAGGCCGTCGCCGCATGCAGGTGGCGCTGAAGGGCATCGAGGAACTGAGCCAGCACTGCGACTCGCTGATCACCATCCCGAACGAGAAGCTGATCACCGTGCTGGGCCGCAATGCGACCATGATCCAGGCATTCCGCGCCGCCAACGACGTGCTGCAGGGCGCCGTGCAGGGCATCGCCGACCTGATCGTGCGTCCGGGCCTGATCAACGTCGACTTCGCCGACGTGCGCACCGTCATGTCCGAAATGGGCCTGGCGATGATGGGTACCGGCACTGCCCGTGGCGATGACCGCGCCCAGGCCGCTGCCGAATCGGCCATCCAGAACCCGCTGCTGGACGACGTGAACCTGGCCGGTGCCAACGGCATCCTGGTCAACATCACCGCCGGTGCGGACTTCACCATGGCCGAGTTCGACGAGATCGGCCGCACCATCGACGGCTTCGCTTCGGAAGACGCCACCGTGGTGGTTGGCACCGTGCTCGACCCGGACATGCAGGACGAAGTGCGCGTGACCGTGGTTGCCACCGGCCTGAACCGCGTGTCGGCCAGCAAGGCCCAGCGTCCGGGCGAGCGCGCGCCGATCAAGCTGGTCCGCAACGCCACCACCGGCCAGCCGGAGTTCGGCGACTTCGACAACGGCGGCGACGCCGTGTCCAAGGCCGTCGGCGGCATGGGCCTGGGCCTGCGTCGCGCCAGCAGCGATACCGCGGCGGCTTCGGCCCCGTCGGCGCCGTCCTCTTCGGCCCCGGCCGCGGCAGAACTGCCGAACGATTACCTGGACATCCCGGCGTTCCTGCGCCGCCAGGCGGACTGAGCGGGCCGGCCCGGGGTTGTCCTCCCCGGGTTGCGCCACCATGTCCTGAAAACGCGGGCGCCGGGCCAGGATGGGCCCGGCCGCCCTGCGTCATGTGCGTCCCATTGGCGCGCCGGTGTGTCCTGCCTGCCTTTCAGCCGGGGTAGGGGACCGTGCGTGTTAATCTAATGTGTCACTTCCGGTCCATCCCCCATGATCCAGCAACGCACCCTCAAGAACACGATCCGCGCCACCGGCGTTGGCCTGCACAGCGGCGACAAGGTCTACATGACCCTGCGCCCGGCACCGGTCAACCATGGCATCGTGTTCCGCCGCGTGGACCTGGACCCGGTGGTGGAAGTGCCGGCCAAGGCCGAGCTGGTCACCGAAGTGACGTTGTGCACCGGCCTGACCTGCAACGACGCCAAGATCCAGACCGTCGAACACCTGATGTCGGCGCTGGCCGGCCTGGGCGTGGACAACATCATTGTCGAACTGTCCTCGGCCGAGCTGCCGATCATGGACGGTTCGGCCGGCCCGTTCGTGTTCCTGCTGCAGTCGGCGGGCATCGTGGAACAGGATGCGCCCAAGCGCTTCATCCGCGTGCTGAAGACCGTGGAAGTGACCGAGGGCGACAAGGTGGCCCGCTTCAGCCCGTACGAGGGCTACAAGCTGGGCTTCACCATCCAGTTCGACCACCCGATGATTCCGGCCAAGCAGTCGCGCCAGGAAATCGAGTTCTCGACGCTGGCCTACACCAAGGAAATCTCCCGCGCGCGCACCTTCGGTTTCATGCGCGACCTGGAATACATGCGCGAGCGCAACCTGGGCCTTGGCGGTTCGATGGACAACGCCATCGTGCTGGACGAGTTCCGCGTGCTCAACGAAGACGGCCTGCGCTATGCCGACGAATTCGTGCGCCACAAGATCCTCGATGCGATCGGCGACCTCTACCTGGCCGGTGGCCAGGTGCTGGGTGCCTACGAAGGCTTCAAGTCCGGTCACGCCCTCAACAACAAGCTGGTGCGGGCGCTGATGGCCGACGCCACTGCCTGGGAATGGGTCAGTTTCGACTCGCCGGCGACGCCGGATCCGGTCGAATATGCCACTCCGGCCTACGCCTGATTTCTGTAGGCTGTTGAATTTAAAGGCAAAAACGCCGCCTTCCAGGGCGGCGTTGTCGTTTCAGGCGTGTTCGGCGCATTCAGCATGCTTGATACGCGTCAAGGCCGGTTCGAGGTCACGGTTTTGTGAACCTGTTGGATCGGAAGCCTGAATTTAACGCAGTTTTAACAACAATCTAACGACAGGCCCCCGGATGGCAGCTAGGATGCGACCCGGCCCCCGAAATGTTTCACGCCGTGGTGACACGTGCGACGGGGAGCGGAGCCGGATGCTCCGTTGTCGTCAGGACCGCTTCTTCGGCTTCGAAGGAACGTCCTGCAGGCAAGCCAAGGCGTCGCGTAGCCCTTTGTGCGTGGCGGCTGAAACTGCGTGGGGTCCATTCCGGTTGTCGAGCGCTGGGGAGCGCGTGGGAGTGGGAGACGCAGTCTTGATGGTCACCCTGGTGGCCTTCAGCCCGATGGAACGGGCCGCGTCGAGCAACTGGGCTTCGGCAAGCCGCAACTTGGCATGCCAGACCGGGGACTCGACGAGAAAAACGAGGTGTTCCCCGTCCACATTGGCCAGCCGGCAACGGCTGCGCAGAGGTGGCGGCAACTGGGGGCGCAACTGACGGTCCAGCGCGTCGAGCCACAAGGCACGCCGCAGCGGGTTCCCGCTTTTGTCCGCCATCACCGCATCCAGCGCCGGCTTCGGCACTGACGCGGGGCGAACGCTGGATTTCGGCTCAGACATGAAAACTCACTGATGGCATTCAAAAAGATCGTAATCAAAACGCGTGAAGGACAGGCCAAGTCGTCGCCGATCGCGCGTTTGCGGTTCTATTTCGAGGACCGCCCCCGCGCCCTGCTGGGCAGCGTGCTCGGGGTAGGCTGCATTATCGGCCTTGCTGGCGGCATTGGCGCCAGCGCGCTGAATGATTCCCGGCTGCAGGCCAAGGTCGAGCGCCAGGATGCGGAACTGGCCAAGGTCAAGCGCGATGCGCAGACCCAGGTCAACGCGCTGGCGGCACGCCTCGGCGAGCTGCAGGCGCAGGCTACCCGCCTGAACGCCCTTGGCGAACGGCTGACCCAGATGGGCAAGCTGGAAGACGGCGAGTTCGACTTCAACGAGACGCCTGGCCTCGGTGACGGCGATGCCGGCGGCCCGACCAGCGACATCCCGGTCAAGGACGTCAACGCCGACTTACAGGCGCTGGAGCAGCGTTTCGCTGCTTCAGGCCGCCAGTTGTCGGTGATGGAATCGCTGATGTTCGACCACCAGCTGCAGCAGAACGCCGTGCCGTCGCGCATGCCGATCCGCAACAGCTACGTGACTTCCGGCTTCGGCACCCGTGCCGACCCGTTCGGCCGCGGTGCCGCCACCCACAAGGGCATGGACTTCCACGCCAAGGTCGGCGACCCGGTGATGGCCGTGGCCGAAGGCGTGGTCAGCTTCGCCGGCGTGAAGGGCGGCTACGGCAACGTGGTCGATGTCGACCACGGTAATGGCTACGTCACCCGCTACGCGCACAATTCGCGCCTGGTGGTGAAGGCCGGTGACCTGGTCCGTGCCGGGCAGGAAGTGGCCAAGGCCGGTTCCACCGGCCGTTCGACCGGCGCCCACGTGCACTTCGAGGTGTGGGAGAACGGCAACGTGGTCAACCCGCGCAAGTTCCTCGGCGACGGCGGCAACACGCCGGTCGGCCGCATCAGCCGCGGCTGATGCCCGGGTCGGATCCCTTCCGCGCCGCGGGAGGGCTCTGACCCGATGCGGTTGATCTGGTAGTGCCGGCCGCTGGCCGGCAACCTCATGGATTTCGGCAGCATCGCGGATTGCCGGCCAGCGGCCGGCACTACCGGGAATGTTCGGATGCCATTGCCGCCAAAGGGTTGAAACCCCTTGCGGCCGTCCCAAGCTACAATGGGTGTTGCCATCGACAGGGCGCCAGGCGCCCTGTTTCGTTTGCGGCGGACGGATCCCAAGGGGGAGGCCGGGCGTCGTGTCCATCCAACCCGGTTCCTTCAATGATCAACAGCCTGCTTACCCGCGTATTTGGCAGTCGTAACGAACGACAGCTGCGCCAGCTCAACCGCATCGTCGCCAAGATCAATGCGCTGGAGCCGGAGATCGAGAAGCTTTCCGACGAGCAGCTTCAGGCCAAGACGCCGGAGTTCAAGCAGCGCATCGCCGATGGTGAAGCCCTGGACAAGGTGCTGCCGGAAGCCTTCGCGGTCTGCCGTGAAGCCGGCCGCCGCGTGCTGGGCATGCGCCACTACGACGTGCAGCTGATCGGCGGCATGGTGCTTCACTTGGGCAAGATCGCAGAAATGCGCACCGGTGAAGGCAAGACCCTGGTGGCGACCCTGCCGGTGTACCTCAACGCGCTGGAAGGCAAGGGCGTGCACGTGGTCACCGTGAACGACTACCTGGCCCGCCGCGACGCCGCGCAGATGGGCAAGCTGTACAACTGGCTGGGCCTGAGCGTGGGCGTGGTCTACCCGGGCATGCCGCACAGCGACAAGCGCGAAGCCTACGCCGCCGACATCACCTACGGCACCAACAACGAATTCGGTTTCGATTACCTGCGCGACAACATGGCGCTGTCCAAGGCCGACCGCTACCAGCGCGGCCTGCACTACGCCATCGTCGACGAAGTCGACTCCATCCTGATCGACGAAGCGCGTACCCCGCTGATCATCTCCGGCCCGGCCGATGATTCCCCGGAGCTGTACATCCGTGTCAACCGCGTCGTGCCGCACCTGGTCAAGCAGGAAGCGGAAGACGGCGAAGGCGACTTCTGGGTCGACGAGAAGGGCAAGCAGGTGCACCTGTCCGAAGCGGGCATGGAGCACGCCGAGCAGCTGCTGGTGGAAGCCGGCATCCTCAACGGCGAAACCGAAGGCCTGTACGCGGCGCAGAACCTGACCGTGGTCCACCATCTCAACGCCGCCCTGCGCGCGCACGCGATCTACCAGCGTGACGTTGACTACATCGTGCGCGACGGCGAAGTGGTCATCGTCGACGAGTTCACCGGCCGTACCCTGGCCGGCCGCCGCTGGTCCGATGGCCTGCACCAGGCGGTGGAAGCGAAGGAAGGCGTGCCGGTCCAGCGCGAGAACCAGACGCTGGCGAGCATCACCTTCCAGAACCTGTTCCGCATGTACAAGAAGCTGTCCGGCATGACCGGCACGGCCGATACCGAAGCCTTCGAGTTCCAGAGCATCTACGGCCTGGAAGTGGTGGTGATCCCGACCAACCGCCCGACCATCCGCAAGGACAGCCCGGACCAGGTGTTCCTCAACCGCAAGGGCAAGTTCAATGCGGTGCTGGCCGACATCGAAGAGTGCGCCAAGCGCGGCCAGCCGGTGCTGGTCGGTACCACCTCGATTGAAACTTCGGAAATGCTGTCCGAGCACCTGAGCAAGGCCGGTGTGAAGCACGAAGTGCTCAATGCCAAGCAGCACGACCGCGAAGCGACCATCGTCGCCAACGCCGGCCGTCCGGGCGCGGTGACCATCGCCACCAACATGGCCGGCCGTGGTACCGACATCGTGCTGGGCGGTTCGTTGGAAGCAGAGCTCCACGCGCTGGGCGAGGACGCGACCGACGAGCAGAAGGCCGCGGTCAAGGCCGACTGGCAGAAGCGCCACGAGGCAGTGAAGGCGGCGGGCGGCCTGCACATCGTCGGCACCGAGCGCCATGAGTCGCGCCGTATCGACAACCAGTTGCGTGGCCGTTCGGGTCGCCAGGGTGACCCGGGTTCGTCCCGCTTCTACCTGTCGCTGGAAGACAATCTGATGCGCATCTTCGCCTCCGACTGGGTGCAGAAGGCCATGCGCATGATGGGCATGAAGGAAGACGACGTCATCGAAGACCGCCTGGTCAGCCGCCAGATCGAGAAGGCGCAGCGCAAGGTCGAGGCCCACAACTTCGACATCCGCAAGAACCTGCTGGACTTCGACGACGTCAACAACGACCAGCGCAAGGTGATCTACGCCCAGCGCGACGAACTGCTGGACGCCGAGTCGGTGAAGGACAACGTCGACGGCATCCGCGACGACGTGATCTTCGACGTGGTGGCCCGCTTCGTGCCGCCGAACTCGATCGACGAGCAGTGGGACCTGCGTGGCCTGGAAGCGACCCTGGAGTCGGACTTCGGCCTGCAGATGTCGCTGACCGACCTGGTCAAGGAACACGAGGAGCTGGACGCCGAGGCCATTGCCGCCAAGGTGCAGGAACGCGTCAACCAGCACTTCGCCGAGAAGGAAGCCGGCGTGGGCGAAGAGACCATGCGCGCGCTGGAGAAGCACGTGATGCTGACCGTGCTGGACCAGAGCTGGAAGGAGCACCTGGCGCGCATGGATTACCTGCGCCAGGGCATCTACCTGCGTGGTTACGCGCAGAAGCAGCCCAAGCAGGAATACAAGAAGGAAGCCTTCGAGCTGTTCTCGGACATGCTGGAAAACGTCAAGCGCGAAGTGGTGACCCTGCTGTCGCGCGTGCGCATCCGCAGCGACGAGGAAGTGCAGGCGCTGGAAGCGGCCGAACGCCAGCAGGCCGAAGCCCGCCTGAGCCAGTCGCAGTTCCAGCACCAGGACGTGGGCGGTTACAGCGCCGACGAGGAAGCCGCGCAGGTGCAGGCTGCCCAGCAGGGCGTGGCGCAGATGCAGCGCGACGAGCCGAAGATCGGCCGCAACGATCCGTGCCCGTGCGGCAGTGGCAAGAAGTACAAGCATTGCCACGGCCAGCTGAGCTGATGCCGAAGAGCCCCGCGAAAGCGGGGCTTTTCGTTTGTGGCAGGGGAGTTGCAGCGCATCCGTGATTGCGCCGGCCGCCCTGTTCTGGGCATGCTTCCCCCCATGCCTTCCCCCACCCGATCGATCCATGTCGTGGCCGCCGTCATCACCGACGCCCGTGGCCGCGTGCTGCTCAACCGCCGTACCGAGAACCGCGACATGGCCGGCCTGTGGGAGTTTCCCGGCGGCAAACGCGAATCCGGCGAGACCTCCGAACAGGCGCTGGTGCGCGAGCTGCGCGAGGAACTGGGCATCGAGGCCGATGTCGGCGAGTGGCTGATGGATGTGCCGCAGCGCTATCCGGACAAGCACCTGACCCTGGAGGTGCGCCATGTACGCAGCTGGAAGGGGACGCCGCGCGGGCGGGAGGGCCAGGCGATCACCTGGGTGGCGCCGGACAAGCTGGGCCGCTATTCAATGCCACCGGCCGACCTGCCGGTGGTGGCTGCCCTGCGCCAGCCCGACAGCTACCTGATCACCCCGGCACCGGCCGATGATGAGGGCGGCTTGCAGCATTGGCATGAACAGCTGCAGCGCGTGGTGGCCGCGGGCCAGCAGCGCATCCAGCTGCGGTTGCCGACGGCGCATCCGCAGCGGCAGGCGATGGTCGAACAGGCCGTGCGCGCGCATCGTCGCAGTGGGGTGCAGTGGCTGCTCAATCGCGATATCGAACTGGCACGCGCATTGGGCGTGGGTGTGCATCTGGGCAGCGAACAGCTGCTGCAGCTGTCGCAGCGCCCGCTGCCCGAGGGCCAGCTGGTGGCCGCATCCTGCCACGACCTGCAGCAGCTGCAGGCCGCACAGCAGCTGGGCTGCGACTTCGCCGTGCTGGGCCCGGTGCAGGCCACGGCCAGCCATCCGGACGCGGTGCCGCTGGGCTGGGACGCGTTCGCCGAGCTGCGCGCGCAGGTGTCACTGCCGATCTATGCGCTGGGCGGCATGGGCCGCGGTCACGTCGCCGAAGCGCGTCGCCATGGCGGGCAGGGCATCGCCGCCATTCGCGGGCTGTGGCCGGAGTGAGCCGGCATGCGGGGTCAGATCCCTGCGCAGCAGGGCTCTGACCCCGCCCGATCACAACGTGATCCAGAAACACCCGTACTGCCGCTGCAATCCCAGCACCGTCGAGGCGCGCGCCACGCTGCCCGGCAACGTCTGCTCCAGGCGCAGGCCGACCGGATGGCGCACGGCCGGCGGCTCAGGGTCGGACCCCTGCGCAGCAGGGCTCTGACCTTCATCCTGCGATAGCGGCAGCGCCTGCGAGGGATACACCGGCACCACGTCCACCAATGGCCGCCGCGCCAACGATTCCAGTTGGCCGAGAATGCGCTGCGCGCCCGCGTCGGACACCGAGCCCCACAGGTACAGCGAGGACAGCCGATTGACGTCGTTGCTGAGGATGCCGTTGCGCAATGCGTCCACGAGCTCGCTCAGCCGGCGCGGGCAGCGTGCACCCAGCGTGTCGCGCGCTGCGGTATTGCCGGTCGGGGAGGGCGGCGGCAGCCGTGACCGTGCACCCACGCTGTCGCAGGGCCGGTCGGTGTACACGCTCTGGCCCTGCGCATCGGTGCAGCGGTTCAGGCGCGTGGACTGTGCGTGGGCGACGCTCGACAGCACGCATAGCGGCAGCAGCAACAGCAGGAAGGAAAGCCGGATCATCCTCGCAGGGTAGCGCCGATCCGGTCCGCATGGCGTGCTTTCAGCCGTGCAGCAGTTTCAGCACTGAAGTGGTCGGCTTGGCCAGGTTCAAGGTGTAGAAGTGCAGGCCGGGCGCGCCGCCTTCGATCAGGCGCTGGCACAGCCGGGCCACCACTTCCGTGCCGAATGCACGTACCGACTCGGCGTCATCGCCGTAGGCCTGCATCTTGCGGCCGATCCAGCGCGGAATCTCCGCACCACACTGCTCGGAGAAGCGGCGCAGCTGGCTGAAGTTGGCGATCGGCATGATGCCGGGCGTGATCGGCACCTGCACGCCGAGCCGGCGCACTTCATCGACGAAGTGGAAGTAGGCATCCGGGTTGAAGAAGTACTGGGTGATCGCCGCATCGGCACCGGCATCGATCTTGGCCTTGAAGTGCTTCAGGTCAGCCAGCGCATCGGTCGCCTGCGGATGCGTTTCCGGATACGCGCCCACTTCGATGTGGAACGCATCGCCGTGCTCGGTGCGGATGAAGTCGATCAGCTCGGCGGCGTAGCGCATGTCGCCGGGGAAGCCCATGCCCGAGGGAAGGTCACCGCGCAGCGCGACCAGACGACGGCAGCCGATGGCGCGGTACAGCTTGAGCAGTTCGCGGATCTCCTGGCGGGTGCCGCCCACGCACGACAGGTGCGGCGCGGCATCGAACCCATGGTGCTGGTTGAGGTGGCGCACGGTCTCGGAGGTATAGCTCAGGGTCGAGCCACCGGCGCCGAAGGTACACGACACGTATTCGGGGGCGTAGTCCTTCAGCTTGGCCGCAGCACGGTCCAGCTGGCTGCGCTGTTCGTCGGTCTTGGGCGGATAGAACTCGAAGCTGATGGCGGTCATGGCGCGGATGGCGGCGGTCGGTGCAGATCAGTATATCGCTTCATCAAGATGGATGTGCGATTGATATGTGAGGGTGGGCCATCCATGGCATGCGACCGTTCGCCCCGCCGTGCGGCCGCTGCTCCGAAATCGCAACCGGGGTGCCTCCGCCAGGCCCACGCTGCTCCCATCCCGGCACCACCCACCCAATGAAGGAGCAGACTATGAAGATCTTCCTGGCACTCTGGTACGCAATGAAGGCCCTGGCCCGGCTGGCGATGATCGGCATGGCGATGGCCGTGCTCGGTTCCGGCTCGGCGCATGCGGCGGCCGCCACCGGCACCGGCAAGGTGCAGGTCGAGGTGGTCGGCAAGGGCCGTCCGCTGCTGATGATCCCCGGCCTGAACAGCAGCGCCGAGGTCTGGCGCGAGACCTGCCTGGCGCTGAAGGACGTGCAGTGCCATCTGGTGCAGCTGCCGGGCTTTGCCGGCGCTGCGCCCGTCGACCCGCGCCCGGCCGAATTCCTGCCGGCCATGCGCGGGCAGCTGCTGGCCTACCTGCATGACCAACAGCTGGGCCCGGTGGTGGTGATCGGCCACAGTCTTGGCGGCCTGCTGGGGCTGCAGATGGCGCAGGCCGAGCCGAAGGCAGTCAGTGCGCTGGTGGTGGTCGACGCATTGCCGTTCCTGCCGGCCGCGCGTGACCCGAACGCCACCGCAGACAGCGTGCGGCCAATGGCCGACCAGCTGCGCAAGGGCATGCTCGCCGCCGATGCCGCGCAGTGGCAGGCGCAGCTGAAGGCCGGCCTGCCGGGCATGACCCGCGATCCACAGCGGCAGGCCGAGCTGGGGCGCTGGGGCGAAGCCAGCGACCGCCAGACCACCGCTGACGCCATGCATGCGGTGATGACCACCGACCTGCGTGACAACATCGCCTCGATCACCGCACCGACGCTGGTGCTGGGCAGCTGGGCCGGCTACCAGCCGATGGGCGGCACCGAGGACAGCACGCGCGCGGTGTTCCAGGCGCAGTACGCGAAACTGCAGGGCGTGCAGATCGCGATGAGCGCGCAGGGTTTCCACTTCCTGATGTGGGATGATCCGCGCTGGCTGCGCGGTCAGGTGCAGGCCTTCCTCGACCACCACCACTGAGTTTCAACACGCCTCGGAATGGACATGCCGGATTCCTCCTCGACGGTACGCTTCTGGCTGCTCAATGCGCTGGTGTGGGTGCTCTATGGCGTTGCCGGAATCGGCCTGCGCCAGGCCTATTTCAGCGATGCCGGAAGCGCAGGCGTGTTGATCACGCTGGGTCTGGCGTTGGCCCTGTTCGGGTGCAGCGGTGCCATCCGCGCGCTGGCGCTGCGTGCCGACTGGTGGGCGCGCGGCACGGCCGGGCTGTTGCTGCGGCTGGCGCTGTCGGTGGCATTGGGCGCGGCAGTGGCGCAGCTGCTGGTGAACATCGCGCTGCACTCGGCGCTGGCCTGGAACTGGGTGAGCCTGGGACGGCAGACGGCCGACTTCAGCCCCAAGGCGCTGCTGCTCTACTGGTACACCACTGCGGTGATGCTGGCCCTGTGGGGAGCGCTCTGGGCAGGCCTGCACAGCCTGCGCCGGATACGCAGTGCGGAACTGGCGCGCCTGCGTGCCGAGGCCGAGCGCAGCGCGCTGGAGCGCGATGCACTGCGTGCACGGCTCAACCCGCATTTCATGTTCAATGCGCTGAACAACCTGCGCGCGCTGATCCTGGAAGACCCGGAGCGTGCGCGCGATATGGTCACCCGCCTGTCGCGCACGCTGCGCCAAGCGCTGGCGCACAACCGCAGCGAGCAGGTCACCCTGGCCGAGGAACTGGTGGTAGTGGACGACTACCTGGCCATCGAGGCAGTCCACTTCGAACAGCGCCTGCAGGTAAGCCAGCACATTGATGCCGATGCCATGCAGGCACAGCTGCCGGCGATGGCGCTGCAGCTGCTGGTGGAGAATGCGATCAAGCATGGCATCGCCAGCCGCCCGGGCGGCGGTGAGGTGCAGATCCGTGCCACGCTGGACAATGACGTGCTGCGCCTGCAGGTGGACAATCCGCTGGGCAGCGCCAACGAGCCCACCCATGGCCATGGCGTTGGCCTTGCCTACCTGCGTGCGCAGCTCGGCACGCAGGGTCGTTTCACCCTGCAGCCGGTCGGCGGCCGCATGCAGGCCCTGCTGGAGATTCCGCAATGAGTGGCGTGCTGCGTGTGTTGATCGTTGATGATGCACGGCTGGCGCGCCAGGAGCTGCGCACGCTGTTGTCGGCGCTGCCATGGGTGCAGTGCGTGGGCGAGGCCGACGATGTGCCCGCTGCACGCGAGGCGATCGCCACACTGGCGCCAGACCTGGTGCTGCTGGATGTGCAGATGCCCTCCGGCAGCGGCTTCGATGTGCTGGATGGGCTGGAGACGGTGCCGGCGGTGGTCTTCGTTACTGCCTACGACACTTACGCGGTGCGCGCCTTCCAGGCCAATGCGCTGGACTATCTGGTAAAGCCCGTCGAGGCGCCGCGCTTGCTGGAAGCGTTGCAGCGGGCGCGCCAGCGCGAGGTGGTGGCGGGCGAAACGCCGGAGCCGCGCAGCACGCTGGGCGCGCAGGACCAGGTGTTCGTGCGCGAGGGCGAACGCTGCTGGTTCGTCGCGGTCTCGGAGATCCGTCGGCTGGTGGTGGATGGCAACTACACACGGCTATGGTTCCGCGACCAGAACGCCCTGCTGACCCGCAGCCTGAGCGCGCTGGAAGCACGCCTGCCGCCGGAGTTGTTCTTCCGCGCCAACCGCAACACGCTGGTCAACCTGCGCCGCATTCGTGGCGTGACGCCCAGCATTGCAGATGGCTACGATCTGGCGCTGGACGACGGCAGCGAGGTGGAGGTATCGCGGCGGCAGGCACGTGAACTGCGCGAGCGGATGGCGTTGTAGCTGCCGCTACAGCTCGGCACTGACCGGGCTGGTGATGAATCCCCACAGCAGGCGTGCCATCACTGCGGGCGAGCGTGCCTGCCTGCGCGCATAAGTCTGTAGCGCATCCAGCCGCGGGCGGTCATAGAGGTGGCCGGCCAGCAGCACGGCATGCACGCGGCGGGTATTGGCGATGTCGTGCAGCGGGTTGCCATCAAGCAGCACCAGGTCTGCGGCTTTGCCGACCTCGACGCTTCCATGCGATGCCTGCCGTTGCAGATGACGTGCGGCCTGCAGCGTAGCTGCGCGCAGCACGTCGGCCTGGCTCAGGCCGGCCTGTCGCAGCCACTGCAGTTCATCGTGGTAGCGGAAGCCGCCCAATCCGGTATCGGTGCCGACCAGCACGGTGACGCCGGCACGATGGGCCGCACCGGTGAGAGCCAGGCCATGCTCGAAGTAGGTCTTCAGTGCGTCTTGGCCGCGTCGGCCGGGATAGCGCGCTGCGGTGGCCTGCAGGTCATCACGCCACGCCCAGCGTGAAAGCGGGTCCAGATAGGCCAGGCGCGGATCGTCGACGAAGGCGGGGTCGCTTGCGCGTGCATCTTCTTCGCGGGTGACATGGGTCGGTACGAACGCGGCACCGCTGGCCTGCATCAAAGCGAACGCCTTGTTGCAGAGCGTGGGCTGATAGCTGGCAACCATGCGTTCGGCCAATACGATCGGGTCTTCGCCGTCGAGCGTGCCACCGCGCCATGCCGCCGCGTTGTCGAAGCAGTGGCGCACGAACAGATGGGCGTGCTCGAAGCTGCGCTGGCCCGCCTGCACCGCATCGTCCAGAGGCACCGCCTTGGGCAGGTGGCCGACCAACGGACGGCGCAGCTGCTGCGCCTCGGTGGCCAGCCGCTGATAGGTGTCCGCACGCAGCCGGTTGTAGACCTTCAACGCGTCGACCCCGCGCGCGCTGTACGTCCGTGCACGCGCAGCGGCGGCCTCCGGCGTGAGTGACGGATCTTCGAAGTAGAAACTGGCGATCTGTACGAAGCGCGGTGCAACCTGCTGCCCGGCAATGGCCTGTGCGGTCCAGTGGCGCTTGTCGGCCACGCAGGCGATCAGCGGATCGGTGGTCTGCGGGCAGTCCATCATGTCGCGGGTGCCGGTGATGCCGTTGGCCAGCATCAGCGGGAACTGCAGCTGCGGCGACAATTGCAGTGCATGGGTGTGCATGTCCCAGAAACCGGGCAGCAGCCAGCGGCCGCCGGCGTCGAGCACGGGAAGCCGCGCGTCCTGCGGATCTTCCTCAATGGCAGTGATGGTGCCGTGGCGCACTGTCACGGTGGTGGGTTCGCTGACCTGGCCGCGCGCCACGTCCACCACCCGCGCATTGACGATCACGCGGCTGTTGCCCGGCTCGGGCAACGGCGGAGCCGACAGCGGCCAGAGCAGAGCGGCGGCGAACAGCAATGGCGGCGCCAGCATGAGGATGACCAGTACGATCGGCCACTGCCGACGGTGGGCGGAATGGGGCAATGCGCATGCTGTATCCATGAGCCGGCGATCCTTGTAGTGGGTCGCCCGCAGGGTGCTGCAAGCGGGACGCTGGCGCCAGTGACCATCGGCATCCGGCCCTGTCTGCCTCCGGGGCGGTTACCCTGTGCAGCAGAACTCCTGATCACACCCGCGCCATGTCCATCGTCCTCACCGATTTCGCCCGTCCCCGCCTGTTCCCGCGCGTGCCGCGTGGCAACACCATCCAGGACTGCACTGCCGAGCAGTTCGAGGCACACCTCAATGCGCATGCGCCGCTGAAGGTGCTGGATGGCTACGCGCCGTTCTGCAAGCTGTTCGTCTACGAGAACTGGACCAGCACGCGCTGCCTGACCGTACCGATCACTGAGGCCAACCGCCACCTGCTGCGCAGTGGTTACGAAGCGCGCAACCGCGAGGAACTACCGGTGCTGGTGCGCTGGTTCGAGGGCGTGGAATCACCGCGTGCGAACTACCTGGTGGTGATCCTGTACAGCGCTGGGCAGCTGGCCAGGGAAGGCTCGCCGATCGAGGCCGACTGGGGCATCGTCGGCTGCATCTACACCGCCGAACCGGAAGAGGTACCGATGGCGCCGATCACGATGATGCGCAATGCGCTGGGCGTGGACGAGGGCGGATCCGGCGTGCCGCTGGACCGCGAAGCCTACCGGCGTTCCGTCGAGTTCTGGGAGAACAACGCGAACTGGCGGCCGTGAGCAACATTTGTCATCCACGCATCGCGTGAATGTGCGGACCGCAGTAGAGCCACGCCATGCGTGGCCGCTTGGCCTTCAGGCAGCTTTCCATTCCCACCACGGGTAATGGTACTCGCGGTCGATGGCCTGCCAATGCTGGCCGCATTGCGTGCAGGCAACGGTGTGGCAGTCGCCCCAGCAGCCCTCAGCCTCTTCCACCGAGAGCAGCTGCATCTGTCCTTGTTCAATCAGGCGACGGGGATCGAAGAACGGGTAGCCGGGGTTGAGCGCGCACAGGCAACCCTCGCGTGCACGCCAGTAACGCAGCCGACGCAGGGCGGCCTTCAGATACGCCTGGTTGCTGATCAGCATGCCGCCAAGCGCGATGCCCTGGCAGCGTTGTTCGATCAGATCCACATGTGCGCTCAACGCGTCCAACGATGAGGCACTGAACAGTCGTGCGACGACGCGGGCGGCATCGGTGATGCGCGTTGCGTCGCGCGACAACAGGTCCTGCAGCAGCACATCGGCCTGTGCATCGTCGAGCCGGGGAATCGGCGCTGCAGACCACGGCCAGTGCATCAGCGTGACTTGCCGATGGCAGCGTAGTTGCCGGTTGTCAGGCGCAGCAGATCGGCCGGCGCCAGTTCCACTTCCAGGCCACGGCGTCCGGCGCTGACATGCAGCGCGGGCAGCGCTTCGGCACTGGCGTCCAGGAAGGTGCGCAGGCGCTTTTTCTGCCCGAGTGGGCTGATGCCACCGACCAGGTAACCGGTCGCGCGCTGCGCGGCATCGGCGGCGGCCATCTCGCACTTCTTGCAGCCGGCCGCTTCGGCCAGGGCCTTCAGGTCCAGCTGGCCGGCCACCGGCACGATCGCCACCAGCAGTTCGTGTGTCTCGGTGCTGGCCAGCAGGGTCTTGAACACCTGGGCCGGATCGAGGCCGAGCTTGTCGACAGCTTCGCCGCCATAGGATTCGGCGTGGGCGTCATGCACGTAGCTGCGCACGGTGTGGGCGATCTTCTCGCGCTTGAGCAGGTTGATGGCCGGGGTCATGTAGGCATGGTAGCGCGCGCTGGGCGCGTTGCCTTGACCGAGCCTACTGCCGGAGAGCATCCACGCATGGCGTGGATCTACCGTGGGGACTGGATGCGGGGTGTACGGCCACACGCAAACGCAGAACGGACGCCCGAAGGCGCCCGTTCCGTGGTGTTGCATGCACCGGTAGTGCCGGCCGCTGGCCGGCACCCCGCAGGCATCAGTAGCGGTAGTGGTCCGGCTTGAACGGGCCTTCCACCGGCACGCCGATGTAGTCGGCCTGTTCCTGGCTCAGGGTGGTCAGCTTCACGCCGATCTTTTCCAGGTGCAGGCGGGCCACTTCCTCGTCCAGCTTCTTCGGCAGCAGGTAGACCTTCTTCTCGTAGCTGTCCTTGTTCGCCCACAGGTCGATCTGTGCCAGGGTCTGGTTGGCGAAGCTGTTGGACATCACGAAGCTCGGGTGGCCGGTGGCGCAGCCCAGGTTCACCAGGCGGCCTTCGGCCAGCAGGAAGATCGCGTTGCCGTTCGGGAAGATGTACTTGTCCACCTGCGGCTTGATGTTGACGTGCTTGATGCCGGCGAACGACACCAGCGCATCGACCTGGATCTCGTTGTCGAAGTGGCCGATGTTGCAGACGATGGCCTGGTCCTTCATCGCGCTCAGGTGCTCGATGCGGATGATGTCCTTGTTGCCGGTGGTGGTGACGTACAGGTCGGCACGGCCCAGGGTCGATTCGATGGTGTTGACTTCATAGCCTTCCATCGCCGCCTGCAGGGCGCAGATCGGGTCGATCTCGGTGACGATCACGCGCGCGCCGTAGGCACGCAGCGAGGCGGCGCAGCCCTTGCCGACGTCGCCGTAGCCGCAGACCACGGCCACCTTGCCGGCCAGCATCACGTCCATCGCGCGCTTCAGGCCGTCGGCCAGCGACTCGCGGCAGCCGTACAGGTTGTCGAACTTGCTCTTGGTGACCGAGTCGTTGACGTTGATCGCCGGGATCAGCAGGGTGCCGGCCTGGGCCAGCTGGTACAGGCGGTGCACGCCGGTGGTGGTCTCTTCGGAGACGCCCTTCCAGTCCTTGACCACGCGGCCCCAATAACCCGGGCGCTCCTTGGCGACGCGCTTGAGCAGGTTCTTGATGACCTGTTCTTCGTGCGAGGAGGAGGCGGTGTTGACCCAGTCGCTGCCGTTTTCCAGCTCGTAGCCCTTGTGGATCAGCAGGGTCACGTCGCCGCCGTCGTCCACCACCAGCTCCGGGCCGGTCAGGGTGCCGTCGGCCAGGGTGAAGGTCAGCGCGTCCAGGGTGCAGTCCCAGTACTCTTCCAGGGTTTCGCCCTTCCAGGCGAACACCGGGGTGCCGGTGGCGGCGATGGCGGCAGCGGCGTGGTCCTGGGTCGAGAAGATGTTGCACGAGGCCCAGCGCACGTCGGCGCCGATGTCCTTCAGGGTCTCGATCAGCACCGCGGTCTGGATGGTCATGTGCAGCGACCCGGTCACGCGCACGCCCTTCAGCGGCAGCTCGGCCTGGTACTTGCGGCGGATCGACATCAGGCCCGGCATTTCGTGCTCGGCGATGTCCAGTTCCTTGCGGCCCCAGTCGGCCAGCGTGATATCGCGGATCTTGTAGTCACCTTCGGTGGAGAAGGTCTTGGCAACAGCGTTCATTCGTGTGCTCCGGTTGTGGACGAGCGGATGCTCGCATCTAGCCGGGCGCCGTTGTTACAAAGCCACCTTACCGAGCCTGGCCGGGCCTCGTGGGATCCGGTCGCAGCGCCCCTCGGCAGGGGAGAACCCCCATTATATCGCGGCCCCGGCGTGACATCCGGATGACCCAACCATCGGCAGATGGGGCCGCGTGCATGGCCTGTTAAGGTCGGTGTTTTCACGCATCACACAGGTGGAACGATGAGCATGCACGCGCGCCGTACTCGGCGCTGGACCGGCCTGGTACTGTCGATGGGACTGCTGGCGGTGGCCCCGCTGGCCTGGGCCGCAGCGCCGCAGCCGGTGGCCGCACAGGCCCAGGGCGTCAACGGCTACGAACTGCCGTCGGCCGCGCTGCAGGCGGTGGTGGACGCGCCGCGTGCACCCTCGTTGTACCTGTCGCCGCGCCGCGACGTGGCCGCGATGATGCAGATGCCGTCGCTGCCTTCGATCCAGGTGGTGGCGCAGCCGGAACTGAAGCTGGCCGGCCTGCGCATCAACCCGCGCACGTTCTCCGACAGCCGCTTCAGCTTCGGCGAGAAGCTGTGGCTGATGAACGTGGCCGACGGCAAGGAGCGGCAGATCAGCGGCCTGCCTGCCAAGCTGTCGATCGCCAGTGTGACGTGGTCGCCGGACCAGAAGTGGCTGGCCTTCAATCAGGTCGACGCCGGCAGTGGCGCCAATGAACTGTGGCTGGTGGACGTGGCCGGCGGCAGCGCCCGTCGCCTGGTTGCCGGCCTGAACACGGTGATCGGCAGCGGCTACCAGTGGCTGCCGGACAGCCGCGGACTGGTGGTGTTCACCCGCCCGGCCAACCTCGGTGCGGCCCCGGCCGCCGACGGCATTCCGACCGGCCCGGCCGTGCAGCAGACCAGCCAGGGTGGCGGCGTGGTGTCGATCCGTACCTACCAGGACCTGCTGAAGAACGAGGCCGATGCGCGCCAGTTCGATTACTACGCGACCACCCAGCCGATGGAAGTCAGCCTGGATGGCAGTACCCGCGCGATCGGCGCGGCCGGCATCTTCATGGGCTTCTCGGTGTCGCCGGATGGCCGCTTCGTGCTGCGCCAGCCGGTGCAGCGCCCGTATTCGTACGTGGTGCCGGTGGACAGCTTCCCGCGCCGCATCGAAGTGATCGACCGTGCCAGCGGCAAGCTGGTGCACACCGTGGCCGTGCGCCCGCTGGTGGAAGGGCTGCCGACCGGCAACGACGCCGAAGTGACCGGCGTGCGCGACATCCGCTGGCGCGGTGATGCCGACGCCACCCTGGTCTGGGCCGAAGCGCAGGACGGCGGCGACCCGAACAGGGACGCCAAGGTACGCGATGCGGTGCTGATGCAGGCCGCGCCGTTCGACAAACCGCCGGTCACCCTGGCCCAGCTTGGCAGCCGCCTGGCCGGCATCAGCTGGGGCCGCGGTGACCTGGCCCTGCTGACCGAATCGTGGTGGAAGACCCGCAGGACCAAGACCTGGTTGATCGCCCCGGACAACGCCGGTGCCGAGCCGCGCCTGCTGTGGGACCGCGATGCGCAGGACCGCTATGCCGATCCGGGCCGGCCGCTGTTGTCCAGCGACGACCGCGGGCGCTCGCTGCTGCAGACCAGCGCCGATGGCAGCAGCCTGTATCTGGCCGGTGCCGGTGCATCGCCGGAAGGCGATCGTCCGTTCGTGGACCGCTTCGACATCGCCACGGGCAAGGCAACCCGCCTGTTCCACTCGCAGGCGCCGAGCTATTCGCTGCCGGTGGCATTGCTGGACAACCAGGGCAGTTCGCTGCTGCTGAGCCGCGAGAGCCCGGACGAGCCGGCCAACTTCTACGTGCAGTCGCTGGCCGATGCTGGGAGCGCACCGCGCGCGCTGACCCACTTCGCCCATCCGCTGCCGCAGCTGAAGGGCGTGCAGAAGGAGCAGATCCGCTACAAGCGCAAGGACGGCGTCGACCTGACCGCGACCCTGCTGCTGCCGCCGGGCTACGACCCGAAGCGCGACGGCCCGCGCCCGCTGCTGATGTGGGCCTACCCGGGTGAGTTCAAGAGCGCAGCCGCGGCCAGCCAGGTGACTGATTCGCCGTACCGCTTCAACGCGGTCAGCTACTGGGGCCCGCAGGCGTTCCTGGCCAAGGGCTACGTGGTGCTGGCCAGCCCGTCGATGCCGATCATCGGCGAGGGCGACAAGGAGCCGAACGACACCTACATCGAACAGCTGGTGGCCAACGCGCAGGCAGCGGTGGATGAAGTGGTGCGCCGTGGCGTGACCGATCGCGATCACATCGCCATCGGCGGCCATTCCTACGGTGCGTTCATGACCGCCAACCTGCTGGCGCATACGCGCCTGTTCAAGGCGGGTATCGCGCGCAGCGGCGCCTACAACCGTACGCTCACGCCGTTCGGCTTCCAGGCCGAGGAGCGCAACTACTGGCAGGCGCAGGACGTCTACCAGAAGATGGCGCCGTTCAACTACGCCGACAGGATCAAGGACCCGATCCTCTTCATCCACGGCGTGGACGACAACAACTCCGGCACCTTCCCGATCCAGAGCGAGCGCATGTTTGCTGCGGTGAAGGGCCTGGGTGGCACCGCGCGGCTGGTGATGCTGCCGAACGAATCGCATGCCTACCGCGCACGCGAATCGATCATGACCATGCTGGCCGAGAGCGAGCGCTGGCTGGAGCAGACCATCGGCCCGGCCGAGCAGGGCAAGGCGAAGAAGAAGCGCTGACCGGGCCTGGTAGTGCCGGCCGCTGGCCGGCAACCTCATGGAGCCATGCAACCTGAGGTGGCCGGCCAGCGGCCGGCACTACCAGATGAAACCATTTTTGCATCGCAGCACGACGCCCGTTCTGGGATAGGCTTGGGGCCTGGATCCGTTGACCGAGGCCTGTGCGTCGCCGATGAACGAGTACCGCAGCAGCATCGAGTTTGCTTCTCCCGATCTTCCGCTTCGCGATGATGTGCGCCGGCTTGGCGCACTGGTCGGCGACCTGCTGGTCGAACAGGTGTCGGCCGCGTTTCTTGATGACGTCGAGGACGTGCGTACCCGCGCCATCGCCCGTCGCGAAAACCAGGCGCCGCTGTCGGAGCTGGCCGATGGCCTGGCCGGGCGCACGCCGCAGCAGGCCGAGACCATGGTGCGGGCCTTCAGCACCTACTTCCAGGTGGTCAACATCGCCGAGCGCGTGCATCGCATCCGCCGCCGCCGCGATTACCAGCGCGCCGGTACCGCCGCGCCGCAGCCCGATGGCCTGCAGGATGCGCTGCAGCACCTGAAGGCACAGGGCGTGGGCCTGGACGAACTGGCGCAGTGGCTGCCGCGCATCGACATCGAACCGGTGTTCACCGCGCATCCGACCGAAGCCGTGCGCCGCGCGTTGCTGGAAAAAGAGCAGCTGATGGTGGCCAGCCTGGTCGACAACCTCGACGGCCAGCGCACCCCGGGTGAGGCCGCCGCCGATGCCGCGCGCTTCCGCATGGCGCTGACCGCGTCGTGGCAGACCACCGATTCCTCACCGGTGCGGCCGACCGTGGATGACGAGCGCGAGCACGTCGGCTTCTACCTGGTGCAGGTGCTGTACCGGGTGATCCCGGTGCTGTACGAATCGCTGCAGCAGGCGCTGCGCGATACCTACGGCGAAGAACTGCCGCTGCCGCGCCTGCTGCGCTTTGGTACGTGGGTGGGCGGCGACATGGACGGCAATCCGAACGTGGATGCCCACACCATCCGCAATACGCTGGATGCGCAGCGGCAGGCGGTGCTCGGGCGCTACCAGAAGGAACTGCTGCAGCTGGCCAGCCTGCTCAGCCAGTCCACCGAGCGGGTAGGGGTGAGCGATGCGCTGCAGGCGCGCGTGGCGCAGTACCAGCAGCTGCTGCCGCAGGTGCAGTCGCGCCCGCGCCACGCCGATATGCCGTACCGCCTGCTCAACGACCGCATGCGCGCACGCCTGCAGGCCACGCTGGACAATGGCGGGGGCGCCTACGCCGGCCCCGCCGAATTGATCGACGACCTGCAGCTGATCCTCGACAGCCTGCTTGCGAACCGTGGCGAGCACGCTGGTGGTTTTGCCGTGCAGCGCCTGCTGTGGCGGGTGAAGACCTTCGGCTTCCATCTGGCGCGGCTGGATGTGCGCCAGGAGTCGAGCGTGCATGCGCGCGCGCTGGCCGCCGTGCTGGGTGGCGAAGAGGCCTGGCAGGCGCTGGATGTGGCGGGCCGTGCGCGGCTGCTGAGCCCGCATGCCAGCGGTGAAACGGCATTGCCCAACGGCGACGACGAAGGCAACCAGCGGCTGGACGCGGTGTTCGCTGCACTGGCCGATGCGCGTGCGCGGCATGGCAGCGATGCGCTGGGCAGCTACATCATCTCGATGGCGCACGACCGCAGCGACGTGCTCGCGGTGCTGGCGCTGGCACGCCGTGGCGGCCTGGTGGAAGAGAACGGATCAGTACCGCTGGATATCGCACCGCTGTTCGAGACGGTGGATGATCTCAAGCGCGGCACCGCGACCCTGCGTGACCTGCTGGCCGACCCGATCTATCGCGCGCACCTGCAGGCACGCGACGACGTGCAGATGGTGATGCTGGGCTACTCGGACAGCAGCAAGGACGGTGGCATCGCTGCCTCGCGCTGGGGCCTGCAGCGTGCACAGGTGGAGCTGCTGGAGGTGGCGGCCGAGGCGGGCATCCGCCTGACCTTCTTCCATGGCCGTGGCGGCTCGATCAGCCGTGGCGGTGGCAAGACCACGCACGCGGTGGATGCTTCACCACGCGGCAGCATCGATGGCCGCCTGCGGGTGACCGAGCAGGGCGAGGTGATTCATCGCAAGTACGGTATCCGCGCGCTGGCTTTGCGCTCGCTGGAACAGGCCACCGGCGCGGTGCTGCGCGCCAGCCTGCGCCCGCGTGCTGCCGAGCCCCGCGAGGACGACTGGCGGCCGGTGATGGATGCGGTGGCTGGGGCCAGCAGTGAGGTGTATCGCGCGTTCGTTGGCCAGGCCGGCTTCATGGATTACTTCCGTACCGCCACGCCGATCGATGTGATCGAGCGGATGACGCTGGGCTCGCGTCCGTCGCGCCGGCTCGGCCAGGACGCAGCACTGGGCAACCTGCGCGCGATTCCGTGGGTATTCGCCTGGAGCCAGGCACGCGCGGTGATTCCCGGTTGGTATGGCGTGGGCAGTGGCCTGCAGGCGGCGGTGGATGCCGGCCACGAACAGACCCTGCGCGATATGGCGCGAGACTGGCCGTTTTTCCGTACGTTCCTGGACGATATCTCGATGGTGCTGTCCAAGGGCGATATCACCATCGCCGAGCAGTTCTCGCAGCTGTCCGGCGAGTTGCACGGGCGCTTCTTCCCGCAGGTGCAGCGCGAACTGGAACTCACCCGGCACTGGCTGCTGGCATTGATGGACCAGCAGACGCTGCTGGACCACGATGCGCGGCTGGCGCTGTCGATCCGCCTGCGCAATCCCTATGTCGATCCGATCAGCATGCTGCAGGTGGACCTGCTGCAGCGCTGGCGGGCCAGCGGACGCGAGGATGACGATCTGCTGCGTGCGCTGGTGGCGTGCGTGAACGGTGTTTCACAGGGCGTGCAGAACACCGGGTGAGGTGTAGCGGTAGTGCCGGCCGCTGGCCGGCACCCTCATGATGTTTGGCAGCACGCGCGAGGTTGCCGGCCAGCGGCCGGCACTACCTCATTCCTCCGGCGACGGCGGATTCGACGCCAGCAGTTCCAGATGGCGCTGTTCCATTTCCTGACGCAGCTGGCGGCGGATCAGCGCGGCCGCCTGGCGGCGCTTTTCGTCCGAGGTGACCGGCTGCAAGGGTGGCACCGGCGTCGGCCGGCCTTCCTCATCCACCGCCACCATGGTGAAGAAGCAGCTGTTGGCGTGGCGCACGCTGCGCTTGAGGATGTCCTCGGCCACCACCTTGATGCCGATCTCCATCGACGAGGTGCCCGTGTAGTTCACCGATGCCAGGAAGGTGACCAGCTCGCCCACCGCGATGGGCTGGCGGAACATCACCTGGTCCACCGACAGGGTGACTACGTAGCTGCCGGCGTAACGGCTGGCGCAGGCGTAGGCGACCTGGTCGAGCAGGCGCAGGATCGCACCACCGTGGACCTTGCCGGAGAAATTGGCCATTTCCGGCGACATCAGCACGGTCATGGACAGCTGGTGGGTTTTCAGTTCGGTCGACATGCGGCGGATTGTATCGGCAACCGCGCGATTGTTTCCGGAGGCCATGAAAAAGCCGGCCAGCGGCCGGCTCTACCAGAAAGCAGAAGGGCCGCTTGCGCGGCCCTTCTTCAAGGTCAGCCGACTAACAGTCGGCTCTACCGGTCGGCTCTACCCGCCGGCTTTACTTCAGCTTCGCATCCGCGCGCAGGGCGGCGGCGCGGTCGGTCTTCTCCCAGGAGAAGGCCGTGGCGTTGACGGTCTCGCCTTCGCCGTTGAGGTAGCTGAACTCCTTCGGCTTGCGGCCGAAGTGGCCGTAGGCCGCGGTCTGCTGGTACATCGGGTGGATCAGGTCCAGCATCTTGATGATGCCGTACGGGCGCAGGTCGAAGTGCTTGCGGATCAGCTTCTCGATCTTGTCGTCGCTGATCTTGCCGGTGCCGAAGGTGGTGACCGAGATCGAGGTCGGCTCAGCCACGCCGATGGCGTAGGAGACCTGCACTTCGCAACGGTCGGCCAGGCCGGCGGCAACCACGTTCTTGGCGACGTAGCGGGCCGCGTAGGCCGCCGAACGATCGACCTTGGACGGGTCCTTGCCGGAGAAGGCGCCACCACCGTGACGGGCCCAGCCGCCGTAGGTGTCGACGATGATCTTGCGGCCGGTCAGGCCGCAGTCGCCCACCGGGCCGCCGATCTCGAACTTGCCGGTCGGGTTGATGTGGAACTTGGTGCCCTTGTGCAGCCACTTGGCCGGCAGCACCGGCTTGATGATCTCTTCGCGGACGGCCTCGATGAGGTCCTTCTGCTTGATGCCCGGGGCATGCTGGGTCGACAGCACCACGGCGTCGATGGCCGAGACCACGCCGTTTTCATAGCGCAGGGTGACCTGGCTCTTGGCGTCCGGACGCAGCCACGACAGCGGCGAGTTCTTCTTCTTGCGGATCTTGGCCTGCTGCTCGACCAGGCGGTGCGACAGGTGGATCGCGGCCGGCATGTAGCTGTCGGTCTCGTTGGTGGCGTAGCCGAACATCAGGCCCTGGTCGCCCGCGCCCATTTCTTCCGGCTTCTTGCGGTCCACGCCCTGGGCGATGTGCGGCGACTGCTTGCCGATCAGGTTCAGCACGCCGCAGGTGGCGCCGTCGAAGCCGACGTCGGAGCTGTCGTAGCCGATGTCCGTGATGACCTTGCGGGTCAGGGCTTCCAGGTCGATCCAGGCGCTGGTGGTGATTTCACCGGCCACGATGGCAACGCCGGTCTTGACCATGGTCTCGCAGGCCACGCGGGCGCGCTGGTCCTGGGTCAGGATCGCGTCCAGCACCGCATCGGAGATCTGGTCGGCAACCTTGTCCGGATGGCCTTCGGAGACCGACTCGGAGGTGAAGAGATAGCTGGACATCAGGCGTAATATCCCTTGATTCGGATGGAAAGATGGGCGCGCATGATACACGGGGTGCGCCGCCTGTGCATTGTGAACCTGTACCGGTTGCCGGTGGTTAAGCCCGCGTAGGCCCGGCAAGGGCCGTCCTGACGGGATTGGGCTCCGGCCTCGAGGCCCAGTGTTCCACCAGTGTGACAGCGGGCCGGGTGGCGAGGGGGCGGTTGCGGCCCCTCCGGCCGGGGACGACCGTCATCGTTCTGCCCCGAAACCGCCATCTGGCTGCCGCCTGCCGGGCGCAGGCTGTCGGCCAATACGGCCGCCGGGCATGAGTGGATCCGCCATGCAGGAACTTGAACAGCGTCTCCAGCAACGCTTTCCCGATTGGTTCCATGGCCGTCGTGGCCAACTGGCGCGGCCATTGCTTCGCAGCGTCGGGCGCTGGTCGCGGTTGGACCAGATCGAAGCGTTCCTGCAGCGCAGTGCAGGATTGCGCGGATTCGGCTTCGTCGCCGCCGGGCTGGAGTTCATCGATGGCCAGTACCAGGTGGATCCGGCCGCGTTGGCGAAGATCCCGGCCACCGGTCGCCTGCTGATCGTCGCCAACCACCCGTCCGGCGCACTGGACGCGCTGGCCCTGCTGGACGCGGTCGGCCGCATCCGCCGCGATGTGCGGATCGTGGCCAACGACCTGCTGGGGGCGATCGCGCCACTGCAGGACCTGCTGTTGCCGGTGCGCATCCTCGGTGGCAAGGCCCAGCGTGGCAGCCTGCACGCTGTGGAGGAGGCGCTGGCCGCCGAGCAGTGCGTGATCGTGTTCCCGGCCGGCGAGGTCTCGCGCCTCTCGCTGCGAGGCATCCGCGATGGTCGCTGGCAGCGCGGTTTCGTCCGCTTTGCCCGTGCCGCCGGCGCGCCGGTGCTGCCGGTACGGGTGGAAGCGCGCAACTCGGCGCTGTTCTACGGCGCCTCGACCCTGTTCAAGCCGGCCGGCACCGCGCTGCTGGCGCGCGAGATGTTCACCCGCCGCGGCCGCCCGCTGCGCCTGAGCATCGGTGAGCCGATGCAGCTGGGCAAGGGCGGTGACCCGGGCGCACAGCTGCTGTCGGTACGCCGCGCGCTGTATGCGCTGGGCCGCAATGGCGCGGCCGGCAATGCCGCTGCCTTCGCAGGCCCCGAGCCGCTGGCGGCGCCGGTGCCACCCTCGCAGGTCGCCGCTGGGATTGCCGCAGCCACCCAGCTGGGCCAGACCGCCGACGGCAAGCAGATTCTGCTGGCCACTTGTACTGCCGATTCGCCGCTACTGCTGGAGCTGGGCCGCCTGCGCGAACTGACCTTCCGCCAGGTGGGCGAGGGCACCGGGCGCAGCCGGGACCTGGACGATTACGACCCGCAGTACGAGCACATCGTGATCTGGGACGCGGCCGCGCAGCGCATCGCCGGCGCGTACCGGATCATGCGCGGCGCCCATGCGCTGGCCCGGCACGGACTGTCCGGGCTCTACAGCGCGTCGCTGTTCCGCTATTCCGACGATGCCGTCACCCACATCGCCGAAGGCCTGGAACTGGGCCGCAGCTTCGTGGTGCCCGACTACTGGGGCAGCCGCAGCCTGGACTACCTGTGGCAGGGCATCGGTGCCTACCTGCAGTGCCGGCCGGGTATCCGCTACCTGTTCGGCGCCGTGTCGATCAGCGCGGCGCTGCCACGCGATGCGCGCGAGCAGCTGGTGGCGTACTACCAGCGCTATTACGGCGGTACCGCCGGCCTGGCCGAATCGAACCGCCCGTTCCAGTACTTCGCCGCGCCGCCGAGTTTTGGCGAGCTGGATGCAGGCGCCGCGTTCGATGTGCTCAAGGCCAACCTGGCCGCACTCGGCACCGGCGTGCCGACGCTGTATCGCCAGTACACCGATCTGTGCGAACCCGGTGGCGCGCGCTTCCTCGCCTTCGGTGTCGACCCGGACTTCAGCGATTCGATCGACGGCCTGATCGAAGTGGACCTGTGCGCGATCCGGCCGAACAAGCGCAAACGCTACCTGCGCGATGCGGGGACGCCGGCATGAGCGTGCTGGCGAACCTGTCGCCGCACCGGCGCGCAGTGTTCGTCTCCGACGTGCACCTGGGTTCACGTCATTGCCATGCCACCGAACTGGCACGCTTTCTCTCGCAGCTGCGCTGTGAGCGTCTGTACCTGGTCGGCGACATCATCGACCTGTGGTGGATGGCCCATCGCCGTGCCAACTGGCGGCAGTCGCACAGCGAGGTCATCCAGGCCCTGCACGCGCTGCGCCGTGCCGGCACCGAGATCGTCTACATCCCCGGCAACCACGATGCCTCGCTGCGCCAGGTGTGCGGGCTGATGCTGCCAGCGATGCAGGTGCGCCGCCGCGCCATCCATGTGACCGCCGATGGCCGCCGGCTGCTGGTCGCGCATGGCGACGACTACGACGGCGTGACCCACTTCGGCGGCCTGCAGGAAAAGTTCGGCGACTGGCTGTACTACCGCATCCTGACCGGCAACCAGGCGCTGAACGCGGCGCGGCGCCGGCTGGGCATGCGCTACTGGTCGCTGTCGGAATTCCTGAAGAAGCGCAGCGGCGCCGCCGAGCGCTATATCGAGCGCTTCGTGCAGGCCGGGCTGGACGATGTGCGCCGGCGTGGTCTGGATGGCATCGTCTGCGGCCACATCCACCGCGCGGCGCTGGTCGAACGCGATGGCCTGGTCTACGCCAACGACGGCGACTGGGTGGAGAGCCTGACCGCACTGGCCGAAGACCACGATGGCGCGCTGCGCCTGCTCGATCACAATGGCCAGACCCTGGTGGAACTGCCGGGCGCGCGGCTGTCGCAGGCGGCGTAACCCGTTCCGTAGAGTCGACTGTCGCGCGTAGCGCGTGGTTTCCGCGGCCTGATGGGAGAGCAGTCGACCAGCAGTCGACTCTACAGACGCGGTGTCCGGGAGTGAGACGGCGCGCCCGCAAGCCGCTAGCATCGGTCCATGGATTCCCTGACCCAGATCGTGCTCGGCGGCGCCGTCGCTGCTGCCATCGCTCCGCCCGGCCAGCGCCGCGCGGCCCTGCTGGCCGGTGCCGCGCTCGGCACCCTGCCGGACCTCGATGCCCTGTGGTTGGGCTTCACCGCCGCCGACCCGGTGGCGAACATGATCGAGCACCGCAGCTTCAGCCATTCGCTGCTGGTGTTGCCCTGGGTGGCGGCACTGATCTGGTGGTTGTTCAAGCGCTTCGGCAACGGCCGCGTCGCGCAGTCACCGGTGCGCTGGTTCTGGGCGATCCAGCTGGCGCTGGTCACCCATCCCGTGCTGGATGCGTTCACCGTCTACGGCACCCAGTTGTGGTGGCCGCTGCGCCCACACCCGACCATGGGTTCCAGTGTCTTCATCATCGATCTTGGCTACACGGTGTGGCTGCTGCTGGGTTGCGTGCTGGCCTGGTTTGGCCGCGCCCGCCCCTGGGCTGGCAAGGTGCTGGGCGTGGCGTTGCTGGTCAGCAGCGGCTACCTGGGCTGGGGCCTGATCGCAAAGGCCCAGGTCGACCGTGCTGCCCAGCAGAGCCTGGCGGCGATGGGTCTGGGCGATGCACCGCGCTTCTCGGTGCCGATGCCGTTCAACACCCTGCTGTGGCGCGTGGTGGCGATGACGCCGAACGGCTACGTGGTGGGCGACCGCTCGCTGGTGGCCGACCATGGACCGATGCAGTTCGAAGGCCATGCGTCCAATGTACAGGCGTTGCGCGAAGCAGGGAGCATCCCGGCAGTGCAGCAGCTGACGTGGTTCAACCGGGGCTTCATGCGTGCACAGGTGGTGGACGGGCGGCTGGTCCTGAGCGACCTTCGCATGGGGCTGGAGCCGGACTACACCTTCAACTTCGCCGTGGCCGAGCAGGTCGACGGGCAGTGGCGACCGATCACGCCCGAGCAGGTGCGGACGGATTACAGCAGCCCGGCCGCGCGCGCGGATGCCGGGCGCCGGCTGGCGGCGATGTGGCAGCGGATCTGGCACGAGCCTGCAGCCTCCGCGACTGGTGCGGCCCACCCGTAGATCCACGCCATGCGTGGATGGCGGGACATCGGCAGTGGCAGCCACGCATGGCGTGGCTCTACTGCGGTTGGCGGTTGAGCTTGATCGAACGGTTCAGCACCTGGCGTGGGACGTTGGCAATGTCAAAGCCAACGAACGCCAGCAGGAACTGCAGGCCGGAGATCAGCGCGACCATGGCGATCATGATGGTACCCACCGGCGTGGCGACATCGGCCTGGGCCGACCGTACCCAGTGGTACAGCCCGAACAGCCCCCCGAAGGCGAGCAGGCTGCTGCCGGCGATCAGCTCCAGCGACGCGATGCTGAGGTCGCGCAGGAAATAGTTGTAGGCAATGCGCTTGAGCGTGTTGCGCAGGTGCTTGAAGGTGAACTCACCCAGGATGCGACCAATGCGCAGGTTGCTGGTTTCGTCGCCGTAGTGGGCATCCATTGCCACATCCTGCACGACCGCGCGCACGGTGTTCAGTCGGAACAGCATGTCGGTCTCGAAGAAATAGCGGTCGCTGACCGCCTCGAGTTTCAGGTGGCTGGCGACCTTGGCATGGATGGCGGTGTAGCCGTTGGTCGGATCGAACACCTGCCAGTACCCGGACGAAGCCTTGGTCATGAAGGACAGCAGCAGGTTGCCCAGGCGCCGCACCGGGGGCATGCGGCGGATGTGGGTCAGGTTCCAGAATCGGTTGCCCTTGGTGTAGTCGGCATGGCCGTCGGCGATCGGCGCGACGAAGTCCATCAGCAGCGCCGGGTCCATCTGCCCATCGCCATCGACCTTGACCAGAATGTCCATGCCATCGGCGATGGCCGCGCGGTACCCGGTCTTGATCGCGCCGCCGACGCCGAGGTTGTGCTGATGGAACAGCACGGTGATGCGCGGGTCGTTGGCTTCGGCCTGGATCAGGCGGCCGCTGCCGTCGGGGCACGCATCGTCCACGCAGTAGATCGCCGTTACCGCATCATCGATCGCCGCCAGCACGGACAGCACGTGGCGGGTCACTTTGTAGCAGGGGATGATCACGGCGATCCGAGCCGGCGTGGATGCGGAGGGCGAAGTGGTGGTCATCGGATTCATGGGGCTGGGTGGGCCAGCAGGGGTTTTGCCGGCAGTTCCACCAGATCCCCCTGCAGCACCCGTGGTGCGTCGCCCTCAGGCGCTACGGTGATGTGGTGGTAGCGGTTGAAGGTGAAATTGAACGCCTCGTCGGACATCAATGGGAAGTACCGGCGGAAGTATTCCATCTGTGGCAGGTACAGCACATGGTTCACGGCGGGAATACCAACACCCGGCAGGAGGGCCCCGAACCCACCGGGAGCCACCAGCGCGCCTTCGGGCGTGGTGGCTGAGCCCCGGGCTTGCAGGGAGTGCAGGACGGCAGCGCGGTCCATCGCAAAGATCGGCCCGGCAGGCTGCACAGGGTTGAACAAGCCATTGCCCAGCAGATTGGCCAAGGCGGCGGTGGCCAGGACCAAGGTGGCCGCATGCGCCGACAGCTTTGGGCGGCGGGCGGCAACGGCCAGTCCGATCAAGCACAGATAGGGAAGGGCATCGGCGGCGCTGTGCAGGCGGCTGAACTGGCCTTCGCCGAACAGGAACTTGGCCACGCTGCCAGCCATCAGCAGCGCAGCCAGCAGCAGCAGACGCCTGCGCTCCAGGCGTACGCCGCAACGCACCAGGATCATCGCGCAGCCGATGTTGAGCAGCAGGCCGAACGCCAGCAGCGCGCGTGCGGGCGGCACCATCGAGAGCCCGGTCAACTTGCCGACCAGAACGGGCACGGGCAGGAAGATCCAGCAGGCGATCAGCAGTACGCCAGCGGCGAGGGCCAGCACGCTGCTGCGGTGGCCCCGCACCCATTCGCGCAGTCGTGCGCCGTCAGCAAGGACCAGGGTGAACAGCGGCAACAGGCTGCCGAGTACGGCGATCTCGCACTCGTTGGAGCCTTTGAACATTGGCAGCGGTGCAAACCGGTAGGTCATCAGGTTCGGGAAGACGTGCGCGAACAGGGACGTCAGCCCGACCCCACCTCCGGCGCTCTGGCGCTGGCCCGGATAAACCGTGTTGCGCACGATCGGGATGATGTCGTGGAAGTAACCGATGAACACGGCCAATGCCAGCGCGCCTGCGATGCCGGCATCGATCAGTCGTGGAAGCGTGAGGGCATCGCGCCGGAAGGCCAGTATCAGCACTGCCAGGGCCAGCACCGAGGAAATGATGAAAGGCGGGTAGGACACCGAGATCAGCCATGCCGCCAGTGCATAGGCGCTGGCGGCGATGCGCAGCGCGCGATGGCTGATGCCCAGCCATGCCACCGCAGCCCAGGGCGCCAGAGCGAAGGCACCGGCATTGCTGGTCCACCAGACCTGCACGAATGGCGCGAAGAACAGCGTGGCCGAAACCAGCACTGCGGCTGGTACCGGCATCCGCAGTTGGCGCAGGAACAGGGCCCATCCGCTCAGGAAGGCCATGGCCATGAACATGAAGAAGAACGAATAGGCGTTCGCTGCTGGCAACACGAAGAACGCCCAGTGGTAGGGCTTGAACAGCAGGCCCCAGTCGAGCAGCGGCAGCGCCTGGAAGGTGCGCAGTGACTCGTGGTACGGCGAGTGTGCGTTGAACTGGCCGAAATCGTTGTTGACCGCGATCTGGATGTAGGGCGTGAACACGATCCACTCATCGCTGCGGATCATGCGGGCGCTGCCAAGTACCGGGTTCTGTGGCGCCAGGCCCAGATACTCGTAGGCCAGCGAGTAGGAGGATGGCGTCAGCGCGAATGCGACGTAGAGAATGCACAACAGCGCGATGATCCCGGCGAGCAGGCGCGTCTGGCTGGGCAGGAGCCCGCCCGGCAGGTTCACATCATGGGTGGAGAAAGGCGTTCGTCCGCTGTCACTCATCATGCGCTCGCAGGTAAGGTCCATCCATGCGCGACGTACCCGCACACCGATGCCTGAGGGCAATAGAGGGGGATCCCGGCACGCGCCGTTCCGAGGCCGGGACTGCGGGATTCTAGCCGGTTGCCGCCGGAGCCGCAGGCCATCCTGTGGCGAGGATGGGCCTCAATACACCGTCGCGCGGCCCTGCACGAACGAGTAGAAGAACACCGCGTTCGGGTCGTTCTGCACCAGGCGGAACTCGCGGCGCATGCCCTCCACGGTTTCCTCGTCCACCGAGCCGGCCTGCAGCAGCTGGTCGGCGGCCGACAGCAGCAGCTGTTCCCAGAACGCGATCATCGTCTTGCGACGCGCCGGCTCGCGGTTGTCCAGGTGGATGGTCTTGATCTCGGTGTGCACGTCGCGGAAGCCGCCGGCCAGCAGCAGGTTGCCCAGCTTGGCGCCGACGAACGGGTCGCCCCCGTGGTCGTACTGGAAATCGTTGAAGGCCATCCAGTAGCGCCAGATGTGCGGCGAATACGGATCGAGCAGGAACGAGGCATTCATCACTTCGGTGATGTACACCGGCGAACCCGGTGCCAGCACCCGGCGCACTTCGCTCAGCACACGTGCGGGTGACGGCACGTGCTCCAGCACCCAGCACAGGAACGCCGCGTCGAAGCTGCGTGCCTCGAACGGCAGCTCACCGGCATCGGCCTGCTGCAGGGTATAGCGGTCGCTGCACCACGGCGTGCGCGCCAGGTTCTCGCGCGCGGTGGCCAGCTGCGTTTCGCTCAGGTCCACGCCGGTCACGTGCAGCTCGGGGAAGCGGCGCAGCAGGATCTCGGTCTGTGCGCCGACGCCGCTACCGACTTCCAGCAGGCGACGCGCCCCGCTGTAGTCGATCTGGCCGAAGATGCTCGACTCCAGCAGCCGGGCCTGGGTCATCAGGCGCTGCTGCTCGGTGCCGGAAAACCCGTGCAGATAGGTCGGGGAGGAAATCGGCGGGGTCATGGTGGGCTCTTGTAGCGTCGAGCTGGCTCGACTGTTCGCAAACGCGGGGCTGGTGGCTCAGGCCGCCGAAGGCAGCGCCGGTTCCCCGGCGATCAGGCGGTCGAAGTATTCGGTGGTCAATGCGATCTGGCTGGCCGGATCCTCGGCACGATTGACCACCGCGCGGAAAGCGGCATTCTCCGGCCGGTCCTTGGCATACCAGCCCAGGTGCTTGCGCGCGATGCGCACGCCCTGCGGCTCGCCATAGAACGCATGCAGCGCGTGCAGGTGGCCAAGCAGGATGTCGCGCACTTCCGCCAGCGACGGCGGTGGCAGTTCCTCGCCGGTGGCCAGGTAGTGCGCCACTTCGCGGAAGATCCACGGCCGGCCCTGCGCCGAGCGACCGATCATCACCGCATCCACGCCGGTTTCCTTCAGGACGTAGGCGGCCTTCTGCGGCGAATCGATATCGCCGTTGGCGATCACTGGGATGCGCAGCGCGGCCTTGATCTCGCCGATCGTGGCGTACTCCGCTTGGCCGGTGTAGTGCTGGTCGCGGGTACGGCCGTGCACCGCCAGCGCCGCGATACCGCTGTCCTCGGCGATGCGTGCGATCAGCGGGCCATTGCGATGGTCGCAGTCCCAACCGGTGCGGATCTTCAGCGTGACCGGCACGTCCACTGCGTTGACCACGGCCTCGAGGATGCGCGCCACCAGTTGCTCGTCGCGCATCAGTGCCGAACCGGCCCAGGCGTTGCACACCTTCTTGGCCGGGCAGCCCATGTTGATGTCGATGATCTGCGCGCCGTGGTCGACGTTGTAGCGCGCGGCCTCGGCCAGCTGCTGCGGCTCGGTGCCGGCGATCTGCACGCTGATCGGGGCCGGTTCGCCGTCATGGTCCATGCGGTGGATCGACTTGCGCGTGTTCCAGAAGCGCGGATCACTGATGGTCATTTCCGAGGCGGCCAGACCCGCGCCCAGCCGTTTGCACAGCAGGCGGAAGGGCTTGTCGGTGACGCCGGCCATGGGCGCCAGCACGACGTTGGGGGCAATGGTGTACGGGCCGATCTGCATGCGCCCATTGTAGGGCGCGCGCGGCGGTACGGCCGCGTCGGGCGCGGTCCGGTTCAGGCCGATCGGCACCGACCTCATGCCGTACCGGCATCAGCAGATGCTTGACGGTTGCTTCCGCCGCCCCCACGGGCGGGCGATGGTGGGCGGCTACCCCAGGCTCTGCCAGGCCTGGCCGGTACCCAGCGCGAAGGCCAGCCCCAGGCTGAGGCAGACCACTGAACTGACCACCCAGAAGCGCCGGCCGTTGTAGCCGGGCCGGAGCAGGGCCAGCCCGAAGCCCATCGCCGCGCGCAGCAGCAACAGCAGGGCGATGCCCGACAGGACCAGACGGCTGGCCGGCAGCTGCGAATGCCAGCCCGCGGCTGCCAGTGCGTACAGCGTCCAGGCCACCAGCACGGCAGTGATGCCGGCGGTCATCAGCGGCGGCCACCAATGCCCGGCCTGTGCCAGCCGGACCATGCGCTGGCCAGCACCGAAGTACCTGTACCACGCGGCGCCGAAGGCAATGCAGCCGATATGCAGCAAGGCTGCGATGGCACTACCGGCGGCGGCAACCAGCAACCAGGGGAATCCGTCCATGTCCTGCCCACGCTGAAACGCTGCGCGGATGGTGGGTGAGGGGCGGGATGCGGGCAATGCGACCGGCAGTCGCAGCTGTTCGATGCGACCGCCGCCGATGGCGCTTCGCTCAGCGCGGCGGATCGATCTGCAACCCGGCGCCGAGACGGTCCAGGGCCACGTCCACGCGTGGCAGCCGTTGCCGGCCCTGCGGCCACAGCAGGCGCAGCGGCAGGCCGCGGCAGTCCAGTGACGGCAGGATCGAGACCAGGCTGCCGCGCGCCAGCGCGTCATCGACCAGCCAGGTGGCCAGCTGCGCGATGCCGAAGCCGGCCTCGACCGCCGCCACCTGGGCCTCGGCGCTGCCAACCACCAGGCGCGCGCGGGCCTGCAGCGGTGTACTGCGCTGCCTGCCATCGGCCACCTGCCACGGCCCGATGCTGCCGTCCGCGCGTCCGAACAGCACACCGTCATGCCCGGCCAGCTCGGCGGCCGAGCGGGGCTGGCCATGCCGAAGCAGGTAGGCCGGGGAGGCGCAGAAGCGCAGGCATTCGTAACCGAGCAGGCGGCTGCCCAGCGTGGCGGGCAGCGGCTCGGGACCGCCGATGCGCACGGCGAGGTCGACGCCGTCCTCGGCGAGGTCGCTGAAGCGGTCGCTGAAGGTCACCTGCGGATGCAACTGTGGAAACTCTGCGGCCAGCTGCAGCAGCAACGGCCAGACTTTGAGGCGCCCGAAGGTGGCCGGCGCATCCACCCGCAGGCGGCCCACGGGCGCGTCTGCGTGCGAGACCAGCACCGACTCGGCATCGGCCAGCTCGCCCAGCACCCGCACGCAGGTGCGGTAGAAGCCCTCACCGGCCTCGGTCAGGCGAAGGCGGCGCGTGCTGCGTTCGAACAACCGCGCGCCCAGGCGTGCCTCCAGCCGTGCGATGGTCTTGCCCACCGCCGAACTGGTCAGGTGCAGGCGTTCGGCGGCGGCGGTGAAGCTGCCGGCATCGGCGGTGGCGACGAAGGCCTCGATGCCGCGCAGGCGCTCGGTGGGAAGCATGGGGAATTTCTGTCCGGAATCGATGGAAAACATAGCAGCAATCGGAATCCGGGGAGGAAATAGGCTGGCGGCCCCTGTTCTGATGCCCGCCCATGTCCTCCCTCGATTCCGCCGCGGCCGCTGTCCACGCAAACGCCCGCGCACGCCTTTCGGTTGTCCTGCTGGCGGTGTCCGCCTTCGTCATCGTCACCACCGAGTTCCTGATCGTCGGCCTGTTGCCCGCGCTGGCGCGCGACCTTGGTCTGGGCATCGCCCGCGCCGGGCAGCTGGTTACCTTGTTCGCGTTCACCGTGATGCTGGCCGGGCCACCGTTGACCGCGCTGCTGTCACACGTCGGCCGGCGCCGCCTGTTCGTGGCCATCCTGCTGTTGTTCGCGGGTTCCAACGCGCTGGCCGCGATGGCTACGCAGCCGTGGCTGCTGGCGCTGGCGCGGGTGCTGCCGGCACTGGCCCTGCCGGTGTTCTGGGGCACCGCCAGTGAGACTGCTGCGCAGCTGGCCCCTGCAGGGCAGGGCGGTCGTGCGATCGCGCGGGTCTACCTGGGTATCACCGCCGCAATGCTGTTCGGTATCCCACTGGGTACGTTGGCCGCCGACGCCCTCGATTGGCGCGGCAGCTTCTGGCTGTTGGCGGCCCTGTCACTGTTGATGGCCGGCGCGCTGGCGTTGTGGATGCCGGACACCGTGGCCGGACCGCGGCGCGCGCTGGGCGAACAGGCACGAGTACTGCGCCAGCCGCAGTTGCTGGGCGATGTGCTGCTGTCGGTGCTGGTGTTCACCGCGATGTTTGCTGCCTATACCTACCTGGCCGATGTGCTGGAGCGGCTGATGCAGGTACCGGCGGCACAGGTGGGCTGGTGGCTGATGGGCTTCGGAGCTGTCGGGTTGATCGGCAATGCACTGGGTGGGCGCTGGGTCGATCGTGCGCCGCTGGGTGCGACCCTGGTGTTCTGCGCGGTGCTGGCGCTGGGCATGCTGGCCAGTGTCGGCCTTGCCGGCCACGGCACGTTCGTGCTGATCGCACTGGCCCTGTGGGGTGTGGCGCATACCGCATTGTTCCCGCTGTGCCAGGTGCGGGTGATGCGTGCGGCGCCGCAGGCGCAGGCGCTGGCGGGAACCTTGAATGTGTCCGCGGCCAACGCCGGCATCGGCCTGGGCGCGCTGCTGGGAGGTGGCGCCATCGAACGCTTCGGACTTGCCTCGCTGGGCGTGGTGGCTGCTGCCGTGGCGCTGCTGGCAATCGTCGCGGGCCTGCTGCTGCGGCGGCTTGCCCGGTCTCGTTCATCCACGCATGGCGTGGATCTGCCTCATTGAAAGGCAAACAGAAAAGCCCGGGTGTCTGCACACCCGGGCTTCTTCATCCACGCGTGGCGTGGATCTACTTTGCTTCGGCGTCGGCCGGGGTGAAGCGCGGCATCGCCGCTGCAGCGCCTTCCTTCTCGGTCGAGCGACCGGCGAACTGGTTGGCGAAGCGCACGTGGCGGGCGAACGGGGCGTCGGCCACCTGCGCCAGCGACGCGGCCAGCGCACCGTTGAAGGCGTCACCGGCACCGGTGGTGTCGATCGCCTGCACCTGTTCGGCACCGACGCGGTAGTACGGCTGGGTATCGCCGCGCAGGTTCTCGTCGGCATGCGACACGAACACGCCCACCGAACCCAGGGTGACCACCACGGTACCGTTGCCGACCAGCTTGCGGCACAGCGCGTGCAGGCTGGCGCCATCCAGCGCGGCGACGTCGTTGGCATCCACCCGCTCACCGACATGGCGGCCGAGCAGGGCAGCGAACTCGGTCTCGTTCGGGGTGATCACATCGGCCAGCTTGAGCAGGCCGATGGTCGAGGGGGCATCGGCCGGTGCGGTGTTGAGCACGGTGGTGACGCCGGCCTCGCGGGCCGTGGCCAGTGCCGCTTCGATGGTCTGCACCGGCGATTCCAGCTGCACCAGCACCACCCTGGCGCCGGTCAACAGGGCCTGCTGCTGTTGCAGGAAGTCGGTGCTCAGCGCAGCGTTGGCACCCGGGCCGATCACGATGGTGTTGCGGCCACGGGCATCGACGTAGATGCCGGCGGTGCCGGTCGGTTCGCTGCTGGCTTCGGCGATGAGGCCGAAACCATCCTGCGCCGCCAGTTCGCGCGCGGTGGCGCCACCGGCGTCGTCGCCCAGCGCGCACACGAAGTGCGTCTCGGCACCGGCGCGGCAGGCCGCCACGGCCTGGTTGAAGCCCTTGCCACCGGGGCCGGTGCTGTAGCGGCCGGCAATGGTCGCGCCCGGTGCCGGCAGCGACTCGCACCGCCACACGTGATCGACATTGAAGGAACCGACGACAACGACACTGCTGCTCATAGGGAATCTTTTCTCAACCAAGGGTTCAACTGAAGTGCGTCAGCACGCCGGCGATGGTCGCCGTCATGAAGGTGGCAATGGTACCGCCCAGCACCGCGCGCAGGCCGAACTTGGCCAGGTCGTGGCGACGTTCCGGGGCCAGGCCACCGATGCCGCCGATCTGGATCGCGATCGAGCTGAAGTTGGCGAAGCCGCACAGCGCGTAGGTCGCGATCAGGCGACCTTCGCTGGACAGGCTGACGCCAGCCACCTGGCCGTTCACGATCTGCGACAGCTCGGTGTAGGCCACGAACTCGTTGATCACGACCTTCTGGCCGATCAGCGAACCGACGGTGGTGGCATCGGCCCACGGCGTACCGATCACCCAGGCGATCGGGGCCAGCAGGTAGCCGAAGATGGTCGACAGGTTGGTCGGCTTGCCGATCTGCGCAGCCAGGCCGGTCACTTCACCGATCCAGGTCAGCGGGGCGTTCAGCAGCGCGATCAGGGCGATGAAGGCCAGCAGCATCGCGCCGATGTTCAGCGCCAGCTTCAGGCCGTCGCCGGCGCCGGCCGCAGCCGCGTCGATGATGTTGCTGGAGGTCTTTTCGACTTCCATCTTCACCGTGCCGCGGGTGAGCGGGGTGCCGGTTTCCGGGATCAGCAGCTTGGCCACGACCAGGGTGGCCGGCGCGGCCATGATGCTGGCCGCCAGCAGATGCTTGGCGTAGAAGGCCTGCTGCGCTGGGTCGCCGCCGCCAAGCATGCCCACGTAGGCCGCCAGCACGCCGCCGGCGATGTGTGCCATGCCGCCGATCATCATGGTCAGCAGCTCGGACTGGGTCATCCTGGCGATGTACGGGCGCACGGTCAGCGGCGCCTCGGTCTGGCCGATGAAGACGCTGGCGCAGACGCTGGTGGTTTCCGCACCGGATACACGCATGACCTTGGTGATCGCCCACGCCATCACGCGCACGATCGCCTGCATGATGTTCAGGTGGTACATCACCCCCATCAGCGCCGAGAAGAAGATGATGGTCGGCAGCACCTGGAAGGCGAAGATGAAGCCGTAATTCTTGGTGTCCATCAACGAGCCGAAGATGAAACCGGAACCCTCGTTGACGAAGCTCAGCACCTTGACGAAGCCGTGGCCCAGCGCGTCGAACACGTCGCGCCCGCCCGGCACCAGGATCACCAGCGCCGCGAAGGCGATCTGCAGGGTGATACCGGTGGCAACCAGCTTCCAGTCAACCGCGCGCTTGTTATTGGAAAACAACCAGGTGATGCCGATCAGCACCGCCAACCCGAACAGGCCGAAGCCGATCCTGCCCAAACCTTCGACCATGTGAGTGACTCCCCTGGGGCGTCGCGAAAAACGGGAAGCCTAGTGCAGGGCAGGGGCCGGGGCAAGAAAAAGCAGCGTGCGCGCGGCCAACGGTACCGATCAGGCCAGCAACGGCAAGGGCTTGCGGCTGGCGGCGGCAGGTAGAATGGGGGTCGATCCCGGCCCGGATGCGGGCCCGCAGCAGGAGATTCGCATGCAATACCGTCGCCTGGGCTCCACCGGCCTGCCGATTTCCGCCTTGTCCTTCGGCGCCTGGGTGACCTTCGGTGACCAGATCCCGCGTGATGAGGCCCGCAACCTGGTGGCCGCCGCCTGGGATCATGGTGTCAACTTCTTCGACAACGCCGAGGGCTATGCCAACGGCCGTGCCGAACAGGTCATGGGTGACGTGATCGCCGACCTGCGCCTGCCGCGCGACGGTTTCTGCGTGTCCAGCAAGGTGTTTTTCGGCAGCGCCAAGGACCCGCGGCCGACCCAGCGCGGGCTGTCGCGCAAGCACGTGACCGACGCCTGCCACGCTGCACTCAAGCGCCTGCGGGTGGACTACCTGGACCTTTACTACTGCCACCGCCCGGATCCGGACGCGCCGATCGCCGAGACCGTGCATGCGATGGACACCCTGGTGCGGCAGGGCAAGATCCTCTACTGGGGCACCTCGGAGTGGTCGGCGGTGCAGATCCAGCAGGCGCTGGACATCGCCGAGGCGCGCAACCTGCAGGGCCCGTCGATGGAGCAGCCGCAGTACAACCTGCTGCACCGCGAGCGGGTCGAGGTCGAGTACGCGCCGCTGTATGCCGGTGCCGGCCTGGGTACCACCATCTTCTCGCCGCTGGCGTCGGGCCTGCTCACCGGCAAGTACGACCAGGGCATTCCGGCCGATGCACGGCTGGGGCGGGAAGGCATGGAGTGGTTGCAGGACCTGGTGCTGGGGGCCGACGCCGGGGCCCGCCTGGGCCAGGTGCGGCGCTTCAGCGAGGTGGCACGCGCGCTGGGCCACGCCCCGGCCACGCTGGCCATCGCCTGGTGCCTGCGCAACCCGAACGTTTCCAGCGTGATCCTCGGCGCCAGCCGGGTCAGCCAGCTGCTGCAGAACCTGCAGGCACTGGACGTGCTGGAGCAGGTCGACGCGAGCGGCTGGGCGCAGGTGGAAGCCGTCTTCGCCTGAACCCCGGGGCCGACCGGGCCTCGGGGGCCTCGCTCGGGCCGGTTCGGCCGAGGGAACGGGACGGGAACGGGACGGGAACGGGAACGGTAGAGTCGCCTGTCAGTCGACTGCTTCGAATAACCGACTGCTTCGAATAACCGACTGCTTCGAGCAACAGCAGTCGACTAACAGTCGACTCTACACACCTGCCCTGCCATTTAATTGATGCGATCTATCGAATTACGGAACTCGATCATTAATCCCATCAATGAAATTGAGAATGGTTGTTGATTGTCAACTGAGAATCATTATCATTTAACTCGTCCCTCGCACGAGTCCAGATGCTCATGAATGCTCAACCTGTACTGCTGCGCCCCGAAACGCTGACCCTCCGCGATCGACCGGTCCGCGTCGTTCCGCCGGAAGAGGTCATCGACAGCGAAGCCCTGCTCAAGGGCCGTCGTGAAATCCTGATCCAGCACGGCGACCGCTTCTATCGCCTGCGGCACACCAGCAACGACAAGCTGATCCTGACCAAGTAATCGCGGTCTGGTCGCCCGCCTCCCTCCCTCCTGCCGGCAGCGCCGACAGGGTGGGCGACCCGTCCGCTCCCGCTCTCTCCCCCTCGGTCTACCGCGTGCACCTTCCGGGTGTGCCGGTAACCGGGGGTTCCCCTGCCTGACCGAACGAACCCAGATGACCCGCCATACCGCCCTTTGCCTTGCTGTCTGGATGGCGCTGCCGCTGTCCGCCCACGCTGCTGCCACTGCTGCCCCCGATGCGCGCGAATTCGATCGGGTGCAGGTCACTGCCACCCGCACCGAGCGGGCGGTGAGCGACGTGGCGGCAACGGTGGATGTCATCGACCGTGAGCAGATGGACCGGCACCTGGTGCAGGACATCAAGGATCTGGTGCGCTACGAGCCGGGCCTGTCGGTCACCCGCAGCGCGACCCGCTTCGGCCTGGATGGTTTCCGCATCCGTGGCCTGGACGGCAACCGCGTGCGCATCCAGACCGACGGCATCGTCATGCCGACCCGGTTCGACATCGGTTCGTTCGCCAGTTCCAACCGCAACTTCACCGACCTCGATACGCTCAAGCGCGTCGAGATCGTGCGTGGACCGGCCAGCTCGCTGTACGGCTCCGACGCACTCGGTGGCGTGGTCGCGTTCGTGACCAAAGACCCGGCCGACTATCTCAAGGACGGCAAGAACAGCTACTTCGGCCTGAAGTTCGGCTACGACGGTGAGTGGAAGGGCCTGCTCGGCGGTGCCACCGCCGCCTTCGGTGGCGACCACTGGAGCGGCCTGGTCAACGTCAACCATCACCAGGGCCAGGAAACGGACAACAAGGGCACGGTGCGCAGCGACAACGACACCCGCACCGCGTCCAATCCGCAGGATCGCGACGGCCGCAGCCTGCTCAGCAAACTGGTCTATGCACCCAGCGAGGACCAGCGCTTCCGCTTGACCGTGGAAGGCAACGAAGACACGACCGATACCAATGTGCTGTCGGCGATCGCCAGCGTTGCACCGCGCCCCGGCGCGATGGCTGCGGCCACTGGCATGAAGTCCCACGACACCCAGAAGCGCAACCGCGTGTCCTTCGCCCACGAGATGGATGCGCTGGACCAGCCGTTCGCCGACAGCCTGCATTGGCAGGTGTACGCGCAGAACAGCGAAACCCGGCAGCAGACCGACGAGACCCGCACCGACGGCACCCGCCGCCACCGCGTGTTCTCCTTCGACCAGCATGCCTATGGCCTGCAGGCGCAGTTCAACAAGGCGTTCACCACCGGCAGCGTCGAGCACGCATTGACCTACGGTTTCGAAGGCACCCGTACCGAGATCCGCCAGAAGCGCGACGGCTATCAGGTCAGCAAGGCTGGCGTGGTCAGCAACACGGTGCTGCCGGACACCTTCCCGGTGCGTGACTTCCCGATCAGCAAGACCACCGAGCTGGGCCTGTATGCACAGGATGAGATGCGCTTTGCCGATGGCAGGCTGTCGCTGGTGCCGGGCGTGCGCGTGGACCGCTACGAGCTGAAGCCGGAAGTGGACGGCATCTTCGCCGAAGACAACCCGACCACGGCCGTGGCGCAGCTGAAGAAGACCAGCGTGTCGCCGAAGCTGGGCATGGTCTGGCGCTTCACCGACGAATGGTCGCTGTTCGCCGGCTATGCACGTGGCTTCCGTTCGCCGCCGTACAACGACGTCAACATCGGTCTGACCAACGTCGCCTTCCGCTATACCGCCATCGCCAATCCGGACCTGAAGCCGGAAACCAGCGACGGCTACGAACTGGGCCTGCGCTTCATCGCGCCGGCGGCGTACGTCAGCGTCAGCGGCTACTACAACGACTACAAGGATTTCATCCAGTCCAACGTCGATACCGGTCGCAACGCACAGGGTCTGACCGTGTTCCAGTCGCAGAACATCGCCGACGCGCGCATCTATGGCGCGGAAATGAAGGCCGGCATCGAATTCGGCGAACTGAGCCCGGCACTGAAGGGCTGGGCGCTGCGCAGTGCGTTGGCATGGTCGCGTGGTGACAACCGGACCGATGACGAACCGCTGGCCTCGGTCGATCCGCTGCGTGGCACGCTGGGCCTGATGTACGACACCGATACCTGGGGCGTCGAACTGGCCGGTACCTTCGTGCAGCGCAAGAAGCGCCTGCCGCCGCCTGCGGCGCAGACCAATCCGAACGCACCGGCGCCGTTCGTCTACCAGCCGGCCGGCTACGGCGTGCTGGACCTGATGGCGCACTGGAACTTCGCGCCGGGTGCCACCTTCAATGTCGGCGTGTTCAACCTGGCCGACAAGCGCTACATCGAATGGTCGTCGATCACCCCGAGCCTGATCACCGATCGCGCACTGAGCGATCGTTTCAGCAGCCCGGGCCGCACCTTCTCCGCCAGCCTTGCCGTTTCCTGGTGACCTCATGAGCCGAGCACTGTCCGCACGCAGGAATGACTCCATCGCCGCGCCGAACAGCGCGGCCTGGCCGACCCCGGCACAGCTGGCCACGCTCGGCACCGTGTTGTGCCTGTACCACGCCGACGGCAACGAGCTGGGCGGCTGGCGCCAGGCCGTACGCGTACACGCCTGTCAGGGCGTGGACAGCGAGGGCCTGCGCGAAAGCCTGTGCTTCCTTGATGGCCGCGGCCGCTGCGTGTGGCGCCTGTACCTGCTGCCCGACAGCGATTTCCTGGCCTGGGACCGTCTGGTCGCGGCGCTGCCGCCGGGACCGGAACACGATAGCGAGGCGAGCGTTGGCGAACGCCTGTGGCGGCGTTTGGCCGGCCATCTTGGCGGCCAGCGCTGGCGCCTGTGCGCGCTGCGCCTGCATGCCGCCGACGACGGACGCACGCTGGCCGCCAGTCTGTCGACCCTGTCCTCGCTGGGCGCGGCCACCGCGCGCCGCATCGCACGCCTGGAAGGTGCTGAAGGCGAGCTGGCGATCGACGACTGCTGCTGTGCCGACGCCGCCCGGCGTCCGGCGCCCCAGATTCCCGGCGACCTGCCGCTGATCCGCCTGTGACCCTCTCCTGATGGAACGCCCGTTGGCCACGGATGGCCCCTCAATGATCTGCAACCCCGAAGGAAGACCCCGATGAAGCTCCAGACAGCCAGCGCCATGCTGCTGCTCGCCGCCAGCGGCGTGGCCAGCGCGCAGCCCTCCGATATCGCCCGCGACCACGACAGCATCCTCGCCATGCAGGGTGAGTACACCGTGGACTTCGCCTTCGACGAGACCGTGCTGCTGAAGCCGGGCTACGAGCGTGCACCGGCGATGCGCAGCGGCGGCAGTGAAGTGGTCATCGTGGTCGAGGACACCCCGAAGCGCATCGTGCTGCAGCACCTGCTGCTGGATGAAAAGAGCGGCCACATCACCAAGCACTGGCGCCAGGACTGGGTGTACGAAGCACCGAACCGTTTCGAGTTCAGCGCCGACCAGACCTGGAAGGTGCGCAGTATTCCGACGGCGGTGAACCAGGGCGCCTGGACCCAGTGCGTGTACGAAGTGAGCGACGCACCGCGCTACTGCGGCACCGGCACCTGGACCTACACCAACAACGTGCCGAGCTGGACCAGCGATCTGAGCTGGCGCCCGCTGCCGCGCCGTGAGTACACCAAGCGCAGCGACTACAACGCGCTGGCCGTGGTCAACCGCCACACGCTCACGCCCAATGGCTGGACCCACGAACAGTTCAACACCAAGGTGCAGCGCAACGCCGATGGCAGCCAGGTGGAGATCGCACGCGAGTTCGGCTTCAACGACTACGTGAAGACCACCGAGGTCGACTTCACCCCGGCGCGCAACTACTGGAAGGCCACCGCCGGCTACTGGGCCAAGGTTCGCCAGCGCTGGGACGGTTTCCTGACCCAGGCCCCGGGCGTGCACCTGAAGACCAGGATCGACGGCATGGCGATGATCATTCCGCTGTTCACCCAGGCCGAAGCGATCCAGTCCGGCAAGAAGGTGAAGGACAAGCAGATCGACGAAGTGTTCGCCAAGTGCGTGGAAAAGGCCCAGTAGATCCACGCCATGCGTGGATGTGCTTGTTCCTTGAATACTGGGAACGCCGTCATGTGCTTTTGGTAGGTGCCGAGCTTGCTCGGCACGCTTTCCGCGGCGACTGACGCGGCGTCCGCGCGTGGCACCGGACGGAATGGGGTATTGCGCGCAAAAATATGACGCATTTAGCCTCACTTTGCCCCAAGGCCGCTTGCTGGGTCTTGCGGATGCGGTAGGGTGGCGGCCCACGCACCCATTTGTCATCGCGGTCAATGAAACTCTCCGACCTCTGCCGCCCAGCCGGCGCGAAGATGTTCCTGGCATCCAGCCTTGCCGATTTCGAGCTGCACGCGGAAGGGCGTGCTACTCCTTGACGACTTCTACAATTCGGGTTCCGCGAATCGCGTTTGGAAACCGGCGCCGGCACGAATGCGGCAGAAGCGCCTCGGCTGAAGTCCACGCCGTAGTCTCCGTGTTCGAAGGTGCTGGCCTGGCCGGGGGATTACGACGTGGTTGGTGTCTCTGCAAATCCAACGCCTGGAAATGAGGCTTGCTGATGGTCGTTCCAGAACGCCAGATGTTCGATACCTATCTGTCCGATCCGCAGGTCTACGATCGTCTTGAGCAGCATATCCACGACCACTTCATGACGGGAATCAACGCGGCAAGCCTGCGCATTGAAGACTTCCGCAGCCCGCACTACAACACGTTCTTCGTCGATGGCACTAAGGATCGCGATGCCAACCCGATCTTCTCCGCCAAGCACCTGCCCAGCGGCAACATCGTTCGTATCGTCATTTTTGACAGCCCGCCTGAATACAGCGAAGTCCGTAAGCGGGTAGGGGATAACGAGGAGAAGGACGAGCTCTGCCTGTTCATAACGCTTCTGGGCGTGCAGCGCGCGATGAGCACGACCGTGGCCTGGGCCCAGCAACAGGCGTCCATCATCCCGGCCACTCGTCAGTAGACCCACGCCATGTGTGGATGCGCTTAGGTGGAGCGCGCAGCGTACAGCCGGCCCCACCCGCAGCGTGTCACGGCCGCCTCAGGCCTCGCGCAGCGCCAATGCCGGCGGCGTATGCAGGATCGCCCGCGTACCCCACCAGCCTGCCAGCAGGCTCAGCCCGATGCCGACCACGCCGCCGATCAGCAGGCCCGGCCACGGCGGCAGCAATGGCAGCTCGAACACCTTCTGCGAGACTGCCACGCCGATGGCGGCCGCCGCGCCCACCGCGAGCAACGCGGCCAGCGTGCCCAGTGCGCCGAACTCCACGAGCACCGCACCGCGCAGCTGGCGCCGGGTCGCGCCCAGCGTGCGCAGCACCGCGCTGTCGTAGCGACGCTCGCCCGCCGTGGCCTGCAGCGCGGCCAGCAGCACCAGCACGCCGGCCAGCAGGCTGAACACCATCACCAGCTGCACCGCCTGTGCCACCCGTTCCATCACATCGCGCACCTGCGAGATCACCGCGTCCACGTCCAGCAGCGACAGGTTGGGCTGCGCGCGCACCAGCTCGCCCAGTCCGGCTGCCTTGCCGGCCGGCAGGTGGAATGCCGACAGCAGGTTGTGCGGTGTATCGCCCACCGCGTTCGGGTTCAGCAGCACGAAGAAGTTCGGCCGGAAGGTGTTCCAGTCGGCCTTGCGCACACTGGTCACGGTGAACTCGCGCTCCTGCTCGCCTACTGCAATGGTGATGCGGTCGCCCGGATACACGCCGTAGCGCTTGGCCCAGCCGATTTCAACCGACGCCTCCGGCGCCGTGCTGTCGGGCGCCCAGAAGGTGCCGTTCATCAGCGTGTTGGCCGGCGGGAAGCTGCTGCGCCAGCTGAAGTTCAACGGCCGGTTCTCGTCGTCGTCATCGCGCTGGGCTTCGCCTGACGCCGGCTGCCCGCTCTGGTCCGGCGAGCGATCCACGCGCAGCGGCGGCTTGCCGTTAATCGCGATCAGGCGGCCGGTGGCCATCGGTTCGATGCTGGCGTCGTTGGCGCCCAGTCCACGCAGCGTGGCCAGCACGCTGTCGCGCTGTTCGGGCTGGATGTTGATCAGGAAGTAGTTCGGCGTATCCGCGGGCAGGCGTTCGCGCCACTGCTGCAGCAGGCCGGGGCCGGTCACCGCCAGCAGCAACAGCGCGCACAGCGACAGCGACAGCCCGACCAGCTGCATCACCGCCAGCATCCGGCGCCGGGTCAGTGCCGCCAGGCCCAGCCGCCAGTGGCCGTGCAGGCGGTGCTGCAGGCCGCGCAGCAGCTGCAGCAGCACGAAACCGACCACGCCGGCCGCCATCGCCAACGCGGCCAGGCCGCCCAGCACCCATAGCGCCAGCTTGAGATCACCGGTCACCTGCACCGCCAGCAGCAGGCTGGCCGCCAGCGCTGCTACGTAGGCCAGCAGCGAGGCCGGGGGCAGGGCGGCGAAGGAGCGGTTGAGCACGCGCATCGGCGGCACCCCGCGCAGGCGCAGCAGCGGCGGCAGGCCGAAGCCGAACAGCAGCAACAGGCCGATGCCGGCGCCGGTCAGCGCCGGCATTGCCTCGGGTAGCGGCAAGCGCTGCGGCACCAGGCTGCCCAGCACCTGCACCAGGCCTTCCTGCGCGGCCATGCCCAGGCCGATGCCGAGCGCACAGGCCGGCACCGCCAGCATCAGCAGCTGCAGCGCCAGGCCAAGCAGGATGTCGCGCTGGCGCGCGCCCAGGCAGCGCAGGATCGCCACCTGATCGATGCGGCGCAGGGCAAAACGGTTGGCCGCCAGCGCGGTCGCCACGCCGGCCAGCAATACCGCCAGCAGCGCGCTCAGGCCGAGGAAGCGCCCGGCCAGATCGAAGGCCTGGCGCACACCGCGCTGGGTGTCGTCCACGCTCAGCAGGCGAAGGCCTTTTACCTGTGGCAGCAGCCACTGGCGCAACGCGGCAACCTGGTCGGCGGAGCCGGCGAACATGAGCCGGTAGTTGATGCGGCTGCCAGGGCCGAGCAGGCCGGTGCCCTCCACATCGGCGCGGTTGACCAGCAGGGTGGGGGAGAGCGTCAGCAGGTCGCCACCGGTATCCGGTTCGGCCTCGATGATGCCGGCGATGCGCAGCGTGCCAGCGCCGAACTCGAGATCGTCGCCGGCCTTCAGTCCCAGCCCCTGCAGCAGGCGCGGGTCGGCATAGGCCTGGCCCTTGGGCGGCATGCCGGCCTCGGCGACCAGGGCGCCGCCGGGTGTGGCCCGCACCCGCAGCGTGCCACGCAGCGGATAGCCCGCCTGCACCGCCTTGATGCTGGCCATCTGGCTGGCATCACCGTTGAACAGCACGCTGCCGAAGCTGGCGATGCGGGTGAAGGCCAGTCCACGCCGCTGCGCCTCGTCGGCGAATGCCTGCGGCGGGTCATCGCGCCCGGCGATGCCGAGGTCGCCGCCGAGCATTTCCGCCGCGCTGCCGGTCAGTGCCAGGTTGACCCGGTTCACCAGCGTGCCGACCGCGGTCATCACCGCCACGCCCAGCACCAGTGCGGCGAACACGGTCAGCAGGTCACCGGCCAGCGCCTCGCGGCGCAGCGCGCGCCACGCATGCCGCAGCAGGTTCATGCCTGCGCCCCACGCTCGACCGGCAGCAGGCGGCCGTTGTCGATGCGGTGGATGTACTGGCAGCGCTGGGCCAGGCGCAGGTCGTGGGTGACCAGCACCAGAGTGGTGCCGCTGCCGGCGTTGAGTTCGAACAGCAGGTCGCTGATGTGCTGGCCGGTGGCGTGGTCCAGCGAGCCGGTCGGTTCGTCGGCGAACAGGATGCACGGGCGGGTGACGAACGCACGTGCCAATGCCACGCGTTGCTGCTCGCCGCCCGACAACTGGCGCGGATAGTGGCGGGCGCGATGGGCCAGCCCGACCTGGGCCAGCACTTCATCGACCCGCGCCCGGTCTTCGCGTCCGGCCAGTTCCAGCGGCAGCGCGACATTCTCGGCGGCGGTCAGCGCCGGCAGCAGGTGGAAACTCTGGAACACGAAGCCGACCTCACGCGCGCGCAGCTGGGCGCGGGCCTCCTCGTCCAGCGCCGACAGGTCCTGGCCAGCCAGTGCGATGCGGCCGTGACTGGGCAGGTCCAGCCCGGCCAGCAGGCCAAGCAGGGTGGTCTTGCCGGAACCGGAGGCGCCGACGATGGCCACGCTGGTGCCTTCATGGACCGTCAGGGTGATGTTGTCCAGTATGTGGACTTCACCCTCCGGGCCCTGCACGGACTTGCCGACTTGGTCGACGGCGATGGCGACGGGCGCGCTGCGGGGGGACAGGCTGTCGATGAGGAGACTCCAATGCGCAAGACGGGATGGAGCCGGCGAGCCGGCGTGATGATGGTGCTGCTGCTAGGGTTCCTGCTGCTGCCCGGGCTGGCCTGTGCCAAAGGTCCGGCCGGCACCGTGCTGGTCCTCGGCGACAGCCTCAGTGCAGCCCACAATATCCCCGCCGACGCCGGCTGGGTCAGCCTGCTGCAGCAGCGGGTCAGGCAGCAGTCGAAAACCCCGGCGCGCATCGTCAACGCCAGCATGAGCGGGGAAACCACCGCCGGCGCGCTGACCCGCCTGCCGGGCCTGCTGGCGAAGGAAAAACCGGCCGTGGTGGTGATTGCCCTCGGCGGCAACGACGCACTGCGCGGGCTGACCCCGGCGCAGGTGCAGGGCAACCTGGAAAAGATGGTGCAGGCCAGCCAGAAGGCCGGTGCCAAGGTGCTGCTGCTGGGCATCGACGTGCCGCCCAACTACGGTCCGGCCTATCGCCAGCGCCTGGCGGCGGCCTACAAGGCGCTGGCCACGCAGTACAAGGTGCCGCTGCTGCCCTTCCTGCTGGAGGGCGTGGCGCTGCAGCCGGGCATGATGCAGGCCGACGGCCTGCACCCGACCGCACAGGCGCAGCCGAAGGTGCTGGACAACGTCTGGCCGCTGCTGCGCCCCCTGCTCTGAACGATTTACATCCCTCTTGACGGAACTTCACATCGCGTCCACCGTCGATCCGGCATGTTTCACAAAGCTGAAGTTAGAGGGAATCACATGCGTCAGACGAAGGAGACCTCCGGCTTGGTGCTGGTGGTCGAAGACAACCGCAACATCTCCGAGATGATCGGGGAATACCTGGAAGGTCGCGGCTTCGAAGTCGACTATGCACAGGACGGCCTGGATGGCTACCGCCTTGCGGCGGAAAACAGCTATGACGTCGTGGTGCTCGACTTGATGTTGCCGCGCCTGGATGGCATCGAAGTGTGCCGTCGCCTGCGCAACGATGCGCGCAAGTCCACCCCGGTGCTGATGCTCACGGCACGCGACACGCTGGACGACAAGCTCACCGGCCTCGGTTTCGGCGCCGATGACTACCTGACCAAGCCGTTCGCGATCCAGGAGCTGGAAGCCCGCCTGCGCGCGCTGATCCGCCGCGAGCGTCGCCAGGTCGGTTCGGAAGTGCTGAAGGTTGCCGACCTGGTGCTCGATCCGGTCAGCATGCGTGCCACCCGTGCCGGTACCGAGCTGCAGCTGTCGCCGATCGGCCTGCGCCTGCTGACCATCCTGATGCGCGAATCGCCGCGCGTGGTCACCCGCCAGGAGATCGAACGCGAGATCTCGGGCAACGGCCTGCCGGATTCGGACACCCTGCGCAGCCACCTGTACAACCTGCGCAAGATCATCGACAAGCCGTTCGACCGTCCGCTGCTGCATACCGTGCAGAGTGCCGGCTACCGCATTGCCGACATCGCCCAGCCGATGGCCTGAGCAGGCTCGCGCCGGTGCAGCCGCAGGCCGGGCCGGGCTGCGGCCGGGCACACGGGCAGGGGATGACCGTCCGGCAGTGCCGCCGGTCATCGCCCGTGCATCCCAACGGCGCGGTGCGCTGCCTATAATCGCAGCGCTCTGACCGGGACCCCGCAATGCCGCACGGCCTGCCGCGCAAGATCCGTATCGCTTTCATCCTGCAGGCAGTGCTGGCCAGCCTGGGCATCCTGCTCGGTGCGTGGCTGGTTTCGCTGGTGATCAAGCACAGCCTGGTCGGCGCCGCCCTGCGTGAGGAGGCGGCGTACTTCTGGACGCTGCACGAGGCCTCGCCGGTGCAGCCGCCACCCAACACCCAGAACATCCGTGGCTACCTGCTGGAAAGCGGGCAGTCGGCCCTGTCGTTGCCGGCCAACCTGCGCAACCTGGAGCCGGGCTTCCACGAACTGCGTGGGGACGACCAGCTGGTGCTGGTCGATGTGCGCCCGGCCGGCCGCCTGTATCTGGTATTCCTGCGTTCGCGCGCGGAGATGCTGGCGTTCTGGTTCGGCATCGTGCCGGTGCTGCTGACCCTGCTGGCGGTGTATGGCGCCAGCTGGGTCACCTATCGTGCTTCCAAGCGCCTGGTGTCGCCGGTGAACTGGCTGGCGCGGCGCGTCTCACGCTGGGACCCGGGGCATCCGGAAGCGGCCGACCTGGAGCCCAACAAGCTGCCGGCGGACATGCAGGGCGAGACCCGGCAGCTGGCGGCCGCGTTGCACTCGCTGGCCAACCGGGTCAGCGCGCACGTGGCACGCGAGCGCAACTTCACCCGCGATGCCAGCCATGAACTGCGCACGCCGCTGACCGTCATCCGCGTTGCCAGCGACATGGCACTGGGTGATGAAAGCCTGCAGCCGCGCCTGCGCCGCAGCCTGCAGCGCATCCAGCGGGCCGGCCGCGACATGGAAGCGGTGATCGATGCGTTCCTGATCCTGGCCCGCGAGGCAGACGTCGAACCGCAGATCGAGCTGTTCGACGTCAACGACATCGTCCGCTATGAAGTGGACAACGCCAACGAACTGCTGGGGGCTCGCCCGGTGTCGGTGCACCTGCACAGCGATGGCCCGGTGCAGCTGCATGCGCCGCCGCGGGTGCTGCAGGTGGTGGTCAGCAACCTGGTGCGCAATGCATGCAGCTACACCGACGAGGGGCGCATCGACGTGCATGTGCACAACGACCGGGTGGTGGTGCACGATACCGGCATCGGCATGTCCCCCGAAGCGCTGTCACGGGCGTTCGAACCGTTCTATCGCGCCGAACCCAGCCGGCCGCAGGGTACCGGCTTGGGCCTGTCGATCGTACGCAGGCTGTGTGATCGCTTCGGCTGGAAAGTCAGCCTGGCCAGCGAGCCGGGTCAGGGCACCGAAGCGACGGTGGTGTTCCGCTGACCCGGCGCCTGCTGCCTTGGTAGTTGCCGACCTCGGTCGGCGCTTTCAGCAGGATTCACGCCAGTGTCCCATGCCAACCAAGGTTGGCATCTACCGGAGCGCGTGCGTGGCGCCCTCCGGCGCACGTCCGCCTCAGTTGCAGTTGACCTTCGGCGCCAGCGCCTTGGTCCAGATGTCATAGCCGGCCGGGGTCATGTGCAGCATGTCCTCGCGGAACAGCGTTGCATCCGGCTGGCCATCCGCGCGCAGCATCGGCGTGTAGATGTCGGTGAAGCCGGTGTTGGGCAGCTTGGCCAGCGCGGCCTTGATCAGCGTGTTGGCCTCGTTGATCGCCGGCAGCAGGTGCGCACGCGACGGGCTTGGCTTGATCGACAGGTACTCGACCTTGGTCTTCGGCAGGTCGCGATGCACGCGCTGCACGAAGGCGACCACGTCGTCGCGGACCTGGGTCGCGGTGCGGCCGCTGTTGAGGTCGTTGTCACCGGCGTAGAAGAACACCTTGCACGGCGCATACGGCACCACGATCTGGCCGGCATACCAGGTGCTGTCACGCACTTCCGAGCCGCCGAAACCGCGGTTGAATACAGGCTGGCCGGGGAAGTCGGTGGCCAGGCTCTCCCAGAAGCGGATGGAGGAGCTGCCGATGAATTCGATGCCACCGCGGGGCGGCGGGTTGGCCTGGTCGGCGCTGGCGAACCGGGCCATGTCGCCGGCCCAGGCCACGTTGGAGACCTGTTCAGGTACCCGGGGCGACGTGGTCGGGCCCAGGGCCTGGGCCAGCGGTGCGGCGGTCAGCAGGCCCAGCATCAGCAGGCAGGTATGGCGACGGGACATCAGGCGCTCCAGCAGGGAAGGGAACGCCATCATAGAAGCTGGGGCGGGCCGGGGCTTGCCCCTGGCGGTCCATTCACCGGGCCGGTGCCGGGATGCGGCTGGCGGCCTTGTGGCAAAATGGCGGCCATCTGCCTATTCCTGTGCACCCATGATTCCCTGCCGTGCGTCTGAGCGGTCGCTGCGCCGCGCCCCTGTTGCTGGATGTTCCACCCGTGGCTGATCAGTTCGGCCATCTGCCGCGCGGCCCGCGCCGCATCTTCCAGGCCGCCCGCTGGTCCTGGCAGGGCCTGCGCGCCGCCTGGCTGCACGAATCGTCGTTCCGGCTGGAGGTCTACCTGCTGATCCTGCTGGCGCCGGTCGCGGTCTGGCTGGGGCAGACGCCGGTCGAGCGTGCGCTGATGATCGGTTCGATGCTGCTGGTGCTGGCGATGGAACTGGCCAACTCGGCGATCGAGGCGGTGATCGAACGTTACGGCAGCGAAATCCACGAGTTGGCTGGCCGCGCCAAGGACATGGGCTCGGCGGCGGTGTTCGTGCTGATGATGAACGTGCTGTTGTGCTGGGCCCTGGTCGTGGTTCCACACGCGCTGGCCGGCAGCTACGGCTGAAACCCCATTCCCCCACTGCCTTGAAGAGATTCCATGTCCTTTGAGTTCCTCGCCGACCCCAATGCCTGGGTAACCCTGTTCACGCTCAGCGCGCTGGAAATCGTGCTCGGCATCGACAACCTGGTGTTCATTTCCATCGCGGTCAGCAAGCTGCCAGAAGAACGTCGCCCGTTCGCACGCAAGCTCGGTATCGCCGTGGCCTGCATCACCCGTATCGGTCTGCTGGTGTCGCTGGCGTATCTGGCGCACATGGCGGCCAACCTGTTCACGGTGGCCGGCATGGGCATCTCCATCCGTGACCTGGTGCTGATCGTCGGTGGCCTGTTCCTGATCATCAAGGGCTGCATGGAGATCAAGGAACTGATCAGCGGTGGCGAGGATGAAGATCCGAGCACCACCAAGGCCTCGGCCGTGTTCGGCTACGTGATCGCGCAGATCGCGGTGATCGACATCGTGTTCTCGCTGGACTCGGTGATCACCGCGGTTGGCATCGCCGACCACATCCCGGTCATGGTCGCCGCCATTCTGCTGTCGGTGTTGGTGATGCTGCTGGCCGCCAACCCGCTGGGCCGCTTCATCGACGCCAACCCGACAGTGAAGATGCTGGCGCTGGCCTTCATCCTGATGATCGGTGCGGTGCTTATCCTGGACGGCCTGGACGTGCACGTGCCCAAGCCCTACATCTACGCCGCGATGGGCTTCTCGGTGCTGGTGGAATGGCTGAACCTGCTGATGCGCCGTCGCGCCCGCGAGCACAACGTGCCGGGCGCCGGCAACTGGTAAGCGCCTCTGGCATGTAAGTCCCTCAGAACCCCCGGCCCGGCCGGGGGTTCTGCGTTTGTGGGGGGCACGGCTCTGCTACGGTGCTGCGGTTTTTGCACTTGTAGCGGGTTTCCGTGCCCCACTTGTGAACCAGAATCAACAGTGTTTTCCCGGGGCGAGGCTTAATCCGCCACAGCAAAGCGCGCAGGCTACGCACTCCCGAATCCCTCCCCCAGGACCCCCCCATGAATTCCAGAGCCGCCTTGCTGGCGCTTGCCGTCGGCGCCTTCGCCATCGGAACCACCGAGTTTGCGCCGATGGGCCTGTTGCCGGTCATCGCCGACGGCGTGGGCGTGGGCATTCCCACTGCCGGCATGCTGATCACCGCTTACGCCGTGGGCGTGATGCTGGGCGCACCGGTGATGACCCTGCTGATGGGACGGTTCGGCAAGCGCACCGCGCTGATGCTGCTGATGTCGATCTTCGTGGTCGGCAACCTGCTCTCGGCACTGGCCCCGAACTACGGCCTGCTGTTGCTGTCGCGCCTGGTCACCAGCCTCAACCACGGTGCCTTCTTCGGCATCGGTGCGGTGGTTGCCGCCAGCCTGGTGCCGAAGGACAAGCAGGCCGCCGCCGTGGCCACCATGTTCATGGGCCTGACCATCGCCAATATCGGCGGCGTGCCGCTGGCCACGTGGGTGGGCCAGCAGCTGGGCTGGCGCCTGTCTTTCGCCGGCACCGCGGTGCTGGGCGTGGTAGCGATCACCGCGCTGGGCCTGGCCCTGCCGGCATCGGCACCGGGCCCGCGCCCGGACGTGCGCCGCGAGATGAAGGCCATCCTGCAGCCGCAGGTACTGCTGGCGATGGGCACCACGGTGCTCGGCGCGGGTGCGATGTTCACCCTCTACACCTACGTGGCGCCGGTGCTGACCGAACTGACCGGTGCCTCCAACGCCTTCATCGCGATGTCGCTGGCGCTGATCGGTATCGGCTTCACTTTCGGCAACGGCATCGGCGGGCGCATGGCCGACTGGTCGCTGGACGGTGCCACGCGCATCCTGCTGGCAGTCCTGGCCCTGCTGATGTTCGTGCTGCCGCTGGCCTTCATGAGTCACGCCACCGCGGCGCTGGGCGTGCTGCTGTTCGGCGCGGCGACCTTCGCCATCGTGCCGCCGTTGCAGATCCGGGTGATGCAGGCGGCGAGCGAGGCGCCGGGCCTGGCGTCGTCGATCAACGTGGGTGCGTTCAACCTGGGCAATGCTGTGGGTGCCGCGCTGGGGGGCGCGGTGATCAGCTCGGGTTTGGGTTACGCGGCGATTCCGGTGGCCGGTGGCCTGCTGGCGGCATCGGGCCTGCTGCTGGCATGGCTGGGGCGTCCCCGCACTGCGGTGGCTGAAGCCTGCTGAGGGGTGTTGGATTCCGGCAGGGCTTGCAGCCCTGCACCCGCTGCAATCAACGTCAACGTCAACGGCAAAAGCCTGCATTCCGTGGGTTGGCGGGGTGGGTCCGGTTGAGGGGGACGCTGCAAGTACGTCCATGTAAGCTCGGTCGCCGCATCCATGCGGCTCACGCCCCCACAACCGGACCCACCCCGCCTTCGACAGATTCCCGCGGTCTGTCGGAACGGCGTTCTGCTCTGGTAGGTGTCGACCTTGGTCGACACGAATGCCTGAAGAACCGCGTTTTGCTTTTGATTTTTTCTTTTGATCTTCCCGCGGTGCGCAGGAAATTGTCCGTGGCCGGGAGGGTGGGTTGGCTGGGGGCGTGAGCCGCATGGATGCGGCGATCGAGCTTACATGGACGTACTTGCAGCGCCCCCCAGCCAACCCCCCCTCCCGCCCGACCCCGATAACGCTTCCTCGCCAACCACCGCGGAGGGGGCGGCGCCCGATGGCCGGTCTTTCACCCGAACCGTGGCATGCTCGGTGCCCAGTCCACCCGGAACCTCCGCCATGCGCCTGTTCACCCGTGTCCTGCCCCTGATGCTGCTGGCCTCCCTGCTGTCCGGCTGCGGCTACAACGCCATCCAGCAGAAGGATGAAGCGGTCAAGGCCAGCTGGTCCGAAGTGCTCAACCAGTACAAGCGCCGCGCCGATCTGGTGCCCAACCTGGTGCAGACCGTGAAGGGCTTCGCCAGCCAGGAAGAGCGCGTGCTGACCGAAGTCACCAACGCCCGCTCGCGTGTTGGCCAGATCAACGTCAACGCCGACGACGAAGCCTCGCTCAAGCAGTTCCAGCAGGCCCAGGGTGAACTCGGCAGCGCACTGTCGCGGCTGCTGGTGGTCACCGAGAATTACCCGGTGCTGAAGTCGGACCAGAACTTCCGCGACCTGCAGGCCCAGCTGGAAGGCACTGAAAACCGCATCACCGTCGCCCGCGGCCGCTACATCCAGCAGGTGCAGGACTACAACACCTACATCCGCTCGTTCCCGCAGGTGATCACCGCCAAGATCTTCGGTTACAAGACCAAACCGAACTTCACCGTGGAAAACGAAGCGCAGATCTCCAACGCGCCGGCGGTCGATTTCGGCAGCGCGCCGCAGCAGCAGCCGGCACCGCAGCCGGGCCACTGACCCATGCGCCTGGCCACTGCGCTCCTGGCCCTGCTGCTATGGCTGCCGCTGGCATCGCACGCCCAGCAGCTGGCGCCGATTCCGGCGCTGGATTCGCCGGTGGTCGACGCCACCGGCACGCTGGATGCCGCGCAGAAGCAGGCGCTGGTACAGCAGGCGCTGGACCTTCAGCAGCGCAAGGGCAGCCAGCTGCAGGTGCTGGTGGTAGCCACGACCCAGCCGGAAGACATCGCGCAGTACACCACGCGGGTCTTCGACCAGTGGCAGATCGGCCGCAAGGGCGTGGACGACGGGGTGCTGCTGGTGGTGGCCAAGGACGACCGGCGCGTGCGCATTGAACCCGGTTATGGTCTGGAGGGAGCGATTCCCGATGCCATCGCCAACCGGGTCATCCAGGAATACCTGGTGCCGCGCTTCCGCAGCGGCGACTACGCCGGTGGCATCACCGACGCCACGGCGGTGCTGGTCAAGCTGATCGACGGGGAAGCGCTGCCGGCGCCGGTCAGCGGCCATCGCGGGCGTGAGCCCAGCGGCGGTGGCGATACCTGGTTCCTGGCGCTGTTCATCGGTGTGTTCGCCGGCAGCATCCTGCGCGGGATCTTCTCGCGCGTGCCGCGTCCGCTGCGTGGCCTGCTCGGCGGTGCCGGCGCGGCGCTGGCGGCATTCCTGTTCACCTCCACACTGCTCGCCAGTGGCCTGGCTGGCGTCGTGGGCCTCATTGTTGCCATGCTCTCCGGTCACCCGGGCCGCTTTGCCGGTGGCGGTGGCTGGGGTGGTGGCAGCTGGGGCGGCGGAGGCGGCTTCGGCGGGGGCGGTGGATTCGGCGGCGGCGGCGGTTGGGGCGGCGGCGGTGGCCGCTCCGGCGGTGGCGGTGCTTCGGGGGGCTGGTGATGATCCAACGACTGTGTCGTCATGTATTTTCGCCGTCTGTACGGCGCGCGTTCCCGCCGGCCACGCTGCAGGCGATCACCGAGGCCATCGCAGCCGGTGAGCAGCGCCACGGTGGTCAGGTGATGTTCGCGGTGGAAGCGGACCTGCCGCTGGCCGCGCTGTGGCACAAGGTCACCCCGCGCCAAGCCGCCGAACATGCCTTCGCGCGCCTGCGCACCTGGGATACCACCCACAACAACGGTGTGCTGATCTACCTGCTGCTGGCCGACCACGCCATCGAGATCGTCGCCGACCGTGGCCTGCAGGGCCGGGTCAGCCCGGCACAATGGCAGCGGGTCTGCACCCACCTGCGCGAGGGCCTGCGTGGCTCCCATCCGGTGGAAGCGCTGCAGGATGCCATCGACGAGGTTTCCAGCCTGATCGAAGGGCACTTTCCGGCCTCGACCCGGTCGAACGATGACGCGTTGCCGAACTCGCCCCAGCTCCTTGGTTGAGCCGGGGCGGCACTGGCCCGAGAATAGGCGTTCAACCGCAAGGCACCTTCCATGATCTATTTCCACGACATCGACCCCATCGCCCTCTCGCTGGGGCCGATCAAGGTGCATTGGTACGGCATCATGTACCTGCTCGGCTTCACCGCGGCCTGGCTGCTGGGCCGCAAGCGCATTGCCGACGGGCGCCTGCCGGGCGTTGATGCCAACGGCTTCTCCGACCTGCTGTTCTACGCCATGCTTGGCGTGGTGCTGGGCGGGCGCATCGGCTACATGCTGTTCTACGCGCTGGGCGATTTCCTGCACAACCCGCTGCTGCTGTTCAAGGTGTGGGATGGCGGCATGAGTTTCCACGGCGGCCTGCTGGGCGTGCTGGGCGCTTGCTGGTGGTGGTCGCGCAAGCACAAGCTGCATTTCTTCGACACCATGGATTTCATGGCGCCGCTGGTACCGCTGGGCCTGGGCTTCGGGCGCATCGGCAACTTCATCGGTGCCGAGCTGTGGGGCAAGTACACCGACGGTACCTGGGGTGTGGTGTTCCCGTCCGGCCTGCCGGCACCGCTGAACCAGCTCGACCACGCGACCCTGCAGGCGCAGTTCGCCACCGGCGCGCTGAACCAGTTCGCGCGCCATCCGTCGCAGCTGTATGAAGCCTTCCTGGAAGGCCTGGTGATGTTCGTGGTGCTGTGGGCCGTGTCGGCCAAGCCGCGCCACCGTTACCTGGTCGGCGGTCTGTTCGCGCTGATGTACGGACTGTTCCGCTTCGCGGTGGAGTTCGTGCGCATGCCCGACAACGGCGTCTACGTGGCCTTCGACTGGCTGACCCGCGGCCAGATCCTCAGCCTGCCGCTGATCGCTTTCGGCCTGGTGCTGCTGGTGATGTCGCGCCGTGCGCCGGTACTGCAGCCGCAGCTGCCGGTGGCTGCCGGGGGCAAGGCATGAAGGCTTACCTGGACCTGCTCTCGCATGTGCTCGAGCACGGCGCCGAGAAGAGCGATCGCACCGGCACCGGCACCCGCAGCGTGTTTGGCTGGCAGATGCGCTTCGATCTCAATGAAGGTTTCCCGCTGGTCACCACCAAGAAGCTGCACCTGCGCTCGATCATCCACGAGCTGCTGTGGTTCCTGAAGGGCGACACCAACATCGGCTACCTGAAGGACAACCAGGTGCGGATCTGGGACGAGTGGGCCGACGAGAACGGCGATCTCGGCCCGGTGTACGGCAAGCAGTGGCGCAGCTGGGTCACCGCCGATGGCCGTGAGATCGACCAGATGCAGTGGCTGGTCGACGAGATCAAGCGCAACCCCGATTCGCGGCGGCTGGTGGTCAGCGCCTGGAACGTGGGCGAGCTTTCGCAGATGGCGCTGATGCCGTGCCACAACCTGTTCCAGTTCTACGTGGTGGACGGCAAGCTCAGCTGCCAGCTGTACCAGCGCAGCGGCGACATCTTCCTCGGCGTGCCGTTCAACATCGCCAGCTACGCGCTGCTGACCCACATGGTGGCGCAGGCCACCGGCCTGGGCGTGGGCGATTTCGTGCATACGCTGGGCGACGCGCACCTGTATTCGAACCACTTCGAGCAGGCGCGCGAGCAGCTGTCGCGTGAACCGCGCGCGCTGCCCAAGCTGTGGTTGAACCCGGAGGTGACCGATCTGTTCGGCTTCCAGTTCGACGACATCCGCATCGACGGCTACGATCCGCACCCGGCCATCAAGGCGCCGGTGGCGGTATGAGCGCGATGAAGCTGTCGATGATCGTGGCGCTGGATCGCAACCGTGGCATCGGTCAGGGCAATGCCATGCCCTGGCACCTGCCGGATGATTTCAAGCACTTCAAGGCGCTCACCCTGGGCAAGCCGATCCTGATGGGCCGCAAGACGGCCGAATCGATCGGCCGCGTGCTGCCGGGACGGACCAACCTGGTGCTGACCCGCAGCGGCCAGGTGCCGTTCGAGGGCATGCGCGCGGTGGCGTCGCTGGACGAGGCGAAGGCGATTGCCGAAGGCGAGGGCGCCAGCGAGCTGTGCATCATCGGCGGCGGCGAGATCTTCCACCAGCTGCTGGACCAGGCCAGTGACCTGTACCTGACCTGGGTGGATGCCGAAATCCCCGCTGATACCCATTTCCCCGAAGTCGACATGCAGGACTGGCGGGAAGTGAGCAGCGAGCCGCACCCGGCCGACGAACGCCATGCCTACGCGTTCCGCTTCGCGCACTACGTGCGCCGCTGATCGCGCAAATACCAACGAAAACACCGACGGGGATGTCGACGGGGTAGAGTCGACTGTTAGTCGACTGCTCTCGGCGGTCACCCGAAAAACCCGCGCTGCGCGTGATAGTCGACTGACAGTCGACTCTACCTGGGCTGTCGCTGCGGCATCCGGTAATGCCCGATGATGGCGTGCTGGAACAACAGGTTCTCTTCGCGCGTGCCGCGCGCGATGTTGTGCAGCACCAGCGGCGTGCCATTGGCCAGCCGCCGGTCGGAGACGATGCCCACGTGCAGCAGGCCGTTGCCGTTGAGCTTCCAGGCGACGATGTCGCCGGCCGCATAGTCGGTGGCGGCGGCCGTGATCGGTTGCTGCCAGCCCTGCCGTTCGAACCAGCGCATCAGGTTCGGCACACGGCGATGATCGATGTTGCGGTCCGGCCGTGACAGGCCCCAGATCGCGGGATAGGCACTGAAATTGCCGCGCATGTCTTCATGCACGCGCGCCTGCAGGTCCAGGCCCTGGCTGCGCAGGGCACGCACCACCACGTCGGTGCACACGCCGCGATCAACCGGAACGTCGCCGCCGGGATAGGCCAGCACCTGATAGGTAGGGTCGTAGCGGGTGGTGACGCCGACCTGTGCGCGCGCCGCTGCCACCAGCGGCGGCGAAGGCGCCTGCGGCTGCGATGGCGTGAGGCCGGCGTTTCCGCCGTCGGCGGGGGCCGGGGCCGAAGGGGGCTGGCAGCCGCTGGCCAGGGCCACCGTCAGCAGCAGCACCGTCCATGGTGCCCCACCGCGCCGCGTCATGCCTGCGGCGGGGGACTGTTGCTGCCGGGGCCCGCAGAGCCACCACCCGCGCCGCCGCCACGGCGACGACGACGGCGTGGGCCGCGGTTGCCCGGGGTGGCGGCCGGGGTGTTGCCGCCGCCCTGTTCCTTGCCCTGCGCCGATGCCGCCGGACGCTCGTGCGCCGGTCGCGCTGGCGGGCGTGCGTTGGGCACGGGTGCGGGGACATCGCGGCCCGGCACCTGCACCACGCGCAGTTCATCGGTATCGAGCTGGATCGCGGTCAGCTTGCCGCCCCAGACTGCGCCGGTGTCGATGGCATGCACGCCCTGGGTGATGGTCAGGCCCAGCGCCGACCAGTGGCCGCAGACGATCTTCAGGTCGCGCTCGACCCGGCCCGGCACTTCGAACCAGGGGTACAGTCCCTGTTCCTGCGTGCCCGGCGTGCCCTTGTCCTCGATGCCGATGCGCCCGCGCGGGGTGCAGTAGCGCATGCGGGTGAGCACATTGATGATCGCGCGTGAACGGTCGTAGCCGGACAGGTTCGGTGCCCAGCTCGGCTTGTCGCCGTACATGTTGCGGAACAGCTTGCGGTAGCCGGCACCGTGCAGTTGCGCCTCGACCTCGGCGGCATGCTTTTCGGCCATCTGCGTGGTCCACTTCGGCGCCAGGCCGGCGTGCACCATCATCCAGCCCAGTTCGCGGTCCACGTGCACCAGCTTCTGCAGGCGGAGCCAGTCCAGCAGTTCGTCGCGGTCCTCGGCCTGCACGATGCGCAGCAGGTCCGGGTTGACCTTGCGCTGTTCCTCTTCGGTGCGTGCACCGACGGCCAGCAGCGAAAGGTCATGGTTGCCCAGCACCACCACGCTGTGCTCGCGCAGCGAATGCACCAGCCGCAGCGTTTCCAGCGACTGGCCACCGCGGTTGACCAGGTCGCCGCAGAACCACAGGGTGTCCTGCGCCGGGTCGAAGCGGATCTTCTCCAGCAGCCGCTGGGTGACGTCATAGCAGCCCTGCAGGTCGCCGATCGCCCACACACTCATCGTCCGGCCTCCGTGTCAGTGCAGGGTACGCGGGATGGCCAGCACGAAAGGTGCGACCGGCGCGGCAAATTCGGTGCCGTCGTCGGCGACCATGTCGTAGTGGCCCTGCATGGTCCCGTGATCGGTCCCCAGCATGACACCGGACGTGTAATGGAAGTCTTCACCGGGACGCAGGCGTGGCTGCTCGCCGATCACCCCGTCGCCATCGACATGCTCGACGCGGCCGTTGGCATCGGTGATGCGCCAGTGGCGTGCGACCAGGCGCGCGGCAACACGCCCCTGGTTGTGGATGCGGATCGTGTAGGCGAACGCATAGCGTCCGTCTTCCGGCGCGGATTGATCGTCGAGGAAGCGCGGTGCGACTTCGACGGAGATGGCGTAAACGTCAGCGTCTTCCATACCGGCAGTGTAATCAGGAGGCATTGGCCAAAGCGATGAATTCGGCCACGTCCAGCTGTTCGGCGCGGGCATCGGGACGCACGCCGGCGGCAACGAACTGTTCGGCGGACACCACGTTGTTCAGGGCGTTGCGCAGGGTCTTGCGGCGCTGCCCGAAGGCGGCCTTGACCACCTCGGCGAAACGCTTGTGGTCGTTGATGTTGATCGTGGCCGGGTCACGCGGCACCAGCCGCACCACGGCCGAATCGACTTTCGGCGGCGGCCGGAACGCGCCCGGCGGCACCACGAACAGCGAGGTCACCTGGCAGTAGGCCTGCAGCATCACGCTGAGCCGGCCGTACACCTTGCTGCCGGGGCCGGCGGCCATGCGGTCGACCACTTCCTTCTGCAGCATGAAATGCATGTCGCGGATCACCGCGGCATGTTCCAGTGCATGGAACAGGATCGGCGAGGAGATGTTGTAGGGCAGGTTGCCGACCAGGCGGATCGGCTGGCCGGCGGCCAGCTCGGTGAAGTCCACGCGCAGCACGTCGCGGTGGACGATGGTCAGCTCGCCCAGCGGCTCGGCGGCGGCGGTCAGCGGCGCGATCAGGTCACGGTCGAACTCGATCACCGTCAGTTTCGGATGCACGCGCAGCAGCGGCAGCGTGATCGCGCCCTGGCCGGGACCGATCTCGACCAGGCGGTCACCGTCTTTCGGGTTGACCGCCATCACGATCTTGTCGATGTAGTGGCGGTCGGCCAGGAAATGCTGGCCAAGCTGCTTCTTGGCCGGGGCGGTGAACACCGGGCCGGAGGGGGAATGCGGGGAATTCATGCGCTCAGTGTACGTTGCCGCGCAAGCTGCGCACACAACGTCGTTGCCGCCTGCAGGCTGGAAGGATCGGCCACGCCACGGCCGGCAAGGTCCAGCGCAGTGCCGTGGTCCACCGCAACGCGTGGGTAGGGCAGGCCCAGGGTCAGGTTCACGGCCTGCTCGAAGCCCGAGTACTTCAGCACCGGCAGGCCCTGGTCGTGGTACATCGCCAGCACGGTGTCGAAGCCGGCCAGCTTGGCCGGCAGGAAGGCGGTATCGGCTGGCAGCGGCCCGATCAGGTCCATGCCCTCCGCGCGCAGGCGCTGCAGCAGCGGGATGACCAGGTCCAGTTCCTCGCGGCCCAGATGGCCGTCTTCGCCGGCGTGCGGGTTCAGGCCGAGCACGGCGATGCGTGGCGCGGGCAGGCCGAACTCGCGGCGCAGCGCGGCGTGCACGGTGCGAAGGGTGTGTTCCAGGCTGGGCGCGGTGATCGCGTCGGCCACCTCGCGCAGTGGCAGGTGGGTGGTGGCCAGGGCCACGCGCACGATGTGGTTGGCCAGCATCATCACCACCTTCACCCCAGCCTGGTCGGCCAGCAGTTCGGTGGTGCCGCTGTAGGCGATGCCGCCTTCGTTGATGACGGCCTTGTGCACCGGGCCGGTCACCACGCCGTGCAGTTCGCCTGACAGGCAGGCCTGGCCGGCAGCGAGCAGGGCGCCGATGACCGCGCCGGCATTGGCCGGATCGGCCTGGCCGAAACGGCTCGGGGTGGCATTGGCCACCACGCGCAGGCGCAGGTCGCCGGGGACGCGCGCTTCGGCACCCTCGGGCAACAGTTGCAGCGGCAGGTCCAGCGCGGCCGCGGCCGCGCGCAGGGTGTCCGGGTCGGCGAAGGCCAGCAGCCGGCAATCTTCACGCGGCTGCTGGACGAGGCGGACGCACAGCTCCGGGCCGATCCCGGCGGGCTCGCCCGGTACCAGAGCGAGCTCGGGGCGCATCGATCAGGACTGCGGCGGCGTGGCGGTGTTTTCCGCGCGGTCGCCACTGCGGAAGCTGACGTAGGCTTCGCCACGCAGTTCCTGCAGGAAGCGGTTGTACTCGTCTTCCAGCTTGCGGCGGCCAATGGTCTCGCGGACCTGGGCACGCTGGTTGTCGTTGGTCACGTCGGTCTGGCGAGTGGCCACGCGCTGCAGGATGTGCCAACCGGCATCGGTGCGGAACGGCTGGCTGACGCCGCCGTCCTGGATGGCGGCCACCTGCTGGCCAAAGGCCGGACCGAACGCATCGGCCGGGAACCAGCCCAGATCGCCGCCCTGGCCCTTGCTGTTGTTGTCCTCGGAGGACTCCTTGGCCACGGTTTCGAAGTCCGCGCCACCGGCAATGCGGGCACGCAGGGTATCGATCTTGGCTTTGGCGGCCGCGTCGGTCTGATGATCGTCCACGCGCACCAGGATGTGGCGACCGTGGTACTCGGTGACGGTGCTGGCGCCAGCGGTGGCGCTGGCATCACGCACTTCCACCAGCTTCAACAGCTGGAAGCCGCTGGGGCCACGGATCGGGCCGACCACTTCGCCGGGCTTCATCTTTTCCATCATCTGCGCGAAGGCCTGCGGGATTTCATCCAGGCTGCGCCAGCCCAGGTCGCCGCCTTCCAGCGCATTGGGGCTGTCGGAATAGCGCACGGCCGCCGCGTTGAAGTCCAGCTCGCCCTTGTCCAGCAGGGCCTTGACGCCATCGGCCTTCTTCTGGCCGGTGGCGATCTGGTCGGCGTTGGCGCCGTCCGGCAACGCGACCAGGATGTGCGCCAGGTGGTACTGGTTGCCTACCGTGGCCTGCTGCTTCAGCGCGGCATCGACTTCACCCTCGCTGACGCTGATGCGGCTCTGCGCGAAGCTCTGGCGCAGGCGCTGCACGGTGATCTCGTCCCGCACCGATGCGCGGAAATCGTTGAAATCGATGCCGTCGTGGGCCAGGCGCTGGCGCAGGGCGTCCAGGTTCGAACCGTTCTGCTGGGCGATGGAGTTCATCGCCTGGTTCAGCTCCTGGTCGCTGACACGGATGCCGCTGCCCTGGGCGCGGGCCACCTGCAGCTTGACCAGCACCAGGCGCTCGAGCACCTGGCGGCTGAGCACGTCTTCCGGCGGCAGCTGGTTCTCCCGTCCGGCGTACTGCGCCTTGATGTTGGCGATCGCACGCTGGAGCTCGCTCTGCAGGATCACGTCCTCATCGACGACGGCGGCGATGCGGTCGAGCGGCTGCGCCTCCTGGGCAAGCACCTGCAGGGGGGCGGACACGCTGGACACCGCCAGCAGCGAGGCGAGTAGAACGGGGAAGCGCTTGGTCATGGGATCAGATTCGGATCGTAGTCATCGCGGGTCGCCCCGGTGTTGCTGGGCGGCACGAGATAGAGGTCGTCGCGGTTGTAGCCGAGGATAGCACGGCGCAGAGTGCGGTCCGTGTCCTGGCCGATGGAGCTCAGGCCCTTCAGGACGAACTCCACCTGGATGGAGTTGTTCATCTCGCCTTCGCGATTGCGGACATAACGGCGGCCGACCACACGCACGGCCAGGCAGCAGCTGTCCCACTGGACACCGCCGATGATTTCCAGCGGCTCCTTGTCCTGCAGCGAGTAGTAATAGCGGCCGACCAGGCTCCAACGCGCATTCAGCGGGTACAGGAACGACAGGTCGGCCTGCTCCAGCAGGGTGCGGTCATGCTTGTTGGCACCGGGCAGAGCACCGGCATTGATGCGGTAGCGGTAGCTCAGGTTGACCACGCCGTCGTTGGGCATCAGGTAACGGGCACGGACGCTGGCCAGATCCTCGCGCTTGTACTTCGGGTCCCACTGGTAGGTGGCGCCCAGGGTCCAGCGGTCGTTGATCATGTAGTTGCCGTCGGCGATCCAGGCCGACTTGCCCTTTTCCACCGGAGCACCACCTGGGGTGGTGGTCACCCGCGACTCATCGAAGTACTGGATCTGGCCGATCGAGGCCGAGAAACGTTCCTTGCCGGTGGTCTGGTCGATGAACCGGGTGCTCACCGCCAGGGTCAGCTGGTTGGCGTCGTTCTGGCGGTCGGCGCCGGTGTAGCGCGAGTCGCGGAACAGCTGGCCCCAGCTGAAGGTGAAGTCACGGGTGTCGAAGATCGGCAGCTCGTCCTGGTTGCGGTACGGCGTGCGCAGGTAGAACAGGCGCGGTTCCAGGGTCTGCAGGAACGACTTGCCGCGGACGCTGGTTTCGCGATCGAAGAACAGGCCGGCGTCGATGCTGCCGATCGGCAGGCTGCGGCTGGGCGAGGTATTGCCGCGCAGCTGCTCGGGCGTGGCCGTGTTCGGGTCGATGCCCTGCGAACGCAGGATCTGGGCCTGGATGCCTCTCACACCATCCACCAGGCCACGGTCCAGCTGATAGGCGGTGTAACGGTAGGCCAGGGTCGGGGTCACATACCAGGCCGCGCCGCTGATCGGGAATGACACATACGGCTTCACGTCCAATCGCGAACCGCCGCTGACACCGACGCCGTCGGTCCACTGCACTCCGTTGCGGGTGTACTGCAGATCCTTACCGGTGCCGACGGCGTTCTTGAAGTTGATGTCGTCGTGGGTGAAGCGCACCGCTTCGGCGTAGATGCCGGCTTCCAGCCAGGGCCGGACCGGCTTGTCCCAGTTGAAGTACAGGCGCGGCTGGCGGTTGTAGGGCAGGGCGCGCTCGTCGAGCGTGTAGTCGGTCAGCTGCCAGCGGTCGGCCATGATGCCGGCCGTCCAGTTCGTGCCGGTGCCATACAGGCCCACCGTGCTCTGCAGGTTGGAGGCGGTCACCCCCACCAGGCGGTTGGCGAAATCCTCGACATAGCGCTCGTCGCTGACCCAGGCCAGGTTGGCGCGGGCCTGCCAGTGGCTGTCCACGTTGTGGTAGCCGGTGAACATCACCCGGCCGCGGTCACGGTCACGCAGGCGGTCGTTGGGCATGAACGAGGTCAACACCTCGCCGCGGCCGCCGTTGTAGAGGTAGCGGAACTCGTTGTCGAGCAGCAGGCCGCGCCGGCTCATGTAGCGCGGGGTCAGCGTGTCGTCGTAGTTCGGCGCCAGGTTGAAGTAGATCGGCTGGGCGTAGTCGAAGCCGTTGCGCCCGGACATGCCCAGCTGCGGGAACAGCAGGCCGGTCTTGCGGCGGTCATCGATCGGGAACTTGAAGTACGGCGCCCACAGCACCGGCACCTTGCCGATGCGCAGCACGGCGTTGCGCGCGGTGCCGAAGCCCTCGTCGTTGTCCACTTCGATCTGCGGCGCCGACAGCTTCCACACCGGCTGCGAGGGGTCGCAGGTGGTGTAGGTGGAGCGGTGCATCTGGCCGACCGCACCCTGCAGGTCGACCGACTCGGCATCACCGTTGCCCCGGCGCGACACCAGCTGGTACTTGATGTCGGAGATCTTGTGGGTATCGCTTTCCTGGTTGCCTTCGGCACGCTTGGCGACCATCCGGATCGACCCGTCCTGGTAGCGGACATTGCCGTCGGCGATGTAGTTGCCGGTCTCGGTGTCGAAGCTGAGCTTGTCGGTACCGACGAACTGGTCACCCCGGCGCAGCGCCACGTTGCCCTCGTACTGCGGCACGGTGGTGGTGCCCAGCAGCTGGTCACCCTCGATGTCGGTCGGCTGCTGCTCGCGGGCGGCCGCGGCGGCAGCCTTGTCCTGGGCCGGAACCGGGGTGGGGGCGTCAGTGAACGCGGGAATGACGTCGGTGGCCGGGCACAGGCCCCAGTTGAGCGGCTTTTCATCGGCCATCGCCGGCAGGCTGATGGCGATGCTCAGAGGCAGGGGAAGCAGGCGGAGGGCTCGGCGCACGCGGTTCGGATTCGGGCGAAAACGGACGGTAGCTTGCCCCATCCCTTGCATAGGGGCAATGAAGGACGCCGGAGCCTGCCGGTTCGGGTTCATCCGGCGGAGGTGCCCACGGACGGCGTGAGCAGGGTCTGGACATGGGCCACGCTGCACTCGGCCAGGGCCTGCAGGTCGTAGCCACCCTCCAGCATCGAGACCATCCGGCCGGCCGCGTGACGGCGTGCCAGCGCGTGCAGTTCACCGGTGATCCAGGCGAAATCGTCGGTCTCCAGCATCAGGTCCGCCTGCGGATCACGCAGGTGGGCGTCGAAGCCGGCCGAGATCAGCAGCAGCTGCGGGCGGAAGTCGTCGATGGCCGGCAGCATCTCGTCGGCCCAGACATTGCGGAAGCGGAAGCCACCGCTGCCCGGCGGCAGCAGGATGTTCATCAGGTTGCCGGCACCGCGGTCACGGCGCAGGCCGGAATTGGGGAACAGCCCGGCCTGGTGGGTGCTGTAGTACGAGACCCGGGCGTCGTGCTGGAAGATGTCCTGGGTGCCGTTGCCGTGGTGGACGTCGAAGTCGACCACCGCGATCCGTTCCAGGCCGTGGCGGTCGCGGGCATAGGCGGCGGCGATGGCGATGTTGTTGAGCAGGCAGAAGCCCATCGCCGTGCTGCTGGTGGCGTGGTGGCCCGGCGGGCGTACCGCGCAGAAGGCCAGCGGGTCGTCGCCCAGCATCACCGCATCGACCGCGGCCACGCCGGCACCGGCGGCGTGCACGGCGGCGCTGGCCGAGCCGGGTGAGGTCCAGGTGTCCATGTCCAGCTGGCGCAGCGGTGCGGTCTGCGGTTGCAGCACGAAGTCGAGCAGGGCGCTGTCGTGGACCCGGGTCAGTTCACCGAACTTGGCCGGTGGCGCTTCGCGCCACTCCAGCTGGCCGGGGAACGCGGTGTGCAGCGCGTCCAGCACATGCTGCAGGCGTTGCGGGCACTCCGGGTGGCCGGGGCCGGGGTCGTGCAGCAGGCAGGACGGATGGGTGTAGGCCAGCATCGTGCAGGCTCAGCGCTGGCGCTGCTGTGGTTGCCACAGCGCTTCGCCCTGGCCGTCGGCACGGGCCAGCACCCGGGCCAGCACGAACAACAGGTCCGACAACCTGTTCAGGTACTGCAACGCCTCGCTGCGCACGGCCTCGTGGCGGGCCAGGGTGACCGTTTCGCGCTCGGCGCGGCGGACGATGGTGCGGGCCAGATGGCAGCGCGCGGCGGCTTCGCCGCCGGCCGGCAGGATGAATTCCTTCAGCATCGGCAGGTCGGCGTTGTAATGGTCCAGCTGCTGTTCCAGGGCCGAGACATCGGCGGCGTGGATCGCGGCGTGGCCGGGGATGCACAGTTCGGCGCCCAGGTCGAACAGCTGGTGCTGCAGATGCACCACCAGCGCGCGCACATCCTCGGGCAGGGGCACGGCCAGCAGCAGGCCGAGCGCGGCATTGGCCTCGTCGACGGTGCCGTAGGACGCCACCCGGGCGTCATCCTTGGGCACGCGCTGGCCGTCACCGAGGCCGGTACTGCCGTCGTCGCCGGTGCGGGTGTAGATGCGCGAGAGGCGATGACCCATGTCGCGGCTCAGTGGCGGATGTCGCGGCGGGCCTGCTGGAGCTTCAACACCTGCTCCACGGCCAGCTGCAGGGCGGCGGCCAGCGCCACGTAGATCGCCGTGGTGCGCAGGTAGGGGCCGAACCACTGCGCGTAGTTCTGTGCCCAGCCGGCCAGGGTCGGCTCGGCCACGTTGCTGCTGGTCCAGTAGAAGCCGCCCTGCGCCAGCAGGTGGCAGACCGCCACTGAGGCGACCAGCAGCAGCGCGCCCTTGGCCAGTACCGGCCAGCGCGCGCTCTGGTAGTTGCGGCCCAGCAGCATGCCGCCGGCCCACAGCGAGAAATAGGCCGGCAGCAGCAGCCAGTAGCCCGGCGACACGCAGTAGTGCTGCCAGAAGTCCAGGCCGCTGCTGCGGATCACGATCCAGTCCACCAGCACCGCGAACACCATCAGCAGCGGGAACGCCCAGCGCGTCCAGCGGGCCAGGTAGAAGCCACCGATGAAGAACACCGCCCATGAGGCATCGGGGATCGCCGCGAAGTGATTGACACGGGTCGCTGCCAGCACCAGAACGAGCACGGACAGGACGAAGGCGCGGTTGGCAGTGTCGGACATGGTGGCGGGCCCGGAGCGGATTCAGGTTTCATTCTAGCCCGCCGCGCGGGTTGGCGCAGGACCGGCCGTTCGGCGTACAGACGGGGCGAGCGCGTATCATGAACGCATGAGTGAACGACATGACGTGCTGATTGTCGGTGGTGGCCTGGTCGGCGCCAGCCTGGCCATTGCCCTGGACCGCCTCGGCCGCGACGTGGGCCTGCTCGAGGCCAGCCCGGCCGGCGAGCTGCCGGCGGTGTTCGACCAGCGCAATCTCAGTTTCGCCGCTGCCACCGTCAATGCGCTGACCGCGCTGGGGGTGATGCAGAAGCTGGCGATGGCACCGGGCCCGATCCGGCGCATCCACGTCAGCCGTGCCGGCGATTTCGGCCGTGTGCAGCTGGAAGCGGCCGATTACGACCGGCCTTGGTTCGGCCAGGTGGTGGTCGCCCGCGACTTCGGCCAGGCGCTGGAAGCGCGGCTTCAGGAGCTGCCGCGGCTGCGCCGTTACCGGCCGATGCGGTTCCTGGGCCTGGGTGAAGTGGTCGACGGCTACCGCCAGGTGCGGGTCGCCGATGAGGCCGGCGAGCGCGTATTGCTGGCACGGCTGGTGGTGGGTGCCGACGGTACGACCAGTGGCGTGCGTGGTGCACTGGGCATCGAGGTCGACCGCCATGATTTCCAGCAGACCCTGTTCGTGGCCCGTGTACGCAGCCAGCGCGCGCCGGATGGCACCGCGTGGGAGCGTTTCACCGATACCGGCCCGACGGCCCTGCTGCCGCGCGGCGATCGTCACTTCGGCACCGTGCATGGTGTTGCGCGCGACCAGGCCGATGCGGTGATGGCGCTGGACGATGCCGCCTGGCTGCAACGCCTGCAGAACGCGATCGGCTGGCGTGCCGGCCGCCTGCTCGAGTCCGGCCCGCGCAGCGCCTACCCGCTCATCCAGGTGCTGGCGCGTGCGCTGGCCGGTGAGCGCACGGTGCTGCTGGGCAATGCCGCGCAGACCATTCATCCGCTGGGTGCACAGGGCTTCAACCTGGGCCTGCGCGATGCGCTGACCCTGGCCGAGCTGCTGGAGGATGCGCATGAAGATGCCGGCAGTGATGCACTGCTGCAGGCCTATGTCGCGCGCCGCGAGGAAGATCGCCGGCAGACGGTGGCGTTCTCCGGCGGCCTGGCGCGCCTGACCAGCAACCCGGCGCCGCTGATGCGGCCGCTGCGCAGCCTCGGCCTGGTGGCCGCGCAACGCGCATCGGTGCAGTCGATGCTGGTCGGTGGCGCGATGGGCTTCCGCGGCGAAGTGCCGCGCCTGTGCCGCGGAGAAGCCGCATGAGCCGGCGCATGCGCCTTGATGTGGCCATCGTCGGTGGTGGCGTGGTCGGTGCCGCGTGCGCGCTGGCGCTGGCCGATGCCGGCCTGTCGGTTGCGCTGGTGGAAGGTCGTGAGCCCGCGCCGTGGCAGGCCGCACAGCCTGACCTCCGCGTGTTCGCCTTCGCTGCTGACAACGTACAACTGTTGAGCCGCCTGGGCGTGTGGCCGGCGATCGCGCAGGCCCGCGCCTGGCCCTACCGGCGCATGCAGGTGTGGGATGCGGCCGGTGGCGAAGATCTGCTGTTCGATGCCGATCGCTTCGGCCGTCGTGAACTGGGCTACATCGTCGAGAACGGCCTGCTGCAGGATCGGCTGTGGGCGGCGTTGCCGGCGGCGGGCGTGCAGCTGCACTGCCCGGCGCGGGTGGAAGCGCTGGAGCAGGACGACGACGGCGTGCGCCTGCGCCTGGATGACGGTCGTCGCCTGGAAGCGGCGTTGGCGGTAGCCGCCGACGGCGCCGAATCGACCCTGCGCCAACTGGCCGGGATCGAGGTTGAAAAGCATGACTACCACCAGCGTGGCGTGGTGGCCTACGTGGACAGCGATCTTCCCAACCAGGCCACCGCCTGGCAGCGTTTCCTGCCGAGCGGGCCGCTGGCGCTGCTGCCGGTGGCCGAGCGCCGCAGCTCGATCGTATGGACCCTGCCCGAGGACGAGGCCGCGCGCGTGCTGGCGCTGGACGAAGACAGCTTCAACCGCGAACTGACCCGCGCCTTCGCGGCGCGGCTGGGTGAGCTGCGGCTGGCATCACCGCGCGCAGCCTTCCCGCTGCGCCGCCAGCTGGCACGTCACTACGTGGCCGGCCGCGTGCTGGCATTGGGTGATGCCGCGCACGTGGTGCATCCGCTGGCCGGGCAGGGCGTGAACCTGGGCCTGCGCGATGTGGCCGCCCTGCAGCAGTGGCTGGCGCCGTCGGCCGAGCGCCGTGGCCAGCCGCGGCTGTCGCCGCAGCGCCTGCAGCGCTGGGCACGCGAACGGCGCAGCGACAACCACATCGCCGCCTACAGCTTCGATGCGATCAACCGCCTGTTCTCCAACGACGAAATGCACCTGACCCTGGCCCGCGGCCGGGCGCTGGGCTGCGTCGGCAAATGGCCACCGCTGGTGCAGGCATTCTGGAAGCGCGCCGCCGGGGTGTAGCAGAATGCAAACCGCTCTGGTGGGTGCCCGACGTCAGTAGATCCACGCCATGCGTGGATGAAGATCGCGCTGGATCAAAAAAGGGGACGGAGGGGATTAAGTCGTTTGTGGCACAAACGACTTAATCCCCTCCGTCCCCTTTTTCAGTCGACCAGCCAGCCGGCCAGGTCGGCACGATCCAGCTTGCCGCGACGCTTCAGGTCCAACGCATTGAACTCATCGGCCAGCGCCGGATTCGCCTGCGCTTCCTCGCGGCTGATGAAACCATCGCCGTTCACATCCAGCGCAGCGAAGTGGATCCGGTACTGGCCAACCACGCTGCTCGGTTCCAGCGAACGCACGGTCACCTGCGCCTCGCCGGCCGGCTGCGGAATCTCGACGCTGCCGCTGACCCGGCCCGCATCCAGCGGTTGCTGGCGGATCGCGCCGCCGGTGGGGCCCAGCGGCTGGCTTTGTGCCGGGGTGTGCGGCAATTGCTGGGCCACCGCTGGTGCGGCGGCCAGCAGGGTGATCAGCAGCGGAATCGTTCGATGTCGCATGGATGCTCCTCCCTCTGCAGCGCCGGGGTATGCCCGGCGGACGTGATGGCGTCAGCGCAGTGGCGACGCCAGTACGGTGATCTCCTCACGGTCGTGATAGAGCTGCTTGGCACGCACCACCAGCGGCTTGCCGGCCTGGTCCTGGAACAGGTCCAGGCACAGGCGGGTTTCGTCCCAGCGCTTCTTCATCGGCAGCTTCAGGTTGAAGATCGCGTGCCGGCACCAGCCTTCGCGGAACCAGGTGGCCATGCGTTCGGCCACGCGGCGCGGCTGCTCGACCATGTCGCAGACCATCCAGTCCAGCGGCTGTTCCGGATGCCAGTGGAAGCCATCGGCGCGCAGGTGCTCGACCAGGCCGGTGTCCAGCACGTGCTGGCGCAGCGGGCCGTTGTCGATGCTCAACACGTGCATGTGCTGGCGGGTCAGCACCCAGGTCCAGCCGCCGGGGGCGGCACCCAGGTCGGCCGCACGCATGCCGGGCTTGGCCAGTGCTTCGCGTTCTTCCGGCGTCAGCAGGGTCAGCAGTGCTTCGTCCAGCTTCAGCGCCGAACGCGAGGGTGCTTCGGGCAGCAGCTTCAGGCGCGGGATGCCCAGTGCCCACGGCGCGCTGTCGGCCGGGTCGGCCACGCAGACGAAGGCGTGGGTGCCGTCGACGAACACCACGTGCAGGCGCGGCAGGCGGTTGCTCGGCTTGTCAGTCAGCTTGCCGGCCTTGCGCAGCGCCGGGCGCAGTGCGTTGCCGAAGGCGCGGGCCAACCCGGACAGCGGCTTGCCGGCGTCCGAGTCCGGGTGTTCCACCCACAGGTCGCCGAAGCGCGGCGCATCGGCCAGCACGTCGAGCATCGGGGTAATACGGTCGGCCGGGTCCAGCTGCGGCAGCTCGGCCAGCACCACCAGCTTCTGCCGCGCGAAAATCAGCTCGCGCCAGCGCAGGCGCGGCGCCAGCGCGGCGGCTTCGTCGCACATGAAAAGCACGTAGCCATCATTGCGCTGGGTGCGCGCGTAGCCGGCGAAACCGGCTTCACCGGCGCGGAACTGCAGCTCGCCGGCCAGCTCGGGCTCGAAGCCCTGCCGGCACAGGCACAGCAGGCCGATGCCGGTCTCAGTAACGGGCGCCATCGCTTTCCCCATAGGCGCGCAGCACGCTGCGCGCGGCGTCGCGGTTCAGGCCCTGCACCACTTCGATGCCACGCTTGTTGAGCTCGCCGACCCAGTCGGCCGGCAGCGGGCCTTCATCGAACGGGGTCAGTTCCTCGACGTCGGCCGAGTTGGCACCGATCAGCAGGCGGTCGATGCCGGCCCACACGGTAGCGCCATAGCACTGGCAGCATGGCTGCGAACTGGTGGCCAGGGTGACCGGCGACAGCACCGCGTTCAGGCGCGGGGTCTGCAGGCGCTGCTGGGCCAGCATGTAGGCCATGTTCTCGGCGTGCGCCAGCGAGGTCGCGTGCGGCATCACCCGGTTCACGCCAGCGGCGATGACCTTGTCGTCCGGGCCGAACACCACCGCGCCGAACGGGCCGCCACTGGCGTGCTCGACGTTCAACCGCGACAGCTCGATCGCCAGCGCGACCTTGGCCTCATCGCCCGGATATCGACGATCCAGGTCGATCTGGTCGTGGATCCAGGCGGGAAGGGTCAGGTGGACTTGCGCGTACAGCATCGCGGGGGTGCCTCGTGTGGGATGGGAAAAAGTGCGGTTGCTTGGGGAACCGGCGCGCAGTGTAGCCGCACGGGCCTGTATCGGGTGTGGGCGTGGGTCAGCCTGGCGAGCCGGTGCGGATCACCACGTACTGCTTGCGGAATTCCAGCCCGGCCTGCGGCCAGCTGGCCGCGTAGGCGCGCAGCAGGGGCAGGGCGGCGGCGAAGTCGTGGCCGTTGACCCGGCAATCGGCCTCGCACAGGCCGTCGGCATCGCGCGAGGCGAACAGGCGGATGGCGAGGAATTGGCGGGCTTTCAGCAGCTCGTCGAAGGCCTCCATGCTGCGGGTGAACAGGCAGCAAGGGCAGGAGCCATGATCGTCTTCGCTGCAGGTGGAGGCATCCACTTCCTGTGCACGGTAGTGCGCCAACGGCCCCAGCACTACAGTGCGCTCGTGTTCCTCGCCATTGTCACCGGCCGGATAGGTCAGGCCCATCATCGGCAGGCCCTGTGCGTCTTGGGCGCCGATCGCGGTCTGCAGGGTCGCCAGGTCTACCCGCACCCAGGTCTGGAAGCCGGACAACAGCGATGCCTGCTCATCGGCACCATTTGCATGCTGGTACTCGAACAGGCCATCGGCGAACAACTGCGGATGCTGGCTTTCGATGACGGTGGAGGTCTGCCAACCACCGTTTTCGCGCGCGTGTGCGGCCATTGCATGCGGGGTCAGGCGCAGGCCGCTGTCCAGCAGCAGCGCGTTGCCGTCGACGTGGCTGGCGACGCCCGCGTCCTGAAGGACCTGCTGCAGCAGCGGGAGGAGAGCGGCGGAGGTCGTGGTCATGTCAGGCCTGTGGGGTGGATGGGGTGGAACATCCAGGCAGGGCCTGGGCATCTAGCGGTCGAGCGCGTCGAGTTCGGCGCGATATCGCTGCGCGTCGGATTGCTGCTGCGGATCGTTGCCGTGGTCGCGCAGCCAGCTTTCCAGCTCGCGGCGATAGTCCGCGCGGAAATCGGCATTACCCGGGCTGAAATGCAGCTTGCGTGCCGCCACCTCCACCCGCTCGCGCGCGCTGGCCCGGGCCTGGGCGACGCCGTGCGGGGATTCATTGGTGAGGATGACGAAGTTGCGTGGGAAGCCCGGCGTGTACTTGACCACGAACGGCTGGTCGCGCGCCGGGATACGGATGGCGTTTTCCAGCGGCCACAGCGAAGCGGTGTTGGTGTGGAACACCACGTCCACGTCGCGGCCCTCGGCGGTACGCAGCACCCCTTCGTAGCGCCAGATGTACTGTTCGTTGAGCGTGGAGCTGGTTCGCTCGGCCTTGACGATCACCGCTTCACCACGCTCGCCCACCACGTTGAGGAAGGTGGCGTTGAGGAAGTGGCCGAGGAACATGTTGAGCATCGCCAGCGGGAACACCACGATGGCGTAGCCCGGAAAGCGCCGCCACCACGAGACCAGCCCGGCCAGCACCATCGCTGCAAAGAACGTCAGCAGCGGATGCTGCGAGATGAACCAGAACAGGACGGAGAGGGCGGTGATCATTGTCGATGGCGTGCGGGCGCCGTGCTGGCGCCCGCGCAGGTCCTCAGGCCGACCAGGTATCGCGCAGGGTCACGCTGCGGTTGAACACCGGCTTGGCTTCGGTGTGGTCGCGGCGGTCGGCGACGAAGTAGCCGGTACGTTCGAACTGGAACGACTGCTCCGGCGCGGCGCTGGCCGCGGCCGGCTCGACATAGCCGGTGACGGTGCGGCGCGATTCCGGATTGAGGTAATCGCGGTAGGTCTTGCCTTCCGATTCATCATCCGGGTTCGGCACCGAGAACAGGCGGTCGTACAGGCGGATCTCGGCCGGCACGCCATGCACGGCGCTGACCCAGTGGATGGTGCCCTTGACCTTGCGGTTGGCGCCTTCCATGCCCGGACGCGATTCCGGATCCAGCCAGCCGCGCAGCTCGGTGATGGTGCCGCCGGCATCCTTGATCACTTCGTCGCAGCGGATGATGCCGGCGCCGCGCAGGCGCACTTCGCCACCCGGCACCAGGCGCTTCCAGCCCTTCGGCGGCACTTCGGCGAAGTCCTCGCGGTCGATCCACACTTCGCGTGCGAACGGCACGTCGCGGCTGCCGAAGCTCTCGTCCTTCGGGTGGTTGCTGAAGGTCAGCTGTTCTTCATGGCCTTCCGGCAGGTTGGTCAGCACCAGCTTGACCGGATCGATCACTGCCATGCGGCGCGGCGCTGCACTGTCCAGGTCTTCGCGCAACGCGCCTTCCAGCACGCTGAAGTCGATCAGCGAGTTCTGCTTGCTGATGCCCACGCGCTCGGCGAACAGGCGCATCGCGGCCGGGGTGTAGCCACGGCGACGCAGGCCCTGCAGGGTCGGCATGCGCGGGTCTTCCCAGCCGTCCACCAGCTGCTCGGTGACCAGCGCCATCAGCTTGCGCTTGCTCATCACCGTGTAGTTGATGTTCAGGCGCGAGAACTCGATCTGGCGCGGCTTGGCGGCTTCGCGCGGCAGGCCGGCATCGACCAGCGGCTGGGTCAGCGCATCGTCATGGGCGAAATCGACGTTGTCCACGCACCAGTCGTACAGCGGGCGGTGGTCTTCGAACTCCAGCGTGCACAGCGAGTGGGTGATGCCCTCGATCGAATCACCCAGCGCGTGGGCGAAGTCGTACATCGGGTAGATCGGCCACGCGTTGCCGGTGTTCTGGTGCTCGACGTGCTTGATGCGGTACAGCGCCGGATCGCGCAGGTTGATGTTGCCGCTGGCCATGTCGATCTTCGCGCGCAGGGTGCGCGCGCCATCCGGGAACTCACCGGCGCGCATGCGGCGGAACAGGTCGAGGTTTTCCTCGACGCTGCGGTCGCGCCACGGCGACGGGCGGCCCGGCTCGGTCAGGGTGCCGCGGTAGGCGCGCACTTCCTCGGCCGACAGGTCGCAGACATAGGCCTTGCCCTGTTCGATCAGCTTCTCGGCGGCCAGGTAGTAGGCCTGGAAGTAGTCCGAAGCATGGCGCAGCTCGTTCCACTCGAAGCCCAGCCAGCGCACGTCGTCCTGGATCGCGGCCACGTATTCCGGGTCTTCCTTGGCCGGGTTGGTGTCGTCGAAGCGCAGGTTGCAGACGCCGCTGAATTCGCCGGCGATGCCGAAGTTCAGGCAGATCGACTTGGCGTGGCCGATGTGCAGGTAGCCGTTCGGCTCCGGCGGGAAGCGGGTCTTGATCGCCTGGTGCTTTCCGCTGGCCAGGTCCTCGCGCACGATCTGGCGGATGAAATCGCGCTTCTCGTGGCTGTCGGCGGGGGTCTCGGGGCTGGCGGGGGTGTGCTCGGACATGAGTCTGGGGCGAAAAAGGGCAGAAAGACCAACAGTCTAGCGCGTACGGGGCAGGGCTGCCCGGTGGGGTGTGGGGATGCCGGCCAGCGGCCGGCACTACCCAACTGCACGGCGATCCACATTCCGCCGGCCCGCTGCCGGCGCTACCGGAAGGTGGATGGGTAGTGCCGGCCGCTGGCCGGCAGAACGGTCATGCGCCGTCACCACCACCATTCAGCCCCCGGGCGTATGCTGGAACCCTGTCCCACGGAGCCGCCGCATGCACATCGTGTACAAGGCCGACAACCTGTTCGACGCCCACCTGGTCAAGCACGCGCTGGAAGATGCCGGCATCCCGGCCTTCGTGTTTGGCGAGCAGCTGCTGGGCGGCATGGGCGAGCTGCCGCTGTTCGGTGTGCTGCGGGTGGGAATCCCCGATGCGGCACGCCCGCAGGCCGAGGACATCGTGGCGGCGCTGGACTTGGGCCACGCGCCGGACGCCCCCATTTCAGATGCAGACGACATAGCCGGACTTCCGGCGTAGGAGCGCATCATGTTGGGAATTGGCCAGGGCATCCTCGGCATCGGCGCCTTCAAGCAGCGCCTGCCACGCCCGGAAGAGGCGCTGCCGGGGCGTGACCAGCCGCTGCCGCTGCACAGCAACCAGCACTTCGTGAACAGCCATCCGCTGAAGGACCGTTTTGCCGGCCTGCAGCAGATCCGTTTCGCGCTGGGCTGCTTCTGGGGCGCCGAGCGCAAGTTCTGGACCGAACCGGGCGTGTACAGCACCTCGGTGGGCTATGCCGGGGGCATCACCCCGAACCCGACCTATGAAGAGGTCTGTTCGGGCCTGACCGGCCACACCGAAGTGGTGCAGGTGGTGTTCGACCCGGCGGTGGTGAGCCTGGAGCGCCTGCTGCAGCTGTTCTGGGAGAGCCACGACCCGACCCAGGGCATGCGCCAGGGCAACGACACCGGCACCCAGTACCGCTCGGCGATCCACGCCACCGACGAGGCGCAGTACGCCGTCGCGCTGGCCAGCCGCGAGGCCTACCAGGCGCAGCTGGATGCGGCCGGCTACGGCCCGATCACCACCGAGATCGTGTACCCGGCACCTGCGTACTACTACGCCGAGGACTATCACCAGCAGTACTTGGCGAAGAATCCGAACGGCTACTGCGGCATCGGCGGCACCGGCGTGAGCTGCCCGATCGGGTTGGATGTGGAGGCGCCGCGCTGACGCGCGGTGGTCCGCCTGCGGCGGGCAACGTCAACGGCTGAAAGCCAAAGCTAAAGCCAAGCGGCTCTGGTTTGCTGTGAGTTTGGCGGGACGGGTGCAGATGGCGGGACACGCCGTAAACCCGTCCTTGGGGGCTCGTCCACGGCATCCATGCCGTGGACGGTCCCGCCATCTGCACCCGTCCCACCTTCGACAGTTTTCCGGTGACGGTGGGCGAGAGCATTGGTTACTGACGAACTGAAGAAAGACAAAAAGGACGCGGCGTTCGCCGCGTCCTTTTCGTTTGGTTCTGCAGTGCCTTCTGTAGAGCCGAAGGCAGCGGCAGGAGCCGCTGTCAACGTTGCTTGCGACGGCCCGGAGGGTGCCGGTCAGGACGACCGGCATAGCCATGCTCGGCTGCGAGCAAGCGAAGCGCGCGACCCGCTGTTGCTCTTCTTTCTTTCTTCCGTGGCGGGCGGCCGCAGGAAATTGTCAGAGGGCGGGCGGGTTGGGTTCGCGGGGGTGTCCGCGGCATGGATGCCGCGGCCAAGCCCCGATGGACGGGTTCACGGCGTCCCCCGCGGACCCAACCCGCCCGACCCAGCACGGCTGTTGCTTCATGCCTTTCGCGACCAACCAACCTGCCACGAGGGGCTCAGCCGTTGGCAGTAATCCTCACAGTGCCGCGCGGATCCGCTCGCGCAGTGCTTCCAGATCCTTGGCAAACGCCTCGATGCCGGTCGCCAGCTTCTCGGTGGCCATCGGATCGGCCGCGAGGTCCGCCGCGAACTTCGCCGCATCGATCGGGGTCACCGCCGCGCCTTCCGCTGCACCGGCCACCAGCTTGCGCGGCAGCTCGCCGTGGTCAGCGTCCAGCTTCTCCAGCAGGTCCGGCGAAATCGTCAGGCGGTCGCAGCCGGCCAGCGCTTCGATCTGCGCGGTCGAACGGAACGAGGCACCCATCACCACCGTCGGCGAACCGCGGCGCTTGAATTCGGCATACACGCCACGCACGAACTTCACGCCCGGGTCTTCGTCGATGGTGGCCGGGGTCTGGCCGTTGGCCACGTACCAATCGAGGATACGACCGACGAACGGCGAGATCAGGAACGCGCCGGCTTCGCTGCAGGCCAGCGCCTGGGTCGGGTTGAAGATCAGGGTCAGGTTGCAGTCGATGCCCTCGGCCTGCAGGATGCGCGCGGCTTCCACGCCTTCCCAGGTCGCGGCGATCTTGATCAGGATCTTCTCGCGCGGCACGCCGGCATCGGCGTACATCTGGATGAACTGGCGGGCCTTGGCCACGGTGGCGGCGGTGTCGTGGGCCTGGTCGGCGTCCACTTCGGTGGACACGCGGCCCGGCACCAGCGTGCTCAGCAGCGCGCCGACGCCGATGGTCAGGCGGTCGGCCACGGCGTGCACCACGGCTTCGCGGTCGCCACTCTGCTGGCGGCCCCAGGCCAGTTCGCGTTCGATCAGCTCGGCGTAGACCGGCAGGTCCAGCGCCTTCTTCACCAGGGTCGGATTGGTGGTGCAGTCCACCGGCTGCAGGCGCTTGATCGCCTCGTAGTCACCGGTATCGGCAACGACCACGGACAGTTCGCGCAGCTGGGACAGTTTGGACGGGGTACTCATTACGGCTCCTGGTGCAGGGGGATCGAATCGCGCGCGGTGCGCAGCGGTAATCAGGGGCGGTCGTTGTGGACCGCGGTCACGCGCAGGCGCAGCTTGCGGCCGCCGGGCGCGTTCCAGTCGATGCTCTGGCCGATCGAAAGGCCGAGCAGGGCACTGCCGACCGGGGCCAGCACGGAAACCTTGCCTTCATCGACGTTGGCTTCGCGGGGGAAGACCAGGGTCAGGACGTGCTTCTCGCCCGACACTTCATCTTCGCACTCCACGCGCGAATGCATCATGACGATGCCTTCGGGAATCTGGTCCGGTGCCAGCACGGTGGCCCGGTTGAGTTCTTCAGCAAGCGCGAGCGCGGCAGGCGTCTGGCTCAGCGCAGGGGATTCGAGCATGGCGTCCAGGCGGTCCATGTCGAAGGTGGAAACGGTGATCGACGGCGGCAGGCCGCTGGCGGTACTCATGGTGAAGCTCCTTGGTTGAAAGCCATGCAAAAGGCGGCACCTGCTGGCGCCGCCTGTCTGTATTGTGGGGACAAATGCGGCCGGAATCGACTCCTGCCGATTCCAGGCCGGTGCTGCGGGGGTTCAGCCGTTCAGGGCGGGGCCGGGCAGGGCGGTCGCTTCGCCGGTGGCATTCACCGCATCAAGGGTGAACAGCGCCTGCGGCAGGCGCTTGAACTGGTCGGCCAGTTCCATCAGGAAGTCGTTCATGGCCGAGCTGCGGCGCCAGATCATGGCGATGCGACGGCTGGGACGGCCCTCGCCGGTGAAGTCGAGCAGGCGGATGTTGTTCGATCGCGGCACCGGCGGCTGCACCGACAGGCTGGGCAGCAGGGTGATGCCGACGTCGGCGGCAACCATCTGCCGCAGCGTCTCCAGGCTGGTGGCGCGGAACTCGGACTTCTCGTTGGCGCCGAACAGGCGGCACACTTCCAGCGCCTGGTCGCGCAGGCAGTGGCCATCTTCCAGCAGCAGCAGCTTCTGCGTGGCCAGTTCCTGCACATCCAGGTGTTCGCGGCGGGCCAGCGGGTGGCGCCCGGACACCGCCAGCAGGAACGGTTCCTCGAACAGGAACTCGGCGTGCAGCTGGTCGTCGATTACCGGCAGCGCCAGCAGCGCGGCGTCCAGCTTGCCTTCGCGCAGGCGGTCCAGCAGCACATCGCTCTTTTCCTCGACCAGCAGCAGTTCCAGCTCCGGGAAGCGCTCGCGGATGCGTGGGATCACATGCGGCAGCAGGTACGGACCGAGGGTCGGGAAGATCCCCAGGCGCACCGTCCCGGCTTCCGGGTCGCGGCTGCGTCGCGCCGCTTCCTTCAGCTGCTCCACTTCGGACACGATCACCCGTGCCCGTGCCGCCGCTTCCTGGCCGGCCGGGGTCAGCATCACCTTGCGCGGTGCGCGTTCCACCAGCGGCAGGCCCAGTTCTTCTTCCAGCTTGCGGATCTGCGTGGACAGCGTGGGCTGGCTGACAAAGCAGGAGGCGGCAGCCCGGCCGAAATGCTTGTGGTCGGCCAGGGCTACCAGGTACTTCAGATCACGTAGGTTCATCCTTACACCCCAGGGGTAACGGACCGGCTGACGGCATGGTTACCCGACAGGCAGACAATGTTCCCGGTGATCTGGGAACGGTGGATCAGGCCGCTTCAGCAACGGCACCGCTGCTGTTGCTCACCGACGAGCGGATCAGGTGGTCGAACGCGCTCAGTGCGGCGGTCGAACCGGCGCCCATGGCGATGATGATCTGCTTGTAGGGTACCGTCGTGCAATCGCCAGCAGCGAACACACCCGGCAGGTTGGTCTGGCCGCGGTCGTCGATGACGACCTCGCCACGCGGCGACAGCGCCACCACATCCTTCAGCCACTCGGTGTTGGGCAGCAGGCCGATCTGTACGAAGATGCCTTCCAGCTCGACGCGGTGGGCGTCGCCGCCGATGCGGTCCTTGTAGACCAGGCCGGTGACACGGCTGCCGTCGCCCAGCACTTCGGTGGTCTGTGCGCTGGTCAGCACGGTGACATTGGCCAGGCTGCGCAGCTTCTTCTGCAGCACTTCATCGGCGCGCAGGCTGGAATCGAACTCCAGCAGGGTTACATGCGACACGATGCCGGCCAGATCGATGGCCGCTTCCACGCCGGAGTTGCCGCCGCCGATCACCGCCACGCGCTTGCCCTTGAACAGCGGGCCATCGCAGTGCGGGCAATAGGCCACGCCCTTGTTGCGGTACTGGTCTTCGCCCGGCACGTTCATCTGCCGCCAGCGCGCGCCGGTGGACAGGATCACCGAACGCGACTTCAGCACCGCGCCGTTCTCCAGCTGCACCTGCACCAGGCCGTCTTCGCCAGCCGGCACCAGCGCGCTGGCGCGCTGCAGGTTCATGATGTCCACCTCGTACTCGCGCACGTGCTGTTCCAGTGCCGTGGCCAGCTTCGGGCCTTCGGTCTCCTTCACCGAAATGAAGTTCTCGATCGCCATGGTGTCCAGCACCTGGCCACCGAAACGCTCGGCGGCGATGCCGGTGCGGATGCCCTTGCGTGCGGCGTAGATCGCCGCTGCAGCACCGGCCGGGCCACCGCCCACCACCAGCACGTCGAAGGCGTCCTTGGCGGCGATCTTCTCGGCATCGCGCTTGCTGGCATTGGTGTCCAGCTTGGCCACGATCTGCTCGAGGGTCATGCGGCCCTGGTCGAACACTTCGCCGTTGAGGTACACGGTCGGCACCGACATGATCTCGCGCTTCTCGACTTCGTCCTGGAACAGGGCACCGTCGATGGCCACGTGCTGGATGCGCGGGTTGAGCACCGCGGCCAGGTTCAGGGCCTGCACCACGTCCGGGCAGTTCTGGCAGGACAGCGAGAAGTAGGTTTCGAAGCGGTAGTCGCCTTCCAGGTTCTGCACCTGCTCGATCAGCTCGGCGGTGGCCTTGGACGGATGACCGCCCACCTGCAGCAGCGCCAGCACCAGCGAGGTGAACTCATGGCCCATCGGCAGGCCGGCGAAGGTCAGGTGGATGTCCTGGCCCGGGGTGCCCAGGTCGAAGGACGGCACGCGGCCCTGGCCATCGCGCAGCACCTGCAGCGAGATCTTGTCCGACAGGCTTTCCAGGGTCTGCAGCAGTTCCAGCATCTCCTGCGACTTGGCGCCGTCGTCGGCGTGCGCGGTGATCTGGATCGGGCGGGTCACGCGCTCCAGATAGGTCTTCAGCTGCGACTGCAGGTTGGCGTCCAACATCGGTCTTCTCCTGGCTTCAGGCAAACAGGGGGCGTGGCACCGCTGTACAAGGTAGCGGACCAGCTGGGGGTAGGGGTGAACCCAAGACAGCGACCGTGGAAGGGGCTGGCTGGCCAAGGCGGGCGAGCGTTGGCTGTCTTGGGTTCACCCCCACGCCGGTAGGGCACCGGCATGGGGATGAAGGGCGCGCCGTGGCGTGGGGCCACGGAAGGCCGGTACTGCGTTAGATCTTGCCGACCAGGTCCAGCGACGGGGTCAGGGTCTTCTCGCCTTCCTTCCACTTGGCCGGGCAGACCTGGTTCGGGTTGGCGGCGGTGAACTGGGCAGCCTTCAGCTTGCGCAGAGTCTCGGAAACGTCACGAGCGATCTCGTTGGAGTGGATCTCCAGGGTCTTGATCACGCCTTCCGGGTTGATGATGAAGGTGCCACGCAGGGCCAGGCCTTCTTCCGGAATGTGCACGCCGAAGGCGTTGGTCAGCTGGTGGGTCGGGTCGCCGACCAGCGGGAACTGGGCCTTGCCGACGGCCGGCGAGGTTTCGTGCCACACCTTGTGCGAGAAGTGGGTATCGGTGGTGACGATGTAGACCTCGGCGCCAGCCTTCTTGAACTCGGCGTAATGGTCAGCCGCGTCTTCGATCTCGGTCGGGCAGTTGAAGGTGAAGGCGGCTGGCATGAAGATCAGGACGGACCACTGGCCCTTCAGGCTGGCGTCGGAAACCTTGATGAACTCGCCATTGTGGTAAGCGTTGGCTTCGAACGGCTGGATCTGGGTGTTGATCAGGGACATCGTTTTTCCTCTGGTGAAGGGGAGTGGGTGAATCGACAGGAGCTAGGTTACCGACTCGCTGGCGATAAGAACAATCCATTGATTGCATCTATTTGATAGATGGAGTCTATCATTCGGTCATGAGCAGGCACTGAACCTTGCCGCTCCCATCCTGCAACTGGCTGTGTGACAAGGGAAATCTCCCGGAGGCGCGGAAAGGGGCCGATAGCCCCTCCTTATTCCCTCCGGCAGAACCTGAACGGATTGCAGCTTTTTGCAGTGTCGAGCCACGCTCGACTGCGGCTCTACAATTGCGGCATGTCTTTCCAAACCGAACCCTCCCTGCGCCAGACCGTGGCTGAGGCCAGTGCCCGTCTCGGCGGCATCGAGGCCCGCCACGAGGCTGAACTGCTGCTGCTGCACGTACTGGACCGCCCGCGCAGCTGGCTGTTCGCCCACGCCACCGATCCGCTGGCCGCCAATGACCAGGCCGTCTTCGAGGCGTTGCTGGCCCGCCGCGTGGCCGGTGAGCCGGTGGCCTACCTGACCGGCCGTCGCGGATTCTGGACGCTGGACCTGGAGGTCGACCCGGCCACGCTGATCCCGCGTCCGGAAACCGAGCTGCTGGTCGAGCTGGCGCTGGAGCGCCTGCCGCCAGACCAGTCGCTGCAGCTGGCCGACCTGGGCACCGGCAGTGGTGCGATTGCACTGGCACTGGCCAGCGAACGGCCGCAGGCGCAGGTGCTGGCCACCGACGCCAGCCCGGGCGCGCTGGCCGTGGCCGCGCGCAATGCCGCCCGCCATGATCTGCGCAACGTCCGCTTCGCTGAAGGCGGGCACGACTGGTATGCACCGCTGCAGGGCGCGCGTTTTGATCTGATTGCCAGCAACCCGCCGTACATCGCCAGCGACGATCCGCATCTGGAGCGGGGTGACCTGCGCTTCGAGCCGGCCACCGCACTGGCCTCGGGTCCGGATGGCCTGGACGACATCCGCCGCATCGTCGACGGTGGCCAGGCCCACCTGCTGCCCGGCGGCTGGCTGCTGATCGAGCACGGTTGGGACCAGGGCGAGGCGATCCGCGCGCTGTTCGACGCGGCGGGGTTTGCCGAGGTGCAGACCGTGCAGGATCTGGAGCAGCGCGACCGCATCACCCTGGGCCGGCGTCCGGCCTAGAATGGAGGTTCTCCTGCCACGGCAGGGCATCACCCTGGAGCTGCAAGCATGCGTACGCTGTACCCCGCCATCACCCCCTATGACGTCGGCACCCTGAAGGTCGACGACCGCCACACGCTGTACTTCGAGCAGTGCGGCAACCCGGACGGCAAGCCGGTGGTGATGCTGCACGGTGGCCCGGGCGGTGGCTGCAGCGACAAGATGCGCCAGTTCCACGACCCGTCCAAGTACCGCATCATCCTGTTCGACCAGCGCGGTGCCGGCCGTTCCACCCCGCACGCCGACCTGGTGGACAACACCACCTGGGACCTTGTTGCCGATATCGAGAAGCTGCGCGAACACCTCAAGGTCGATCGCTGGCAGGTGTTCGGTGGCAGCTGGGGTTCGACCCTGGCGCTGGCCTATGCCGAAACCCATCCGCAGCGCGTGACCGAACTGGTCCTGCGCGGCATCTTCATGCTGCGCCGCTGGGAGCTGGAATGGTTCTACCAGGAAGGCGCCAACCGCCTGTTCCCGGATGCGTGGGAGCACTACCTCAAGCCGATCCCGTCGGTGGAGCGCCATGACCTGATCTCGGCCTTCCACCGCCGCCTGACCAGCGACGACGAAGCCACCCGCCTGGAAGCGGCCAAGGCGTGGGCGGTGTGGGAAGGCGCGACCAGCTTCCTGCATGTCGATGATGACTTCATCAACAGCCACGAAGACCCGCACTTCGCGCTGGCGTTCGCCCGTATCGAGAACCACTACTTCGTCAACGGCGGCTTCTTCGAGGTGGAAGACCAACTGCTGCGCGACGCGCACCGCATCGCCGACATCCCCGGCGTGATCGTGCACGGCCGCTACGACGTGGTCTGCCCGCTGGCCAACGCCTGGGACCTGACCAAGGTCTGGCCGAAGGCGAAGCTGGAAATCACCCCGGCCTCGGGCCATTCGGCGTTCGAGGCCGAGAACGTGGACGCGCTGGTACGTGCCACCGACAGCTTCGCCTGATCGGTAGTGCCGGCCGCTGGCCGGCAACGCCGCACCGGTAGCGCCGGGCCATGCGCGGCGCTATCAACCCTCATCCACGCATGGCGTGGATCGACCACAGCCTGGTAGTGCCGGCCGCTGGCCGGCAAACCTGAAACGGGTGGATTCCTGCAGACGCCGGCCAGCGGCCGGCGCTACCAATCCCCGGCCAGCAATGCGTCGGCCAGCACCTGCAGCTTCGGCGAATGCTGGCGCGACGGCGGGTAGATCAGTGACAGCGCGCGGCTGCGGCCCTCGAACGGCTGCAGCACGCGCTGCAGGCGGCCGTCGGCCAAGGCATCGGCCACCGCGAAATCCATCACCTGCACGATGCCGATGCCGGCGATGGCCGCTTCCACCAGCGGATCGCCGCTGTCGAACACCATCCGCGTCGGCGGCGTGAACTCGCGCAGTTGCCCGTCCTGCAGGAACTGCCAGTCCACCAGCCGGCCACTGCGCAGGTTGCGCACCGCCAGGCAGGCGTGATCCCGCAGCGCGGCCACATCGTCCGGTGCGCCACAGCGGGCCAGATACGCGGGGCTGGCCACCGTCACCCAGCGCAGCGGCCGCAATGGCCGCGCGACGATGCGCTGGTCGGCGATGACGCCGGTGCGCAGCGCGGCATCGAAGCCTTCCTCGACCAGATCGACCAAGCGGTCACTGAGCACGGCTTCCACCTGCAGTTGCGGATGCTGTTCCAGTAATGGCGCCAGCATCGGCACCAGCACCTTGCGCCCGAACATCGACGGCGCACTGATCTTCAACGTACCCGAGGGCGTGCACGGGCGGTCGGCCAGTTGCCGCTCGGCATCGTCGAGGCCGGCCAGCAGCGGTGCCACCTGTTCCACGAACTGGCGGCCATCCGGGGTCAACGCCACGTTGCGGGTGTTCCGCTGCAGCAGCTTTACCCCCAGCGTGGCTTCCAGCCGCCCGATCGCGCGCGACAGGCCGGACTGGCTCAGGCCCAGCTGCCCGGCAGCGACGGTGAAGCTGCGTGCCTCGGCCACCTGCACCAGCATGCGCACCGCATTGAGGTCCAACGAGGATCCATTCATGCCGAAAATCATGACAGATATGGTCGGGCAGGGGTTTATTGATTGGCCCGCATCAATGAGACTGCGTTCCCCCACCGATCCACCGCCGCCGATGCCCCCTCTCAAGTACCCACGCTGGGCGCTGACCCTGCTGGCCACCGCGCAGCTGATCATCGCCCTGGACGCCACCATCATCTTCGTCGCCCTCCATGACATGGGCCGCGCGCTGCAGATCAACGCGCAGCAGCTGCAGTGGGTGGTCAGTGCCTACACCGTGGCGTTCGGTGGCAGCCTGCTGCTGGGTGGCCGCGCCGCCGACCTGATCGGCCGTCGCCGTTTCTACCGGCTGGGCATGCTGCTGTTCGCACTGGCGTCGCTGCTCGGTGCGTTGGCGCCGAATGCCACCTTGTTGATCATCGCGCGCGCCGCGCAGGGCGTCGGTGCGGCCCTGCTGTTCCCCGCCACGCTGGCACTGATCAACACGCTGTACGCCGAAGGCCCGGTGCGCAACCGCGCGCTGGCGATCTGGAGCATGGCCAGCGCGGTGGGCCTGGCGCTGGGCACGCTGCTCGGTGGGGTGCTGACCCAGGCGTTCGGCTGGCCGGCGGTGCTGGCGGTGATCGTGCCGCTGGCCACGGCGTGCGCGGTCGCAGCCGGTGCGTGGTTGCCGTCCGATGGTCCAAGGGTGCGCGGCCGCTCCTTCGATCTGGCCGGTTGCCTGACCGTCACCGCCGGCGGCAGCCTGCTGGTCACTACACTGGTTCAAGGGCCGGAGTGGGGCTGGACGGCACCGGCCACGCTGATCTGCCTGCTGCTTTCAGCCGTGCTGTTGACGGTGTTCGTACAGATCGAAAAACGCAGCCGTGACCCGCTGATGCAGTTTTCGCTGTTGCGCCTGTCGGGCCTGCGCGCGGCACTCGGCCTGACCTTCGCCTTCATGAGCAGCTATGGCGTGCAGTACTACTTCCTGGCGCTCTACTTCCAGGATGGCTATGGCTGGAGCCCGCTGCAGGCCGGCATGGCCTTCCTGCTGCCGACGTTGGTGTGCACCTTCGGCATCCGTATTGCCGAACGCATGCTGCGGCGCCGTTCGCCACGGCAGGTACTGGCCTGGGGCTTCGCCGCCGGTGCCATCGGCATTGCCGCGGTGGCGCTGGCGATGCCGCACGGTGCCAGCTACTGGCCGCTGCTGCCGGGCATCGTGGTGCTCAGCATCGGCCAGGGCATGAGCTGGACGGCGATGTGGATCGTGGCCGGGCAGGGCGTGCCGGGTCCGCAGCAAGGCGTCGCGTCCGGCATGGCAGCCACCGCCCAGCAGATCGGCGGGGCGTTGGGACTGGCGGTGCTGGTGATGGTGGCCAACGCCGCGCGCGGCACGCAGGCAGCAACCAGTGCCGACGCCCTGCAGGGCATGGTCAATGCACAGTACGGCGCCGCGTTGTTCGCCGCGCTCGGCGTGGTGATCGCGCTGGGCCTGCGCCCGGCGCCGGTCGAATCGGCCGCCACCGTCTGCCCGGTCAGCGATGCATGATTGAAGGCGCTGGCGTGGGTGGTGGATGTCCCACGCCTGCGGTAGTGCCGGCCGCTGGCCGGCAATGCAATGATCCAACTACCCTGAGGTGGCCGGCCAGCGGCCGGCACTACCGATCCGGAATGGATCCACGCGCGTTCAACCGAACGCCAGCAACTGCGGCTGCAATGCGCTGAAGATCCGCGCCAGCCGCTCAGCCCAGGCCTGCTGCCCAGCCACATCGGCAATCAGGTCCTGGCGGATTTCCAGTTCCACGTGCACCAGCCCGCGGCCTTCGCCATGCACCGGCACCGCGTAGTCGCTGGTGCTGCTCACCGAATACGGTTCATTGTCACCCACCACCAGGTCGCCTTCCTCGCGCAGTGCCTGCAGCAAGGCATGGGCGAAGCGCGTGTCCTGGTGGTACAGCACGCCGGCATGCCAAGGTCGCTGCGCGCCATTCATCGCCGGAGTGAAGCTGTGCATCATCACCAGCAGGGTGGAGCGGCCGGCATCTCGGCGCGCATCCAGTTCCGCGTCGATGCGCGCGTGGTAGGGCGCGTGGATCGCATCGATACGCTGCTGCCGCTGTGCCGCCGACAGCCCGGCATTGCCCGGCACCGCGGTGTGGTCGCTCACTTCCGGAATCAGCGTTGGCGACACCAGCGGGCGGTTGCAGTCGATCAGCAGCCGCGAATAGGTCTGTTCGATCGCCCAGGCATCCAGCCGTTCGGCCAGTGCACGGGTGGTTCCGGCAATGCCGATGTCCCAGCCGATATGGCGGTCCAGTTCGGCCTGCGGCAAGCCCAGGCCTGCGAGGGCACGCGGCAGCTGCTGGCCGGCGTGGTCGGCCAGCAGCAGGTACGGCGAGGCACCCTGAGGCCGGTGGATCGTATGGATCGCCGGGTCGTCTGCGCCGAGCAGCGCCGGCAGCGCGTGCAGGTCGGCGTCAGCCACGCGGGCGTCCGTCCAGATGGTGCTCGATCATCCACAGCCCGGCCCAGAGCTTGGCGTCCAGCTCGTAGCCTTCGCCCATCTTCTGCACCAGCCAGGCCGCTGCCTCACTGCGCGGAATCTCGTGCACGATGATGTCTTCGCTGTCGTCACCACCGCCCTCGCCAACGCGGCGCAGGCCGGTAGCGCGCACGAAGGCGATTTTTTCGCTGCTGGCGCCGGAAGAGGTCGGGCCGATCAGCAGCACTTCGGCGTGATCGGCGGTCCAGCCGGTTTCTTCTTCCAGTTCGCGCACGGCCGAGACTTCGATCGATTCGCCGGCGTGGATGTCGCCGACCAGGCCGGCCGGCATCTCGATGGTGGCTGCCTGCAGCGGCACGCGGAACTGTTCCACGAACAGCACCTTGTCCTCGGGGGTGACGGCGATGATGATCGCGGCCAGGCCACCGGCATGGGTACGTTCGCTGTATTCCCAGGTGCCGCGCACCAGCATGCGCTGGTACTTGCCTTCATAGACGACACGCGGGGCTTCGGTGTTGCGCTGGCTCATGCGGGCTCGCTGTGGGTGGGAAGAATATCGGGCACGCCGGCGGCATCGAACAGCCGGCGGCGGGTCATCGGGCCAAAGCGCAGGGTCTGGCACAGGCCGCCGAGCAGCTCGGGATCGGCGGTCTGGCGCAACAGGCCGGGCTGGCTGCCTTCCAGCGGCGCGTCCAGCGCGATGGTGGTCAGCTGGCGCCAGAGCTGGGCGTGCTCGCGCTGCTCGCGCAGGCGCACCGCCATCTGGGCGGCGCCGCGCAGGCGCAGGAACGGCACTTCGTCCAGGCGTTCGTACAGTGCATCCATGCTGCCGAAATGGGCCAGCAGCACGGCGGCGGACTTGCTGCCGACGCCACTGATGCCGGGAATGTTGTCCACCGCATCGCCGCACAGCGCCAGATAGTCGGCAATCTGGTGCGCGTGCACGCCGTGCCGCGCCTTCACTCCGGCCACGTTCCAGCGCTGGTTGCGTGCGTAGTCCCACTGCTCGTCGTGATCCAGCAGCAGCTGCGACAGGTCCTTGTCGGCGGAGATGATCACGCCGCGGTGGCTGCCACGATGCACATGCAGGGCGCTTCCGATCAGGTCGTCAGCCTCGTATTCATGGTGGGCCAGAACGGCGAGGCCCAACGCCGCGCACAACGCCTTGCAGTGCACGAACTGGCGCTTGAGCGCCTCCGGCGCCGGGTCGCGGTTGGCCTTGTAGGCGGGGTACAGGCGGTGGCGGAAGCCACTGTCCAGCGCTTCGTCGAAGGCGATGGCGATGTGACGCGGGCGTTCGCGCTCGAGCAGGTCCAGCAGGAAGCGGGCGAAGCCGTGCACGGCATTGGTCGGCCAGCCCTGCGCGTCCTGGAACTGGTCGGGCAGGGAGTGCCACGCGCGGAACACATAGATGCTGGCGTCGACCAGGTACAGCGACGGCGGTGGTACCGGCAGGGTCATGCCGGAGGCGTCCAGTCGCGCAGCAGGGTGGCAGGGTCCGGACGCTCGCGCTCGGGCACGGCGGCCTTCGGCGTGCCGATATGGATGAAACCGGCGATGCCTTCGCCCTCGGCCAGGCCCAGGTAGGCGTGCACGGCGGGGTCGAAGGCCATCCAGGCGGTCAGCCACTGCGCGCCAAAGCCCAGCGCCTGTGCGGCCTGCAGCAGGGCGAAGCAGACGCAGCCGGCGGTCATCAGCTGCTCCTGTTCGGGCACCTTCGGGTCCGGGCGCGGGCTGGCCACCACCACGATCACCAGCGGCGCATGGCTGAAACGCTGGCGATCCTTCTCGAACACGGCCTCGCCCGCATGCGGGTCGCGTTGGCGGCTGCGCTCGGCCAGGAAGTCGCCCAGAGTGTGACGTGCATCGCCGGCGATCTTCAGGAAGCGGAACGGTACGCGCTTGCCGTGATCGGGCACGCGCACTGCCGAAGCCAGCATCCGCTGCAGGGTGGCCGGGTCCGGGCCGGGCTCGGCCAGTTGCCGCGAAGGCACGGAGCGGCGGGCATCCAGGGCGAGCAGGGCGGCGGGGTCGGGCATGGAGTCTGAACCGGTCATCACGAAGGTTTGATTATAGTCGGGGTGGTCAAAGACACCGTCTGTGTCGCGTCTGGCCTTTGAATACCAAATTGTGATGAACGTCATGCCACTGGCGGGAAACGGGCGGCCGCTTCCCCTCGCCTCGCAGGCCTTGCACGGCTTACGATATCTACCTTGCCGGGCCGCCGGTCATGAGGTTTGAAGTGAGGACTGTTTCACTGTCCGTGACGGGCTGGCCGGCCTACCATCGACGTACCGGTACATGGGGTGTGCCGGTCGTCGCGATGTCCACGTTGTCTGTCGTACCAGAGAAGGTGGGGAGCCTTCCCGAATGATGAGCGCGCCCACACCGATGGGATCGCCGGGCCGTGACCCGGCCCAGCTCCAGCGTGCCCGGGACATGGTCCTGCCCGCGCTGTGCCAGGCCTTTGGCGCGGCACTGGCGCGCTTCGACGATGCCCTGTTCGACCGGGCCGGCAATGCCGGTTCGTCGCAGCTGCTGTTCCTGGATGCGATGCGCGAACTGCGCCGCCGCCGCGAGGACATTGCCGGTGCCTTCTCTGGCCACCTGCAGCGGGCCTGGGATGCGCTGGCCAGTGGTGAGCCCATGTCGGCCGAATCGACGCTGTCCGGCCCAGCCGAGGATGGCCTGAGCCTGCTGGCCGAGCACGTGCTGGAGTCGCGGCTGGCGGTGCGCAATTTCGCCACGGTGCTGCTGCGTGACTTCAAGCCGGTGCTGGCGCGGCTCGACCGTCGCCTGGGCCGTCTGGTCGGCGGCGCCGAACTGGATGCCGACCATAATCCCATCAGCCCCGAACACCTGGGCGTGGCCATCCACGAAGCCTTTGCCGGCTGTGAACTGGCCCCGGAAGTACACCTGGTGCTGATCAAGCTGTGCGAGCGCGACCTGCGCGCGCCGGTGGGTCGCATCTACGAGAAGCTGGACGAGCAACTGGCCGCGGCCGGGGTGATGTCGCAGATGGGGGCGCCGCGGCGTCCGCCGTCGGCCGCGCCCGACCCGCGCATGGCCTCGGGCCTGGATGACCTGGTGGAGCAGCGCCCGGGCTCGGGCCTGGACGGCGAATTCGGTGATGACGAGCAGGCCGCGCCGGCCTGGGCGCAGCGCTTTGCCGCACGCTGGTCCGAGCGGCGTGGCCACATGCAGCAGCACCTGGGCGCCGAAGGCAGCGGCACCGGCGAGGCCCATGCGGGCCAGCAGGGCATGCTGCTGGAGGCGCTGCACGAACTGCTGCAGCAGACCCGCCACGTGCGCGAGGACGCGACGTCGGCCGCACAGGTGGCGATCGGCCAGCAGCGTCCGCTCAGCCAGCGCGAGATGATGTCGGTGCTGTCGCTGCTGCAGGCCACGCCCAGTGCGACCCTGCGCGCAGCGATCGGCGAGGACGGCGAATCACTCGCGCAGCGGTTGAAGAGCGAAGTGCTGTCCAGCGCCACCCGTCTCGGTGTCGACCCGGGCCAGACCCGGCTGGACCCGCAGGACGAGGATGCGATCGACCTGGTGGGCATGCTGTTCGACGTGATGCTGGACGAGCGCGAACTGGAAGGCCGCTCGCGCGAGTTGATCGGCCGCCTGGTGGTGCCGTTCGTCAAGGTCGCCATGCTCGACCGTCGCATGTTCGTGCAGAAGACCCATCCGGCGCGCAAGCTGCTCAACTCGCTGGCCGAGGCCTGCGAAGGCAACACTGGCGAAAGCCAGGCCGAGCGCATGCTGATGGCCAAGGTCGAGGAGATCATCGAGCGCCTGGTCGCCGAGTTCAACGAGAACCTGGCGATCTTCCTGACCCTGGAAGAAGAATTCCGCGAGTTCCTCGTGCAGCATCGCCGCCGCGTGGAAATCGCCGAGCGTCGCGCCGCCGAAACGCAGCGTGGCCAGGAAAAGCTGGAAATGGCCCGTACCCGTGCCGGTGCCGAGCTGGACCGCCGCATTGGTGATGCCACCCTGCCGCCGGCCATCGCTGAATTCCTGCGCCAGCCGTGGCAGCACCACCTGACCCTGGCGCTGCTGCGTGAGGGCGAGGAGGGCGCATCGGTGGCCGAGGCCCTGAGCCTGGGCGACGGGCTGCTGGAGGAAGTGGCCGAGGCCCGCCGCCAGATCGTCGGCAAGCCGTGGCTGCAGGCCTGGCAGCCGGCGCTGGCCAAGGTGTTCGCCAGCGTGGGCGTGCATGGCGACGCCGCCACCGGCGCCATCGATGCCCTGCATGACACCCTGCAGGGCATTGCCGAATCGCGGCCGGAACTGCAACGCGCGCTGCCGGAACTGCCGCAGGTGGCACTACCGACCCCGCCGGTGGCCGAATCGCCGGCGGTCGAGCTGGGCGGGCAGATCGATGCCGATGATTTCGACAATGCCGACGCCGATCGCTTCCGCCGGATGGAGATCGGCAACTGGCTGGACTTCGTCGACAAGGACGGCAAGGTGCAGGCCGGCAAGCTGTCCTGGGTCAGCCCGATTTCCTCGCGCCTGCTGTTCGTCAACCGTCGCGGCGTGCGCTTCTGCGTGGCCTCGCCGGAGGAACTGGCGGTGATGGTGCGGCTGGGACGTCTGCGCGCCCATGTGGATGACGGTGCGTTCGACAGCGCCATGCAGGGCGTGATCGATCGGCTGGACCCGGGCAGCGCCACGCTGCACTGAGTGGAGCCGCCTGCTAGGATCGGGAAAACTCACCGATCAGCGGGGACCTGCATGGCCGTGGCGTTGCTGGGGATCAAGGAGACCGCGCCGGGCGAACGGCGCGTGGCGCTGACGCCGGAAACCGCGCGCAAGCTCGGCGCCCTCGGCATTACCGTCTGGTACGAGGCCGGCGCCGGTCTCGCGGCAGGTTTCACCGATGCAGCCTACGACGATGCCGGTGCCCGCGCATTCGACGCCGGCCGCTGGGCCGAAATCGACATCCTGTTGTGCGTGCAGGCGCCGCCAGCGGCGGTGCTTGAACAGCTGAAGCCGGGTGCCACCGTGGTTGGCCTGTTGACCCCGGCCAGTGATCCGGGCCTGGCGGCACTGGCTGCCGATGACCGCCTGCACCTGTTCCCGCTGCAGCAGCTGCCGCGCACCACCCGTGCGCAGGCGATGGACGTGCTCAGTTCGCAGGCCGGCATGGCCGGTTACAAGGCCGCGCTGATCGCCGCCGAACGCGCACCACGTTTCTTCCCGATGTTGACCACCGCTGCCGGCACCGTGCGTCCGGCCAAGGTGCTGGTGATCGGTGCCGGCGTGGCGGGGCTGCAGGCCATTGCCACTGCCCGGCGTCTCGGTGCACAGGTGGAAGGTTTCGACGTGCGTCCGGAAACCCGCGAGCAGATCCAGTCGCTGGGCGCGCGCTTCCTCGACCTGGGGGTGAGCGCGGCGGGCGAAGGCGGGTACGCGCGCGCGTTGACCGATGAAGAGCGTGCCGAGCAGCAGCGCCGCCTGGCCGACCACCTGCGCAGCGTGGATGTGGTGATCTGCACCGCAGCGGTACCGGGGCGACCGGCGCCGACGATCGTGACTGCCGCGATGGTGGAGGGCATGGCCACCGGCAGCGTGATCGTGGACCTGGCTGCCGAGAGCGGCGGCAACTGCGCACTGACCCAACCGGGGCAGTGCATCGAGCATCAGGGCGTGACCATCGATGGCCCGCTGGGCCTTGCCAGCCGCGGCGCGACCCAGGCCAGCGAGATGTATGCGCGCAACCTGCTCAACTTCGTCGCGCTGTTCGTGCGCGAAGGGCAGCTTGGTTTCGACTGGGAAGACGAGCTGCTGGCGAAGACACGCTGGCACGCATGAACGACATGGGGTCAGATCCCTTTGCCTCTGGCAAAGGGATCTGACCCCGTTCCCCGGGGCGTTTCAGCGCGGCTTCGCCGGCGGTGGGTTGTCGCGCACCCAGTCCTTGCGTTGTTCCGGCGTCATCTGCGACCAGCGCTCCCGCAGTGCGTCGCGCTGCGCGGGCGGCAGTTCCCGCATCTGGCCGAACAGGGCCCGGGCCTGCTCACGCTGTTCCGGGCTCATGTGCTCGAAGCGGCGCAGGCCACGGCGGGCCTTGTCGCGCTCCTCCGGGCTCATCGTCTGCCAGCGCTGGCCATGCGAGAGCATGCGCTGGCGCTGGCCGGCATCGGCGCTGTTCCAGCGGTCGCGCAGTGGCGCCAGCAGCGATTCCCGCTGCGCTTCGCTCAACTGTTCCCAGGCCGGCAGCGGCGTGGCCGGCGCAGGGCGTGCCGCAGGGGCGGGCGCGGCGCTCTGCGCCAGCGCCGGGAGGGCCGGCAGCAGCAACAGGGTCATCAGCAGGGGCAGGGTGTGCAGTCGGGACATGATTCACTCCATCGCCAGGTCGGTATCGCCCAGCCACAGGTACAGATCGGGATTTTCGTCGTAGAGCGCGCTGTTGTCTTCCACCGAGGCCAGCACAGGTGCCGGCGCGGGGCCCGTCAGCGTGCCATGGCCAGTGAACTGCAGGCCGATACCCAGCGCCACCACCAGTGAACAGGCGCTGGCCAGCCACCAGCGCAGGCGCCCGTGCCGGGTCGCGCTGGCGCCGTGTCGGGCCTGGCGCAGGCGTGCCAGTGTGGCCGGCGACAGCGCATGCAGCGACTGCGCGTGCAGGCTGCGCAGGGTGTCATCGGAAGGCAGGGAGCGGTTCACGGGTGGATCTCCAGGTAGTCCTGCAGCGCCTGCCGGGCGCGTGCCAGATGGGTTTTTACCGCGCCTTCGCTGCAGCCCATGGCGCGGGCGGTGGTGGCCCCGTCCAGGTCCTGCAGCACGCGCAGGGTGAAGGCCTCGCGCTGGCGGGCGGGCAGGCGGCGCAACGCGTCCACCAGCTGCTGGTACTGCTGGCGCTGTTCATGCGCCTGTGCCGGGTCCGGGCCGGGATCGGCCCAGTCGATCTCGCCGCCTTGCGCGTCCTGGTTGTCGCGCCAGAACGGCAGGCGGAAGCGGCGCCGGCGCTGCACGTCGATCACGCGCCGGCGCAGGATGCTCCAGAACAGCGGCGCCCATTCGGCTGCCGGCTTGTCGGCGTAGTCCAGCATGCGCAGCAGCGCGTCCTGCACCGCGTCCATGGCGTCTTCGCGCTGGCGCAGGCCGGCCTCGGCGAAGCGGAACGCGCGCGGGCCGACGCTGGCCAGGAACGCTTCCAGCGATGCCGGCAGGGCATCGGTCTCGGCGCTCGGGGGGACGGGGCTGCTCACCAGCACAGGGTACGGTTCCTCGCTCGGGGTCACCATCGACAACGCGTGAGCGCCGCTTCGGTTGACGCCGGGTGCACGCCGGGTTCAGCCCATGGTTATGATGGGCCGACGAAGACAGAGCGGGAGCGTTGCCAGTGAGTGACGGGTTCGTAGCGCTGTACATCTTCATGCTGGCCGCCATCGCCGGCCACGTGATCATTTCGCGGGTGCCGGTGATCCTGCATACCCCGCTGATGTCGGGCTCCAATTTCATCCACGGCATCGTGCTGATCGGCGCGATGGTGGTGCTGGGGCACGCACAGACACCGTTGGAGAAGGCCCTGGGCTTCCTCGCCGTGGTGCTGGGTGCCGGCAATGCCGCCGGTGGCTACGTGGTTACCGCGCGCATGCTGGAAATGTTCAAGCCGAGCGCGCCCAAGGGCGGCAAGGACGAGCCGAAGGAGCCGCAGGCTTGAACATCAGCACCGTCGAACTGCTCGACTGGCTGGTCAAGGCCAGCTACCTCGTCGCCGCCACGCTGTTCCTGCTGGGCCTGCAGCGCATGGCCTCGCCACTGACCGCGCGCAGCGGCATCCGCTGGGCCGGGCTGGGCATGCTGCTGGCCACGGCGGCCACTTTCTTCCTTCCCGAACTGCACAACGTGCCGCTGATCCTGGTGGCGCTGCTGCTCGGCGCGGGCCTGGCCTGGTGGTCGGCCGGCAAGGTTGCCATCACCGACATGCCGCAGATGGTGGCGCTGTACAACGGCATGGGCGGTGGCTCGGCGGCGGCGATCGGCGCGGTGGAGCTGCTGCGCTACGCTTTCCTTGCCAACCGCGATACCAGCCACTGGAGCGCGCAGGCGCTGGCCGATCTGGCCGCGCGCCAGCCGTCGGGCACGGTGCTGCTGCTGGCGGTGGTCGGCGCAGCGATCGGCGCGGTGTCGCTGTCCGGCTCGGTGATCGCCTGGGCCAAGCTGGATGGACGCCTGGACAAGCGCGTGACCTGGCCGGGCCAGCAGGTGATGAACCTGCTGGTGGCGCTGGCGGTGGTGGTACTGGCGATCATCGCCGCCAGCACGCTCAGCACCTGGGCGATCGTTGCCTTCTTCGTACTTGCGCTGACGCTGGGCGTGCTGATGACGCTGCCGATCGGTGGCGCCGACATGCCGGTGGTGATCTCGCTGTACAACGCGTTCACCGGCCTGGCGGTGTCGTTCGAAGGTTACGTGCTGGGCAACGAAGCATTGATCATCGCCGGCATGATGGTCGGCGCGGCGGGCATCCTGCTGACCCGTCTGATGGCCAAGGCGATGAACCGGCCGATCCGCAACGTGCTGTTCTCCAACTTCGGCGGTGGTGCTGGTGGCGAAGCGCAGGCGATCAGCGGCTCGCAGAAGCCGATCGAAGCGGCTGACGTCGCCGCGATGATGGCCTTCGCCGAGCGCGTGGTGATCGTGCCTGGCTACGGCATGGCCGTGGCGCAGGCGCAGCACAAGATCTGGGAGCTGGCGCAGCGGCTGGGCCAGCGCGGGGTGAAGGTGAAGTTCGCGATCCACCCGGTGGCCGGGCGCATGCCGGGGCACATGAACGTGCTGCTGGCCGAAGCGGGCGTGCCCTACGACCTGATCGCGGACATGGACGACATCAACCCGGAGTTCGCCAACACCGACGTGGTGCTGGTGATCGGCGCCAACGACGTGGTCAATCCGGTCGCACGAACCGATCCGGCCAGCCCGATCTACGGCATGCCGGTGCTGGACGTGGTCAATGCGCGCAACGTGGTGGTGATCAAGCGCGGCAAGGGCACCGGCTTCGCGGGCATCGAGAATGCGCTGTTCTACGCCGACAACACCCGCATGCTGTATGGCGACGGTGCCGAAGCGGCAGCCTCCCTGGTCAGCGAGTTGAAGGCGCTCGACGGCGGGCATTGAGGACCGGGGGCGGATCCCTTTCCGCAGGAATGGGCTTTGACCCCTTTGCCGGCCAGCGGCCGGCACTACCGCATCCACGCGTGGCCGCTGCATCGGGTAGGTGCGGGCCCTGGTCCGCACGCGTTTGCCGGCCAGCGGCCGGCACTACCGCATCCACGTGTGGCGGCTACATCGGGTGGGTGCGGGCCCTGGTCCGCACGCGTTTGCCGGCCAGCGGCCGGCACTACCATCCCATCCACGCATGCGTGGATCTACCTGCATGTCCCCGGCGGGCGTGGCAACCGGCGCGCTCAGCGCGCCAGCCAGGCGCCTACGGCCACGGCCACGGCCAGCCACAGCCACTCCACCGCGCCATTGGCCAGGGTGATCAGGGTCCAGGCCAGGTGCGGGCCCATCCGCATCGTGGCGTCCCACAGGTCCAGCCCGATCGAGCCGCCCATCCAGGCGCTGGCGATGGTCCAGTTGGCCACGGCGGCCACCAGCAGGGTGCCCACCACGACCAGCACGATGCGCAGCCGGCCCGGGCCGAGCGTACCCATGCGCAGCATGAACACCAGTTCCAGGGCGGTCAGTACCGCCATCCAGCCGACCTGCCGGCCGGTCATCAGCGCCAGCACCATCCAGGCAAGGGGAGCAACAACCAGGCCCAGCAACAGCATGATGGGCCAGAGCCAGGTCACGGCCCTGGCACGCGCGGCATTGGAGGACATCGAAGCTCCCTGAAGATCACCCACAGGATACTGTGGTTTGCGGCGGTGCACCGGCGGTGCCGGAGCGGCTGGGCTAGAATGCCGTCTTGCGTGGCCCCGGCCACGGCCCCATATCGGTCCCCATGTATTCCCGTAGCAGCGAACCTGTCCACTTCGAGCGCGATTGCGAGGCCGTGATGGTCCCGCAGGGCGATACCGTGACCCTGCCCGCCGGCAGCTATGGGTACATCACCCAGGCGCTGGGCGGCAGTTATTCGGTGTTCGTCGAGGGCAACCTGTTCCGCATCGCCGGCAAGGACGGCGACGCCATCGGCAAGGAGGCACCGGCACCGCTGGAACTGCCGGCCGACGCCACTGATGAACAGGTGGAACAGCTGGTGTGGCAGCAGCTGCGCACCTGCTTCGACCCGGAAATTCCGGTGAACATCGTCGAACTGGGCCTGGTCTACGAGGTCGAGATCAAGCACCTGGACGAAGGCCAGCGCGAGATCGACGTGAAGATGACCCTGACCGCACCGGGCTGTGGGATGGGCGACATCCTGGTCGATGACGTGCGCAGCAAGCTTGAAATGATCCCGACGGTGGCCGAGGCCGACGTCGACCTGGTGTTCGACCCGCCGTGGAACCAGCACATGATGTCCGAGGCGGCCCGGCTCGAGACCGGCATGCTTTGACCCAGGGCCCGCAGTGACGCGGGCCCGGCACTACCCGCAACCAGAACAGGAATCCTCCGGTGTCCCAGTCCATCCCCAGCTTCGCCGTTACCCGTTCGGACCACCCGCGCAGCGCTGAAGAGCGCGCCAAGATCCTGGAGAAGCCGGGCTTCGGCCTGCACTTCACCGATCACATGGTGGAAGTGCGCTGGGACAAGGATGCCGGCTGGCACAACGCCAACGTGCGTGCCTACGGCCCGTTGCAGCTGGATCCGGCTGCGGCCGTGCTGCACTACGGCCAGGAAATCTTCGAAGGCATCAAGGCCTACCGCCATGCCGATGGCTCGATCTGGACTTTCCGTCCGGATGCCAACGGCCGTCGCCTGCAGCGTTCGGCGCAGCGCCTGGCGCTGCCGGAACTGCCGGTGGAGATCTTCGTCGAATCGCTGAAGCAGCTGATCGCGGTCGACAGTGACTGGGTGCCGTCGGCCGATGAGTCCAGCCTGTACTTCCGTCCGTTCATGATCGGCGACGAAGCCTTCCTCGGCGTGCGTGGCGCGCACAAGGCCGGCTACTACGTCATCGCCAGCCCGGCCGGCCCGTACTTCGCCAAGGGCGTTGCCCCGGTGTCGATCTGGCTGTCCACCGAATACGCGCGTGCAGCCAAGGGCGGCACCGGTGCCGCCAAGTGCGGTGGCAACTACGCTGCTTCGCTGCTGCCGCAGCAGAAGGCGCAGGCACAGGGCTGCTCGCAGGTGCTGTTCCTCGACCCGGTCGAAGGCAAGTACCTGGAAGAACTGGGTGGCATGAACGTGTTCCTGGTCTACAAGGACGGCACGCTGGTGACCCCGGAACTGTCGGGCAGCATCCTCGAGGGCATCACCCGCGAGAGCATCCTGCAGCTGGCCCGCGACCGTGGCATGAAGGTCGAAGAGCGCAAGGTCAGCATCGACGAGTGGAAGCAGGGCGTGGCCTCCGGCGAGATCGCCGAAGTGTTCGCCTGCGGCACCGCCGCGGTGGTCACCCCGATCGGCCAGCTGAAGGGCGAGGGCTTCTCGGTGGGCGACACCAACGCGCCGGCCGGCGAAGTGACCATGTCGTTGCGCAAGGAACTGACCGACATCCAGTACGGCCGCTTGCCGGACCGCCACAACTGGCTGGTCAAGCTGGGCTGATCGCCCACGCTGAACTGTAGCGTCGAGCCACGCTCGACTGCGCTTCCGGAAAGCCCGTCCCCCGTGACGGGCTTTCTGCGTTATCGGCCTGGGGTCAGATCCCTTTTCCATGGGAAAAGGGATCTGACCCCGAATCAGCGAACGCCGATGTCGGCATAGTCATTCCAGGACACGTGACGGCCCAGTCAGGTCTGTGCAGGACACGAGAAAGTTCCTTCACCTTCACAAACCCTCGACCCGAAAAGTCTCAGAACGAACATTTCATCTTGCTGAAAAGACGCTGAAAATCTTGTGGTGTCCGGTTTCGGCCATTAGCGTCATCTGCACGGCGGATCGTTAGGGGGATCCGCTGACTCACCGGACTTCGAACCTCGCCAATGCAAGCCAGCCCAGGGTTCGGGCCGGTGCTTCTGCCGATTCCGGCATTCACACCACAAGAAAGGGAAATACGATGTCCCAGGTAACGCAACCGCGTGTGCGTCGAGTGTGGGTGGTCCTTGGTGCGTCCGTTCTGTCATCGCTGCTGCTGGCCACGCCTGCGCTGGCCGGTGATGTCCAGCTCAGCGGCCTGCAGTCCGCGCCGACGCACCAGCGCTTCATCGTCAAGTACCGCGACGGCAGCGCCGCCGTGGCCAACACTACTGCGCTGGCTTCGTCGCTGAAGACGGCCGCCGCCGGCCTGGCCAGCAGCCAGGGCCGCGCGCTGGGCCTGCAGCAGGTCCGCAAGCTGGCCGTCGGCCCGACCCTGGTCAAGACCGACCGTCCGCTCGACCAGGCCGAATCCGAACTGCTGATGCGCAAGCTGGCCGCCGACCCGAACGTGGAATACGTCGAAGTCGACCAGATCATGCGCGCGACGCTGACCCCGAACGACACCCGCTTCAGCGAGCAATGGGGCTTCGGCACCTCCAATGCCGGCATCAACATCCGGCCGGCCTGGGACAAGGCCACCGGCACCGGCGTGGTGGTGGCCGTGATCGATACCGGCATCACCAACCATGCCGATCTCAACGCCAACATCCTGCCGGGCTATGACTTCATCAGCGACGCCGCGATGGCGCGTGATGGCGGCGGCCGCGACAACAATCCGAACGACGAAGGCGACTGGTACGGCGCCAACGAGTGTGGCTCGGGCATCCCGGCCTCCAACTCCAGCTGGCACGGCACCCACGTTGCCGGCACCGTGGCGGCGGTGACCAACAACAGTACCGGCGTGGCAGGTACCGCGTTCAATGCCAAGGTCGTGCCGGTGCGCGTGCTCGGCAAGTGCGGCGGCTACACCTCCGACATCGCCGATGCGATCGTGTGGGCGTCCGGTGGCACCGTCAGCGGCGTACCGGCCAACGCCAATCCGGCCGAAGTCATCAACCTCTCGCTGGGCGGCGGTGGCAGCTGCTCGACCACCTACCAGAACGCGATCAACGGCGCGGTCGGCCGTGGCACCACCGTGGTGGTCGCCGCCGGCAACAGCAACACCAACGTGTCCTCGTCGGTGCCGGCCAACTGCCCGAACGTGATCGCGGTGGCGGCGACCACCTCAGCCGGTGCACGTGCCAGCTTCTCCAACTACGGTACCGGCATCGACATCTCGGCACCGGGCCAGAGCATCCTGTCCACCCTCAACACCGGCACCACCACGCCGGGCAGCGCGACCTACGCGTCGTACAACGGCACCTCGATGGCGGCGCCGCACGTGGCCGGCGTGGTCGCGCTGATGCAGTCGGTCGCTCCGAGCCCGCTGAGCCCGGCGCAGGTCGAGAGCATCATCAAGAGCACGGCACGTCCGCTGCCGGGCGCCTGCTCGGGTGGTTGCGGCGCCGGCATCATCGACGCCAATGCCGCCGTGGCCGCAGCGATCAATGGTGGCGGCAACCCGAACCCGGGTGGCAACGTGCTGCAGAACAACGTACCGGTGACCGGCCTGGGCGCTGCGACCGGTGCCGAGCTGAACTACACCGTCGCGGTTCCGGCCGGCAGCACCCAGCTGCGCGTCGCGATCAGTGGCGGCAGCGGTGATGCCGACCTGTATGTGCGCCAAGGCAGTGCCCCGACCGATACCACCTACACCTGCCGTCCGTACCTGAGCGGCAACAGCGAGACCTGCACCATCAACAGTCCTGCCGCCGGCACCTGGTATGTGCGGGTGAAGGCCTACAGCACCTTCTCGGGCCTGACCCTCAACGCCCAGTACTGAGCCCAAGCCCCTCTCCATGGGCACGCCCCGGCTCAGGCCGGGGCGTTCTTCTTTGGGTAGGTACCGGCCTTGCAAGGGCAGCGCTTTGGTGCGTGCCGACCTTGGTCGGCACGCTGTTCCTCAGACCGACTCGAAGCGGTTGGCGGCCACGTTCTTGCGCACGTGCTGCGGATCGAAGATACGACCGTTCATGGCGATGTATACGCCGCTCGGCAGCGACTGCACCGCACCGATCGCGCAGCCGATGTTGAACTCCGCATCCGACCCACGGAACCGCGCCGGGCTGAGCGCGCCGGTCATCACGATGGTCTTGTCCGGGATCGTCGCCAGCACCTTGCCGGTCTGCACCATCGAGTCGGTGCCGTGGGTCACCAGCACGTGGCGGGTCGGCTGCGCGGCGATGGTGGCGCGGATCAGTTCGCGGTCTTCGTCGTTGATGTGCAGCGAATCCTTGCGCAGGATCGGAATCACGTTGAAGCGGAACGTCACGCCCAGCTCGCGCAGGATCATGCCGATCTGGGGGTCGCCGATCTGGTAGTCCGACTTGTCGTCGAAGTAGATCTTGTCGATCGTGCCACCGGTGGTGACGACCAGGAGCTCTTCCATCATGTGCATGCGCGAAACCAGGACAGGTACAGCGGCGCGGGGCCAGGAACACAGATGATACGGCCCGGCGGGCGCAGCGTCAGCGTCGCTTGCCGAAGCGGGCGCGCAGCCCCGGCAGGCTGGCGCTGAAGATCACCAGCAGGGCCAGGGTGATTTCGATCAGCGCCAGCCAGCGTGTTTCCGGGTGGCTCCAGGCGCTCATCACGCCGTGGCTGAACCAGCCCAGCGCCAGCACCGAGGCCCAGAACCCGGCCTTGCGCCAGCCCAGCCGCAGCGCAAAGGCCAGCGCCAGCGGCGGCGCGGTGAACACCAGCTGGGTGGCCAGCCAGTGCTTGTCATTGATGAACCAGCCTGCGAACAGCGCGGCCAGCCCCATCAGGGCCAGCAGCAGGACCGTGCGCGGCGGGCGGCTCATCGGGCCAACCGCTGCGCGATGTCGGCCACCCGGCGGCCCAGCGCGCGGGCCAGCACGGCCTCGTCGTCGGTCGGCTGCGGATCGTCGGCGGCACCGGCCACGTGGCTGGCGCCATAGGGCGTGCCGCCGCTGGTGGTGTGGCTCAACGCCGGTTCGGTGAACGGGATGCCGACGATCACGCAGCCGTGGTGCAGCAGCGGCACCTGCATCGACAGCAGGGTCGATTCCTGGCCGCCGTGCATCGAGGCGGTGGAGGTGAACACGCCGGCCGGCTTGCCGGACAGGGTGCCATTGACCCATTCGGCGCCCAGTCCATCCAGGAAGTGCTTGACCGGCGCGGCCATGTTGCCGAAGCGGGTGGGGCTGCCGAGCAGCAGGCCCTGGCATTCCACCAGGTCCTGCACGCTCACGTAGGGGGCGCCGTCGTCGGGTACCGGCGGCTGCGCGGTCTGGGTCACGGCGGCCACTGGCGGCACCGTGCGCAGGCGCGCGCTCATGCCCGGCACTTCGCCGATGCCCCGCGCGATCTGGCGCGCCAGCCGTGCCACCGAACCGCCCCGGCTGTAGTACAGCACCAGAATCTCGCCCATCGTGCCCGCTTCTCCTCGTCGTGTGGTCGCCAGTATGGCTATCCTGCCAGCATTCCGCATCGGGTACCCTTCCACCGATGGAACCTTTGGATACGCTCAACCTGTGGATGGAGCGCGCGCGGGATCGTGCACGGGCCATCAGTTTCGGCCGCTTCCTGTGGCATCGCTTCCTCGACGACCGCCTGTTCCAGGCAGCGGCGGCGCTGGCCTACACCACGGTGTTCGCGTTGGTACCGCTGGCGATCGTGGTGTTCGGCGTGCTCTCGGCCTTCCCCGTCTTCGACCGCTGGAGCGACCAGCTCAGCGATTACGTCTTCTCCAACTTCGTGCCCAATGCCGCGCGCGCGGCCGAGGGCTACCTGCGGCAGTTCTCGGCCAGTGCCGGCCAGCTCACCGCCGCCGGCTTCATCGCGCTGGTGGTGTCGCTGCTGATCACGCTCAACAGTGTTGAAGAAACCTTCAACCAGATCTGGCGGGTCGGCTCGACCCGGCCCAAGCTGACCCGCTTCCTGGTCTACTGGACTGTACTGACGCTGGGCGCGATGCTCGCGGCGGCTTCGCTGGCGGTGTCGGCGCGGGTGTTCGCGATGCCGCTGTTCGGCACCCAGGAGGGCCGCTGGCTGGCCGAACTGGCACTGCGGCTGGCGCCGATCCTGATCGAGTTCGTCTGCATCACGCTGATGTTCCGGGTGGTGCCGCACCACACGGTGAAGTGGCGGCATGCAGTGCCTGGCGCCATTCTGGCCGCGGTGATCCTGGAGCTGGTGAAGTGGGGCATCGGCGCCTACCTGGGCAGCTTCCAGTCCTACCAGAAGCTGTATGGCACGGTCGCCTTCGTGCCGATCCTGCTGCTGTGGATCTACCTGTGCTGGGTGGCGGTGCTGCTGGGCGCGTCGTTGTCTTCGTCGATGGCGGCCTTCCGCTACCAGCCGGTGGAACTGCGCCTGCCGCAGGGCTACGAGTTCTATGGCCTGCTGCGCCTGCTCGGCCGCTTCCACCACGCCCGTGCCAAGGGCAAGGGCCTGGCCGACGATGAAATCCTGCGGCTGGAGCCGATGCTGACCGATTCGCTGCTGCAGGACCTGGCCTGCAACCTGCAGGAGATCGGCCTGCTGCGCCGCGATGAACGTGGCGAATGGCTGCTCTCGCGCGACCTGGACCAGGTCAGCCTTGCCGATCTTTACGAATGTACCCAGTTGCGCATTCCGGTAGCCGAGCAGCATCTGCCGTATCGCGACGACAGCCTGGGCCGTGCCGCATTGGCGGCGCTGGATGATCTGCGACTGCCCCTGCGTGAACGCCTGAAGCGCAAGGTCAGCGATATCTATACCGACTCTGGAGACATGCCATGACCCGCAAGACCCCGTTGCTGCTCCCGCTGGCCCTGCTGCTGGCACTGTCGGCCTGCAAGCCGGCCCAGGAGCCGACGCCGGCCAGCAGCCAACCGCCGGCGCAGGCACCGACGCCGACCGCACCGGCACCGGTCGAGGAAGCCCCGGCCGAGCGCACCACCGCCGAATTCCCGACGCTGAAGATGAAGGCGGTGGATGGCAGCGACTACGACCTGGCCGCGCACCGCGGCAAGTGGGTGGTGGTGAACTTCTGGGCGACCTGGTGTGCGCCCTGCCGCAAGGAGATGCCCGAGCTGTCGGCGCTGCATGCGATGCGCAGCAACATCGAAGTGGTCGGCCTGGCCTACGAGGACATCGAAGTGCCGGAAATGCAGTCGTTCCTGACCAAGCATCCGGTGACCTATCCGATCGTGATCGTGGACCCGTTCGATCCGCCGGCCGATTTCGCCACTCCGCGCGGCCTGCCGCTGACGCACCTGCTGGATCCACAGGGCAAGCTGGCGCACACCTTCCTCGGCCCGGTGACGGCCGCCGACATCGAAAAGCAGATCGCTGCTGCCAAGTAATGGGGTTGGGCGGCAGGGCCGCAGGCCCTGCCGACCCACCCTAATCCTCGACCGGGAAGTCCTCGATCGGCTTCAGCACATCGTAGTGCTCGCGATGCAGCTTGCCCTTCAGCTTCGGCAGCTCCGGCAACGGCGCATCCACGCGCGTGTCCGGCAACCGGTCCAGCAGGTTGCGCACCAGCGTCAGCCGGCCCAGCCGCTGGTCGTTGAAATCCACCAACGTCCACGGTGCCGCCTCCCGATGCGTCGCGCGCAGCATCGCCTCGCGGGCCTCGGTGTACGCGCTGTACTTGCTGCGCGATTTCAGGTCCACCGGGGAGAGCTTCCAGCCCTTCAGCGGATCGAGATGGCGCTCGGCGAAGCGCTTCTCCTGCTGCTCCTGGTCCACGCACAGCCAGTACTTGAACAGCAGGATGCCGTCGTCCACCAGCAGCTGTTCGAACACCGGCGCCTGGCGCAGGAACTGCTGGTACTCGGTCTCGCTGCAGTAGCCCATCACCCGTTCGACGCCTGCGCGGTTGTACCAGCTGCGGTCCATCAGCACGATCTCGCCGGCGGCGGGCAAGTGCGAGGCGTAGCGCTGGAAGTACCACTGCGTGGCTTCGCGGTCGGTGGGCTTGGGCAGCGCCACCACCCGGCACTGGCGCGGGTTGAGGTGCTGGCTGATGGCCTGGATCGCGCCGCCTTTACCTGCGGTATCACGGCCTTCGAACAGCACCAGCAGGCGCTGTCCGCTGTGCTGCACCCAGCGCGCCATGGCGGTCAGCTCCAGCTGCAGCGGCAGCAGCAGTTCGTCGTAGTCCTTGCGCTTGAGCTTGGCCATCGTCACACCACGCGGGGAGGAAGCCCGAGCGTAGCGCAGGGGCTGCCCAGGCGATGTCGACTCTACCCAGTCGACGTCATCCAATCGACATTACCCAGCTGACATTACCCAGCCGACATTACCCAGCCGACATTACCCAGCCGACATTACCCCGTCGGTTCGGTTGTTCCCAGCCAGCCGTGTTCGCGCGCCAGCTGCTGCACCAACGCCGACAGATCGCGGGCAAACCCGTCCATGTCGAACAGCCCGCTGCGCTCGCGCGCCTGTGCCAGTTCAGCGCGCAACGCCGCCAGTGCTGCAGGGGCGTTGCCCAGCGCGCTGGCGGTGGTGATGAACGCCGCATCGTCGGCGACATTCATCCGTGCCATTCCCAGATGGTGGTTGAGGCTGCCGGCCACGCGCGCGGCGAAGGTGTCACCCGGGCAGGTCAGCACCGGGCAGCCGGCCCACAGCGCATCGGAGGCGGTGGTGTGCGCGTTGTACGGATGCGTGTCGAGGAACAGGTCGGCCAGCGGGTAACGGGCCAGGTACTGCGGATGCGGCAGCTTGGCCATGAACACCAGGCGTGCCGGGTCCAGGCCGGCAGCCTGCGCGGCAGTGCGCAGGCGGGCGTCGGCCTGGCCCGGTCCGGACAGCAGCCACAGTACGCTGCCGGGCACTGCCTGCAGCACTGCGAAGGCACGGCCCATGCTGCACGGGTTGAGCTTGTAGCTGTTGTTGAAACAGCAGAACACCACGCCCTGCGCGGGCAGTCCGCAGTCCGCACGGGTCGGCGCAGGCTCCAGCACGCGCGTATTGTCTGACGGCTGGAAGGCTCGTGGCAGGCGCAGCACGCGTTCGCTGTAGCACGGCTCCAGTGCCGGCGGCAGGGCGAAGGCATCGCCGACCACCGCGTCCATCCACGGCGCCCCCGACGTGCCCGGATAGGCCAGCCAGTTCAACTGCAGCGCGGCAGGGCGCATCGCCAACACTTCCGGCGTGCCGCCACCGCCCCAGCCGCGCAGGTCGAACAGCAGGTCGATGCCCTGTGCGCGGATGCGTGCGGCGGTATCGGTGTGTCGCAGGCCAGCCACATCATGCAGCTGCGCCGCTGCCTGCAGCCGCTGGCGGATGCGGCTGCCGTCGTCGCGGTTCAGCGCGAACAGATGCAGTTGCAGTGCGGGGTCGCGACGCAGCTGCTCGAACAGCGCCACGGTCAGCAATCCGGTCGGATGTGCGCCGAACCCATTGGAGAGGAAGCCGACGCGCAGCGGGCCGTGCGGGCGCACCGTTGCCGGCGGCAATGGCCGCACCGAGGCAGTCACGGCCAGCGCACGGGTGTGCGCGCAGGCCAACTGTTCGGCAGCGCTGGCGTCCTCGCTGAGGAAGGCGAACGGCTCGACCACGCCCTGGCTGCTGGCAACGGCGGCGCGCACCTGTGCCGCCAGCGTGTCCAGGTCCTGCCAATCGCACAGGCGACGCTGCCAGGCCAGGCGCTGGGCGGCGATGTACGGCTCGGCCGGCATCAGCCCATGCGCGCGTCGATAGGCCGCCGACGCGCCTTCGGCATCATCGGCATCTTCCAGTGCATGGCCCAGCCACAGCGCAATGCCGGGATGCTGCGGTGCCAATGCCGAGGCCTGGCCGAGCAGCTTGGCCGCATCGCCATGTGCACCGGCCATCCACGCCACGCGGCCCAGCCGTGCCAGCGCTTCGGGGTGATTCGGGCGCAGCTGCAGCGCACGTCGCGCGGCCTGTTCGCCGGCAGCGATGTCGCCGGCTTCCAGTTCCACGTCGGCCAGCATCACCCAGGCGACGAAGTCGTCGGGCTGGCGGGCGATCGCTTGCTGCAGTTGCTGTCGCTGCTGCCAGGCCGACATCGTGCTCAGCCTGCCGACAGCTGGGCCAGGGCGTCGACCTGGTGTTCGTGGCTGAGCCGCTGCAGCAGCGGATCGAGGTCGCCGGCCAGGATGTTGGGCAGGTCGTACAGGGTCAGGCCCTCCACGCGGTGATCGGTGATGCGCCCCTGCGGGAAGTTGTAGGTGCGGATGCGCTGGCTGCGATCACCACTGCCGACCTGCAGGCGCCTCGACTCGGCCTGCGCCGCGTCCTGGCGTTGGCGCTCGGCGTCGAGCAGCTGCGCTTTCAGGCGCTTCATCGCCTTGTCGCGGTTGGCGTGCTGGCTGCGTTCGGTCTGGCATTCCACCACCACGCCGGTCGGTACGTGGGTGATGCGGATCGCCGACTCGGTCTTGTTGACGTGCTGGCCACCGGCGCCGGAGGAGCGGAACGTATCCACCTTCAGGTCGGCCGGGTTGATGACGATGTCATCGACTTCGTCGGCCTCCGGGATGATCGCCACGGTGGCCGCCGAGGTATGGATGCGGCCCTGCGATTCGGTGGCCGGCACGCGCTGCACACGGTGCGTGCCCGATTCGAACTTCAGGCGCGAGAACGCACCACGGCCGACCACCCGTGCCACCACTTCCTTGTAGCCACCGTGCTCGCCGGGATTGTCCGATTCGATCTCGACCTTCCAGCCCTGGCGCTCGGCATAGCGGGCGTACATGCGGAACAGGTCGCCGGCGAAGATCGCCGCTTCATCGCCGCCGGTACCCGCGCGCACTTCCAGGAACAGGTTGCCTTCGTCGCGCGGGTCGCGCGGTACCAGCAGCAGCGCCAGTTCCTGCTCCAGTTCCAGCAGGCGCGCCTGCGCGGCGGCGATTTCCTCGTCGGCCAGCTCGCGCAGGTCGGGGTCGGCGCGCATGCCTTCGGCGGCGGCCAGATCGGCCTTGGCACGTGCTTCATCGGCCAGTGCAGTGGCAACCGGTTCAAGTTGGGCGAATTCGCGCGAAAGGTCGCGGAAACGGGTGTTGTCGGCGACCACGTCGGGTTCGGCGAGCAGGCGTTCCAGTTCTTCGCGGCGCTCGGCCAGCGCTTCCAGCTTACGGCGCAGGGTCGGCGTCATCGGGTCTCACGGGTGGGTGGCGGTAACCCGGCGTAGCCGGGAACAGGCGCTCGGCGGCGCGGGTCAGGTCGGCATCGCCGCTCAGTGCGGCAGCGCGCAGGGCAGCGGTAGGAGGATGCAGCAATCGATTGGTCAGGCCGTGCGCCAGCAGTTCCAGCACTTCGTCGGCCGGCTTGCCGTTGGCCAGCTGCTGGCGCGCGCGTTCCAGCAGTTCAGTGCGGGTGGCCTCGCCGAACGCACGCAGCTGTCGTAGCGGCGCCTGGTGGGCGCTGGCCTGCTGGGTCTCGATAAAACGCGATACCTGAAGGTCGATGATCGCCTCGGCCTCGGCGGCCGCCTCGCGGCGTCCGCGGCGGTTGTCTTCCACCGCGCGCTCCAGGTCGTCGACGGTGTAGAGGAAGGCGTCGTTGAGCGTGCCGACCTCCGCCTCGATGTCACGCGGCACGGCCAGGTCGAACAGCAGCATCGGCTTGTGCCGGCGCGCGCGCAGGGCCTTGGCCACCATCTCGCGGTGGATCACCGGTTCGCGCGCAGCGGTGGCCGAGAACACCACGTCCGCCTCGCCCAGGTGGCGGTCCAGTTCGGTCAGTGGCAAGGCTACGCCACCATGGCGGCTGGCAAGTTCCTGCGCGTGGGCGAGGGTGCGGTTGGCGATCAGCAGCCGGCGTACCTTGCCTTCGCTCAGGTGCCGTGCAGCCAGTTCGATGGTCTCGCCGGCACCGACCAGCAGCACGGTGGAATCGTCCAGCCGCGCGAACGCGTTCTGCGCCAGGCGCACCGCCGCCGACGCCACCGATACCGGGTTGGCGCCGACCTGGGTATCGGTGCGCGCACGCTTGGCCACCGAGAAGGTCTGCTGGAACAGGCGGTCCAGGCGCTGGCCGAGCAGGCCGTGGTCACGCGCGGTCGACCATGCGTCCTTCACCTGGCCGAGGATCTGCGGTTCGCCCAGCACCATCGAGTCCAGGCCGGTGGCGACCCGGAACAGGTGGCGTACGGCTTCTGCATCGGCATGCTGGTACAGGTAGCCCTGCAGGTCGCCGGCCTGGGCCTGCAGCCACTGGTCCAGTGCCTGTGCCGAATCGGCCACGGCATACAGCTCGGTGCGGTTGCAGGTGGACAGCAGCACCGCCTCGGCGATCTGCGGAGTATCGCGCAGCGAACCGAGCGCGCGCGGCAACGCCTCACCGGCGAAGGCCGCGCGCTCGCGCAGCTCCACCGGTGCGGTCTGGTGATTCAGTCCGAGCACCCACAGGGTCATTGTTCAGTTGCTTGCGATAAGCTGCTGGCCATTGGACGACATTTTAAGGCCCCGATGCCGACGATGCCCGCATTGATTCGCATCCCCAGTGTTCTGCTGCTGTCCCTGGCCTGCAGCCAGGCCCTGGCGGCGGTGCCGGCCAAGGCCTCCGTACGGGCCCCGGCCACTGAGGAACTGGCGCTGGAACCGGTGATGGCCGGTGAGTTCGCGCTGCAGGCTGGCAAGCTGGCCGAGGCGGCCCGCTGGTACCTGCAGGCCGCCCAGCAGACCGACGGCGACGCCGGCCTGGCCGAGCGCGCGACCCGGATTTCCATGCTCGCCAACGATGACGCCAGCGCCGCCAAGGGCCTGGCCCTTTGGCAGCAGCGCGCGCCCAGCTCGTTGACCATGCGCAGTGCCGCTGCCGCGCTGGCCATGCGCCAGGGCGATGTGAAGGCAGCGCGTGGCGATCTGCAGGCCTTGCTGGCCGACCCGGATGAACGTGGCTGGAAGTTCGCCCTGGCCGCCCTGATCGGCGGCGGCCGCGACCCGGCAGTGCCGGCGCAGGTGCTGGGCGAGCTGGTCGACGCCAACGCCATTCCGCCGAAGATCGAGGCGTGGCAGGAGTTCGGACGCCTTGCCCTGCGCATGGACAAGCCCGAGCTGGCGCGGCGCATGATCGATGAAGTGGTCAAGCGCTTCCCCGAAGAACCGCGTGTGGCGCTGCTGCGCGCCAGCCAGCTGCAGCAGGCCGGGGAGACCGGCAAGGCGCTGTCGCTGCTGCACGATGTGGAGCCGAAGACCCGACAGGACCCGGAACTGCGCAATGCAGTGGCCATCGCCTACGACAGCCTCGGCCAGCCGTCCGCCGCCGAGCGCGTGCTGGCGTTCGGCCCGCAGGACGTGCAGACCTGGGGCATGCGCGCCTCGCTGCTGGCCAAGCAGGGCGACAAGGCGGCGCTGTCCAACCTATACAACGAACTGTCGCGGCAGGCGGCCAAGCCGGACCCGGCGCAGCGCCTGCTGCTGGGCAAGATCGCCGAATACCTGAAGCGTTATCCCGAGGCGGTGCAGTGGTACCACAGCGTGCCCGGTGGCGATGAACTGAGCGAGGCGCGCCTGCGCGCGGCCAACGCCCAGGCCCTGGCCGGGCGCCTGCCGCAGGCATTGGATGAAGTGCACGCGATCCAGTCCGATGCGGTGGTCGACGACGATGTGCGCCGCGATGCCTATCTGCTGGAGGCCGAACTGCGCCAGCGTGCTGACGACAGTGCCGGGGAGCTGGATGCGCTGGCCCGTGGCCTGGCCGCCTACCCGGATGACAACGGCCTGCTGTACGCCCGTGCGCTCACCTGGGAACGCCGCGACGAGATCCCGCGCGCCGAGGCCGACCTGCGCAAGATCCTGGTGACCGACCCGGAGAACGTGCCGGCATTGAACGCGCTGGGTTACACCCTGGCTGATCGCACCGGTCGCCTGCAGGAAGCGCTGGAGCTGATCGACCGCGCCCGCGTGGCCGAACCGGACAACGCTGCCATCGTCGACAGCTATGGCTGGGTGCTGTACCGCCTGGGCCGCAAGGAAGAAGCACTGGTGCAGCTGCGCCGTGCCTGGACCCTGGCCAAGGACCCCGAGATCGCCGCCCATGTCGGCGAAGTGTTGTGGGTGCTGGGCAAGCATGACGAGGCCCGCCATTTCTTCGACGAAGCGGCCAAGCTCGACCCTGAAAACCGCGCGCTGCTGCGCGCCCGCGAGAAATTCAATCCATGAGTGTTTCCCTGATCCGGCCGCTGCTGTTGGCAACCGCGGCCTTGGCGCTGACCGCCTGTACCAGCGTGGGCACGCAGAAGACCCCGGCGCCGGCGGTGGTCGAGGTTGTTTCGGCCGAAGCGGCGCAGGCTGAGGCGGCGCGCGTGGCCGCGCTGCAGGCACAGCCGGACTGGGCTTTCCAGGGCCGGGTCGCGGTCAGCAAGGGCAAGGATGGCGGCAGCGGACGCATCGACTGGAAGCAGGAAGGACGCCGCTATGTGGTCGAGCTGAGCGCGCCGGTGACCCGGCAGAGCTGGAAGCTGACCGGCGATACCCATTCCGAAGCCGGTCGTCTGGAGGGACTGGCCGGTGGGCCGCGTGCCGGCGAGGACGCCCAGCAACTGCTGCTGGAAGCGACCGGCTGGGACATTCCGGTCAACCAGCTGCCGGCGTGGATCCGTGGCCTGGTGGCCGGTGATGCTGCCGGTCCGGAGAAGGTCGAGCGTGATGGTGAAGGCCGGCCGCGTCGTATGCAGCAGATGGGCTGGCAGGTGCAGTACCTGGACTGGTACCCGGCCGAGGCCGGGCGCCCGGCGCTGCCGCGCCGGATCGAGGCCGGCAATGGTGATGCCAAGGTGCGCCTGCTGGTCGACCAATGGGGGCAGGGCACCCCATGAGTGCCGGGCGCGATGACACGGGCTGGTCCTGGTGGCCGGCCCCGGCCAAGCTGAACCTGTTCCTGCACATCACCGGCCGCCGTGCCGATGGTTACCACGAGCTGCAGACCGTGTTCCGCCTGCTGGACTGGGGCGACCGCATCGGTCTGCGCCTGCGTGAAGACGGCCAGGTGCGCCGGCAGGGCGAGGGGCTGGCTGGCGTGGCCGAGGCGGATGACCTGGCGGTCCGCGCCGCGCGGCTTCTGAAAGATGCAGCCAATATCGTGCAAGGCGCAGACATCATCGTCGAAAAACACGTTCCTGCAGGTGGTGGCTTTGGCGGCGGTTCGTCCGACGCGGCCACCGTACTGGTGGTGCTGAACCGGCTCTGGCGTGCCGGTCTGGACGAGGACGCGCTTGCTGCGCTGGGCCTGCGCCTGGGCGCTGACGTGCCGGTGTTCGTGCGCGGGCGCAATGCCTGGGCCGAAGGGGTGGGTGAGCGCCTGCAGCCGATCGTGCTGGAGCCGGCCTGGTATGTGGTGGTTGAACCGGGTGTTCATGTTCCCACCCCGGCTCTGTTTGCAGACCCGGATTTGACGCGCGGCAGCCCAGTGGCGAAAATAGAGGACTTCGCTTCCGGGACCTTGGTCGGGAACGCGTTCGAACCGGTGCTGCGCCGCCGTGAGCCTGCCGTCGAGGCAGCGTTCGCCGCGTTGAGCGATATCGGCACGGCGCGGCTGACCGGTTCGGGAAGTGGTTGTTTCGTCGAGTTCGCATCGCAGTCTGCCGCAGAGCAGGGACGGTCGAAGTTGCCGAAGGAGTTGCGGGCAAGGGTGGCAGCGGGCGTTGCGCGTTCGCCACTGCTGGATGCACTCGAGCAACACTGATTTATCAATGCAGGGGCGTCGCCAAGAGGCCCAAGGCACCAGGTTTTGATCCTGGCATTCGTAGGTTCGAATCCTACCGCCCCTGCCAATAGCGGCTGTGTCCGCGCCTTCCAGCGCATCGCCCGCGCGGGACGTGGAAACAACCGCGGTGTTGTCAGCAGCAAGGGTCCATCGGGGTCCTTGCCGACTCCGGATCCCCGCCACTCGTCCCCGCCCGAGACAATCATGATGCAAGAGTCCCCGAACCTGCTGGTCTTTTCCGGCAACGCCAACAAACGTCTGGCGCAGAACATCTGCAAGGAACTGGGGGTTCGCCCGGGCAAGGCGCTGGTCTCGCACTTCTCCGATGGTGAAGTGCAGGTGGAGATCGAAGAGAACGTCCGCAAGCAGGACGTGTTCGTGATCCAGCCGACCTGCGCGCCGAGCGCGGAAAACCTGATGGAACTGCTGGTGCTGATCGACGCGCTCAAGCGCGCATCGGTGGCCAGCGTGACCGCCGTGGTGCCGTACTTCGGCTACTCGCGCCAGGATCGCCGCATGCGTTCCTCGCGCGTGCCGATCACCGCCAAGCTGGCGGCGAAGATGTTCAGCACCGCTGGCGCTGATCGCGTGCTGACCGTCGACCTGCACGCCGACCAGATCCAGGGCTTCTTCGATATTCCGGTGGACAACGTGTATGCGTCCCCGCTGCTGCTGGCCGACATCTGGCGCGCCTACGGCACCGAGAACCTGATCGTCGTGTCGCCGGACGTGGGCGGCGTGGTCCGCGCCCGTGCCGTGGCCAAGCGCCTGGATGACGCCGACCTGGCGATCATCGACAAGCGCCGCCCGCGCGCCAACGTCTCCACCGTGATGAACATCATCGGTGACGTCGAAGGCAAGACCTGCGTGATGGTCGATGACATCGTCGACACCGCCGGCACCCTGTGCGCCGCTGCTGCTGCCCTGAAGGCGCGCGGTGCGCTCAAGGTCGCCGCCTACTGCACCCACGCGGTGCTGTCGGGCCCGGCGGTGGACAACATCACCAATTCCCAGCTCGACGAGCTGGTGGTGACCGACACCATCCCGCTGAAGGACGCGGCGCGGGTGTGCAGCAAGATCCGCCAGCTGAGCGTGGCGGAAATGCTGGCCGAAACGATGCGCCGCATCGCCTTCGGCGAGTCGGTCAGCTCGCTGTACGTCGACTGAGTTTTTCGCCCCTGCCGGCAACGGCGGGGGCATACCCGGATGCTTCTGGTCGCGGAAGCATCTTCAACCGCCACGCCGCAGGGCGCGGCAACAACCTGAGTAGTCGAAAATGTCGAAGACCCATGAAATCAAGGTCACCAAGCGTGAACTGCAGCGTAAGGGTGCGAGCCGCCGCCTGCGTCACGCCGGTGTGATCCCGGCCATCGTGTACGGCGGCAACGCCGAGCCGGTCGCCATCAGCCTGGACCACAACGAAATCTGGCTGGCCCAGCAGAACGAGTGGTTCTATGCCTCGATCCTGGACCTGAACCTGGATGGCCAGGTGCAGAAGGTCCTGCTGCGTGACATGCAGCGCCACCCGTACAAGCAGCTGATCATGCACCTGGACTTCCAGCGCGTGAACGAGAACGAAGCCCTGACCGCTTCGGTCCCGCTGCACTTCGTCAACGAAGACACCTCGCCGGCCGGCAAGGCTGCCGACGTCGTGGTCACCCACGAACTGAAGGAAGTGACCATCACCTGCCTGCCGAAGGACCTGCCGGAGTCGATCGAAGTCGACCTGGGCGAGCTGAAGGCCGGTGACGTGGTGTACCTGTCCGACATCAAGCTGCCGAAGGGCGTGGAAATCCCGGCCCTGGCGCTGGGCAAGGACCACGACGACGCCATCGTCACCGCCAAGGCCGGCAAGGCCGACGAGGCTGACGAAGAAGCGGCTGCCGCCGAGTAATACCGTTACGGTGCCTGCCTCCGGGCAGGCACCGTACTGGAAGGAACCATGGCAGGACTGCGACTGATCGTCGGTCTGGGCAATCCCGGATCGGAACACGCCCGGACCCGGCACAATGCCGGGTTTCATTTCGTTGAGGCCCTGGCGGGGAAAGCCGGTGCGCGATGGAATGTGGACAGCAAGCTGTTCGGTGAGACCGCCAAGGTCGAGATCGCCGGGCAGACGGTGTGGCTGCTCAAGCCCGCCACCTTCATGAACCTCAGCGGCAAGTCGGTCACCGCCGCACAGCGGTTCTGGAAGATCGAACCGGAAGAAACCCTGCTCGCACACGACGAACTGGACCTGGCGCCCGGCGTGGCGCGGCTGAAGTTCGACGGTGGCCACGGCGGCCAGAACGGCCTGCGCGACACCATCCGCCTGCTCGGCCACGGCAAGTTCCATCGCCTGCGCGTGGGCATCGGCCATCCCGGCCACAAGGACCGCGTAGTGGGTTGGGTGCTGGGGCGCCCGTCCAAGGAGGACGACGTGCTGATCGCACGCGCCATCGACGATGCGATCGACGTGATGCCGCTGGCGGTACAGGGCGATTTCAGCGAAGCGATGAAGCGGCTGCACACCCCGAAATAAGCGGTAGGTACCGACCGTTGGTCGGTACGGAGAATGATTGGAAAAGCAGCGCCCAGGCCGCTGTTTCCCCAATCACTTTCACCCCAGAGAGCTGTCACCCATGGGTATCAAATGCGGCATCGTCGGCCTGCCCAACGTCGGCAAGTCGACCCTGTTCAATGCGCTGACCAAGGCGGGTATCGCCGCGGCGAACTTCCCGTTCTGCACCATCGAGCCGAACGTCGGCATCGTGCCGGTGCCGGACCCGCGCCTGAACGAGCTGGCGGGCATCATCAACCCTCAGAAGGTCATCCCGACCGCGGTCGAGTTCGTCGACATCGCCGGCCTGGTGGCCGGTGCCGCCAGCGGTGAAGGCCTGGGCAACAAGTTCCTGGCGCACATCCGCGAAGTCGACGCGATCACCCACGTGGTGCGCTGCTTCGAGCACGGCGACATCGTGCACGTGGCTGGCAAGGTCGATCCGATCTCGGACATCGAAACCATCGACACCGAGCTGGCGCTGGCTGACCTGGACAGTGTCGAGAAGGCGCTGAACCGTGCCGAGCGTGCGGCCAAGGGCGGCGACAAGGACGCAGCGGCGCGCAAGCCGGTGCTGGCCAAGCTGCAGGCTGCGCTGTCGGACGGCAAGGCCGGTCGCTCGGTCGGCCTGGACGAGGAAGAGAAGGCGCTGGTGCGCGACCTGTTCCTGCTGACCCTGAAGCCGGTGATGTACATCGCCAACGTGCTGGAAGACGGCTTCGAGAACAACCCGCACCTGGAAGCCGTGCGTGCGCATGCTGCCGCCGAAGGCGCGCAGGTGGTGCCGGTGTCGGCCGCGATCGAGGAAGAGCTGTCCCAGCTCGACGATGAAGACCGCGATACCTTTCTGGCCGATCTGGGCCTGAGCGAGCCGGGCCTGAACCGCGTGATCAACGCGGCCTACAGCCTGCTCGGCCTGCAGACCTACTTCACCGCTGGCGTGAAGGAAGTCCGCGCGTGGACCGTACGCAAGGGCGCCACCGCCCCGCAGGCTGCCGCCGTCATCCACACCGACTTCGAGAAGGGCTTCATCCGCGCCGAAACCATCGCGTATGACGACTTCATCAAGTACAAGGGCGAAGCCGGCGCCAAGGAAGCCGGTCGCCTGCGCCTGGAAGGCAAGGAATACCGCGTGCAGGAAGGCGACATCCTGCACTTCCGCTTCAACGTCTGATCCAGCGGCATCGGATCGACCCGGACGCCCCGCCCTGTGCGGGGCGTTCGCGTTTCCGGCGATGGACAAAAAAACACCACGCTGCGAAACGCTTGCGGTGTGATGTTCGCCGGTACTTGTCCACAGCAAACTCCCATCGCTTTCCACGTCGGGTGTGGAAAACCGGCGAACCTGATGCAGCGCCGAGCCGATGCACGGCTGCGATGGACGTGAGCAGAGCGCGGGCTCGGCGCTACCTGCCTCGATCGTGCAGCGTGGACAAATTTTGACCACGCTTCGAAGCGCTTGCGCAGCAACACTCCCACCTACTTGTCCACATCAAATCCCAACCACTCTCCACGAGGGGTGTGGAAAACCGCGAAGAGGCATGGATAAAAAATAGCCACGTCCTGAAACGCTTGCTCCATGCGGTTCGCAGGCACTTGTCCACACCTAACCCCCATCGCTTTCCACGCGGCATGTGGAAAAAGCGCCCGGCACTCCCTTGCCGGGCACTTCCCGCATCACCAGGTGTACGACACGCCCATCTGCGCACTGATATCGCGGAAGCCCATGCCACCGCTCTGCCGGCTCAATTCACCCCAGCCTCGCCAACCGCCGGACAGATTCACCTGCACACCGGCCTTGGCTTCGTAGATGTCGCGCGGCAGCTGCCGCTGCAGGCGCTCGCCGTCCATCGCCAGGCCTGCGCCATTGCCGCCGGACCACCAGTTCACCGCCACGTACGGGTGCACCTGGCCCTGCGCCGGGCTCAACCCGCGGCTGTACAGGCGCAGGCCGAGGCGGCTGCTGGTCTCGCTACCGCCGCGGTCCTCGACCACCGTGCCGTTGGCCTCGACCACGCGGTCGCTGTCATAGCGGCTGTGAACCACCTGCAGCTGCGGTTCCAGGTAGATGCCGCGCTGCGCGGTGCGCCGCAGGGGAAGCACATAGCCGGCTTCGGCCGACGCACTCCAGTTGCGGGCGTCATAGCGCTCCTTCTGCAGGCCTTCGCCCTGCACGCTGTTGCGGAAGCGGCCGTACTGCAGCCAACCGTCCACATAGGCGCCGCCCTGCATGCGTGCATCCTGCAGCCAGGTGGCATAGGCGCCCACGCTGGTGCCGGTGACCACGCCCCGCGCGGCGTAGCCGGTCACCTGCGATCGGCTGTCATTGCGCGCACGGCCGTGACCGAGCATCGCACCTGCCTGCAGTTCGCCCTTGCCACCCACCTCGAAACGGCGGCCGACGCCGACCAGCACGCTGCTGATCTGCCCATCGACCTGGACCTGGCGGTTGCGGTCGTGGCTGTCGGGCTGCGCGCTGCGAAGGTGCATCCAGGCCACGGCATCGCCGCTGACGCCCGCTTCGGCGGCGGGATCACCGGCGCGGTCGTGCAGGCTGTGCCGGAACATGCCCAGCGCGGCGCTGCGGTTGGCCAGGTAGGCCGCCGGTTCCGGGCGTTCCACCTTCGGACGTGTCGGGTCAACTGGATCTACCGGATCGACGGGATCGACGGGATCGACAGGATCGACAGGATCGACAGGATCGACGGGATCGACGGGATCGACGGGATCGACGGGGTCCACTGGATCCACTGGATCCACTGGATCGACAGGATCGACGTATTCCGAACGCAGGTACCAGTTGCCATCATCCGGGGTCGACACGCCGCCCTTGAACAGGAAGTAGTCGTAGGCACCGGCAACCGCGCGGCCCTGCAGGCCGAACTGAGCATCGGACTGGCCACCTACGGTGATCAGGCGGATGCCCTCCTGGGTCAGTGCACCGGCGCCGCCGGCATTGCGCACGCTCACGCTGGCGGTGCCGCTGCTGTTGCCGCTGATCACCAGCTGATCGCCGAGCGAGGTATCGTCCCCCAGTGCACGGTTGAAGATCCAGTGGCCACCGTTACCCACGTAGTCGCCGCTGACAGTGACGGTCTTGAAACCGCCCGCCGCCGGTGCATCGAAGGCAATGGTGCCGGCGTGTTCGAGTGCACCGACGCTGGAACTGTCACGCACGTTCCACTGGCTGCTGCCATCCAGCGCCAGCTGTGCGACCTGGTAACCGGAGTCGTTGCGCAGGGCGCCGCTGAACTGAGTACCGTTGCGCAGCACCATGTGCACCTCCGCAGTCGCGCTGTCGACGATCACGTCGCCGCTCAGGCGGCTGTTGTCCGCAGTGAAGCGGATCTCGGACGTTGCCACCGAGCTGCCATCAGTGAACACGGTATCGCTGACCCTCAGCAGTCGGCCGCCAACCAGGTCACCTGCCTGACGGGCGACAACGGCGGTATTGTTGAGTGTCAGTTCGTGGTTGCTTCCCTGCAGCCACAACGCAGGGCCGTCCAGGGTCTCGATCTGGCTGTCGTTGAACACCAGCCGATCCCAGTAGGGACCAAATACGGTGATGTAGGAACGATAGGCGCCCGAGTTCGTTCCCAGCGCCTGGATGTGCAGGGCGTCCGCAGTGAGCTTTGCAGTGTTCATCTGCACGATGCCGAACGAGGCTGCGCCATGGGTGGTGATCGAGCCGCCGTCCAGCTGTATGTCCGCGGTACTGCCGCCCAGGAACACACCACCGGACACCGCACCGTAGGTCGCAATGTCGAGATTCCTGGCACGGATCCGGGAGTAGGGCGTTGGAGGGTTGCTGCCGGAAGCGCGCAGGCCGTAGACGCCATCGCCATGGGTATCAATGCTGCCACCGGTGATCGTCACGGTGCCACCCCATACGTCCACACCGTGGCCATACCCGTTGTCACCAAAGGTGCTGATCACAGTGTTGCTCAGGTCCGCCAGCGAATCGGCACCGGACAGCCAGATCCCGGAACTGCCATCGCGCACGGTGAAGTGCGCGCCCTCGGCGGTCAACTTGCCCCAGCTGTTGACGTTGACGCCGTAGCCGCCGGTGCTTTCAAAGCGGGCATTGGTGATTTCCGCTGTGGCGAACGTTCGACTGGTCCGGTTTCCCATCAGTCGGATGCTGCTGCCGTTGGCGGTGGCGGTGCCCCCGGTGATGCGGAGGATCCCCCCGTTGTCAATGTCGAAGTAGCCATTGATGACATCCACATCGCGCAGCGACAACACGCTTCCGCTGCCGCTTGCGGACAGGCGGCCGCTGGAACCGTTGGTCGCCTGCGCGAACGTCATCGCCAGTGATTCCAACGAAAGCAGTGCGCCGCCGTCGGCATAGACGGCGCGGCCGGCACCGTTGCTGATCGTGGTACCCGATACATGCAGCTCGCTTCCACGTCCGCTGGAATACAGGGCATGACCATCGCTGCTTACACTGCCGCCATCGAGCCATATCTTGCCGCCGTTGGTGGCGTTGACCGTGCCGTAGCCGGAACTGTTGCGATAGGCATTGATGACCAGGTTGCTGGCGTGGATGACACTGCCGATGCCGGTTGCGTTGAGCGCATAACCGACGCCTGAACTTCCATTGCCAAGCTGTATGTGACCTCCCTGTACAAGAACACTGCCACCTGCGGAGGCCTGGATTGCGCTGCCGCCGCCGGTGACATCGACGCGCGTGTCATCGAGCGTTGCCGTGCTGCCGGCTCCGTTCACGTCCAGGGCGAAGCCGCCCACGGAGTGCAGCAGGGTATCGCCCGCATCCAGCTGCAGGGTCTGGCCATTGATGACCTTCAGCGGTCCGGTCAGATCGGCGGCGTGGGCCGGCAGCGCCGCCCACAGGGCGGTCGCCAGCAGGCTGGGAAGGAGGGGGGCAGGCGCGAGGCGCGCGCGCCCAGGCGCACGGCGGTACCGTGTGGGGGAGGCGTACATTCTGTTGGACTTCCTGTGGCAGGGCGCAGCACGGCTGCGCGAACTGGCGCGGCAGGGCCGCGTCGCTGCGGAAGCCACACGCGATGGCAGCTGCAGGCGCCATCGGACTTCCGTCCCCCAAGGCGGCGCAGCTACTGCCGGCAGGCGCACCAAGGCGGGATGCGTCCAGCCTAGAAATCGGCGCTGTCCTATGGAATCAGGCGTTTCCTAAAGCCGGTGCGGGCCCTTGTACAGGGGCTGCAGGGTTCAGCCTGGAGTGGACCTCAGGCGAACAACGAGGCCTGCAGGCAGTACTCGATCAGCGCCTGATCACTGTCCACGCCCAGCTTGCGCATCGCGCTGATCTTCTGCGTGCTGACCGTCTTGGCGCTGCGCTGCAGCTGGCGTGCAATGTCGCCCACGCTCATGCCGCCGGTGAACAGCCGGATCACTTCCAGCTCGCGCGGCGACAGCCGCGCACGCACCGCATCGGCATCGGCCGGCTCGCTCGCCGCTACCGGCAGCAGGCCCGGGGGCCGGTAGACGCGGTCGGCCAGCACCACGCGCAGGGCCTGTACCAGGCTGCCCAATCCATGGCTCTTGAGCACCACGCCGCCGGCACCAGCGGCATACATCGCCGCAACCAACGACGGGTTGGACACCATCGTCAGCACCAGCAGGCGCGTCTCCGGGAAGCTGCGGCGCAGGAACGAGATCAGCTTTATGCCGTCCCCGAAGCGGTCGCCCCCTGGCATGCTGTAGTCGGTGATCACCGCCTGTGGCCGGGTCCGGGTCATCAGCTCGATCAGCGTCGCCGGGTCGGCCGCTTCGCCCACGACCTCGAGGTCCAGCTCCCCGGCCAGTACGTCGCGGATGCCGGCAAGCACGATCGGGTGGTCGTCGGCGATGAGGATCCGTGTGGTCATGGCGGGTTCGGGTCGTCAGATGAGGAAGGAGATGCCGCGCCGAGCAGCGGATGCAGCAGCTGTTCGAGGCGTCGCTGGAAGCCGGCAAGCGGAGCCTCCTGGGTGACCAGGTCATCGCCGCCTGCGAGGCCCTGTTCGATCCGCAGGCCGCTGTCCACCAGCGCAGGTGCGCCGACGATGACCAGTGCGCCGCGGATGCGATGCAGTACCTGCACCACGCGCGCGGGATCGGCGGTGGCAATCGACTGGCGCAGGCTGTCCAGGTCAGCCTGCATGGTCTGCACGAACAATGCCTGCATTCTTGCGGGAACCTGCAGCGGCGGATCATCATCGCGCGTATCGGTGGATACAGGACTTTGCGGCGGCGCGGAAACCGCCGCATCGCCCTGGGTGATCCGGATCAGCAGGCGTTGCAGCGCTTCCAGCGTGATCGGCTTGACCAGCACGCCCTGCATGCCCGATTCCTGGCAGCGTTGGCGTTCGGCCGGATCGGCGTTGGCGGTGGCACCGTGGATCGGCACGCTGACACCGCGCGCCCGCAAGGCGCGCGCCAGGCCATAGCCATCCATCCCGGGCATGTTCAGGTCGGTCAGCACCAGCGCGAACGCGCCCTGCTGCCAGTAGCCCAGCGCTTCATTGCCATCGCTGGCGACCACGGCGCGGCAGCCGAGCTGTTCCAGCTGGTCGCGCAGGATCGCCTGGTTGATCGGGTTGTCCTCGGCCACCAGCACCTGCAGGCCGAAACGGCGCGTCGCCGGCAGGCGCCCTTCGGCGCTCGCCGCTAGCGGCTGGCCACTGGCCGCGGCCAACGCGAGCACGATCGCATCGAACCGGTTCAGGCCAACCTGCCAGAAGCCATCAATGTGCCGGGGGCGCACGCCGCCTTCGCGGCAGGCGACCACACGCGGTCCACCGGCCCACCCGGGCAGCGGGTCGTCAAGGACCAGGTCGAGCAGCACGGTGGGCGATGGCAAGTCTGCCGTGCTGTCTTCCCGGTACACGCTGGCCTGTGCACCACGCTGCTGCAGGCGTTCGCACAGCGATTGCACCAGCTCGCGCACGCTGCCCCGTACCTGGACCTGCAGGCCCGCAGGCAGCTGCGGCGCAGGGGATTGCTGCGGATCCGCCGGCGCCGGTGGCAGCGGCAGTTCGACGCTGAAGCTGCTGCCCAGGCCGCTCTCGCTGACCACACGCAGCTGGCCTTCCATCAACGCCACAAGATGCGCGCAGATGGCCAGCCCTAGGCCGGTGCCGCGCATCGCATCGGTGCCCGGGTTGGCCTGGAAGAACGGCTCGAACAGGTGCGCCTGGTGTTCGCTGGCAATGCCGATACCGGTATCGGCGACCTGCCACTGCAGCCAGCAGCGTTGCTCCTGCCAGCGTGCCGAAACGCGCACCACCACGCGCCCGCTGTCGGTGAACTTCAGTGCGTTGCTGATCAGGTTGTTGAGGACCTGGCGGATCCGCGCGGCATCACCGCACACCAAGGGTGGCACGTCGGCATCGATGCAGGCGTAGAACCGCAGCCCCTTGTTGGCGGCTGCGGCAGCATACGAGTCGAGCGCATCCTCGGTCAGTCGCACCGGATCGAACGGGCTGGGCTCCAGGCTCAGTTGCCCGGCCTCTGCCTTGCTGACGTCGAGGATGTCGCTGATCAGCTGCATCAGGGTCGAGGACGAACGCTGGATCGTCGCCAGATAGTCCTGCTGCCGCGCATCCAGTGGTGTGAGTCCGAGCAGTTCGAGGGTGCCGAGCACGCCGTACAGCGGCGTGCGGATTTCATGGCTCATCGTGGCCAGGAACTGGCTCTTGGCCCGGTTGGCCTGGTCGGCGGCACGGCGCGCCTGCTGCAGCACCTGTTCGGCTTCATGCTGGCTGCTGAGATCGATGAACAGACACAGCACCGCCGGCTCGCCGCGATAGCGCGCCGGCGTCGCGGTCACCAGCAGGTGGCGGCCTTCGGGCGTGGTGTAGGCCAGCCCATCGCCGAGCGTGGTGCCTCCAGCGGCCAGCACGCTGCGCCGCCAAGGGCCATGCCAGCCTCCGCTGTGGTGGTCTTCGCCCAGCCAGCGGCGGGCGAGGGTGTTGTCCAGCAGCACATTGCCATCGGTACGGCGCAGCAGGCACAGCCCGATCGGCGCGTTGTCCAGGATGGTGCGGCTGAAGGCCTCGCTTTCCAGCAGGCGCGCGTGGTTGCTGCGCAGTGGTTCGATGACCGAACGCCGATACGCGCGCAGCAGCAGCGTGCCACCCAATGCCAGCAGCAGCGCCACCACGGTCGCGCCGAGCAAGGGCCCCTGTGGGTGCTGGAACACCTGCCGCCAGCTGACGTGGTACACCGCCAGCCAGCCGCGCTCGCTGCGCATGCGGAACTGCAGGCCTGCAAGGCCGGCCTTCCAGGAGGTGCCAGCGTCACTGGCGTCTGCTGCATCGCCCAGCAGGCGCTGGCCATCGGTATCGAACAGCGACAGCCGCTGGAACACCGGAACACCCAGCACCTGCCGGTAGTCATCGACACGTCCCGGATCGAGCAGGCAGGCCAGCGCGGCCTGTGAATCCTTGTCGTCCTCGCCCCACAGGCGTGCATCCTGCGGCGCATGCGCGATGGCCAGCAAACGGGTCTGCCGGTCGCGCCACGGTACGCTCACCCAGACGATGCCACCGCGCTGCAGCGCCGGACGCGTGCCCATGACCCGGTGGATGTCGGCGATCGCCGGGCGCAGGTGATGCGGGCTGTTCTGGCTCGCATCGGTAACGCCGATCTGCACCGGTGCCAGCAGCCCGCGCGTGCCCTGGCCATCGACCAGCAGGCATTGCGGTGGTGGGTAGTGCGAGGCCGACCAGAACGTGCCGTAGAAGCGCAGGAAACGATCGCCCAGCTCGTTCGGTAGCGAAAGACTGGCTCCCTCGCTCCCGATCGCCGCGAAGTTGGCGAACAACGGGCCGCGTTGCAGTTCCACGCTGGCATCGGCAACCGGCTGTCCTCGAGCGCCGACATCGTGCAGCCGCCACTGGCGCAGGAAGCGCTCCTGCTCGCGAAGCGTGCCGTCCAGGCGGCGGAAGTGGTACTCGATCTTGCTGCGCTCTTCGTTCAAAAGCTGCGAGCCGGCCGACAGCAGCAGTCCGGCCTGCAGGGTCGCCAGCACCACCACGCCGATCAGCAGGGCGTGGACGCGCAGTGAGCGGCGAGCGAGTCGGCGAACAGGGGCGGCCTCGGCCGGCATGGCGGGTCTCAGGGCAGGGGCGGACAGCGGCACCGGTGGCGGCAGCGCAAAGTCCGCCGCCACTGCACAGACAGGATCGTCAATGCCACTTGATGATGTTGTGAAGTCGCTGTGGAATCCGTGTCAGCTCAGGGCGGCTCGCGATCTTTCGTCCAGTCGCGGTGCTTCTTCGTCCAGCAGGCGGGTGAACTCGTCTGAGGGCAGCGCCTGCGAGATCAGGAAACCCTGCACCTGGCTGCAGCCGAGCTGGCGCAGCGCGGCCAGGTCGGCATCGCTTTCCACGCCCTCGGCCACGATGGTCAGCCCGAGCTGGTTGGCCAGCGCGATCACCGTCGACAAGGTCAGGTGGAGGGCCGGGTCACGGGCGCAGCCGCTGACCAGCGCGCGGTCGATCTTGACCTCGGTGAAGGGGGTATTGACCAGATTGTGGACCGAGCTCAGACCCTGCCCGAAATCATCCTGGGCCAGGCCGAAGCCCTTCATGCGCAGCCGGCAGGCACCGGCATAGAAGTCGCTGACGTGCCGCGTGGTGCTGTTTTCCATCAGCTCAAAGCACAATTCACCAGGCGTACCGCCGTTGGCCAGGGTCAGTGCCAGCAGTTCGTCGGGCAGGTCCGACTGCTCCAGCAGGTGAGGGGGCAGGTTGATCGATACCGGTACCCGGAACCCTTGTTTGCGCCAGCGTGCCTGTGCGCTGATGCTGGCCTTGAGCATCATCCGCAGCAGATCGCCCTCCAGCCCGTATCGGCAGATCGCCGGGAGGAAGCTGCCAGCGGCCAGCGTGCCCAGCTGCGGATGGCGCCAGCGCACCAGTGCCTCGGCCGCCACGACCCGCCCTGACTGCAGTGACTTTTTCGGTTGGAACCAGGCCGTCAGGCTGCCATCGGCCATGGCCTGGCGCAGCTGCGAAACATCCGGTTCGGGTGCAGCCGCCGCGCGCGTGGGGGCCTTGCCAGTGGCCTGACGCGCCTGCGCCAGCGCCTCGAACAGGGCATCCACGTCGGCGGCCGCCACCGGCTTGGGCAGCAGGCCGATCACCTCCAGCCCCAGCGATTCGGCCATCAGCCGTGCCGAGGTCATCATCCGCCGCGGGGCCGCGCTGACCACGGCAAGGCGGGGTGGGCGTGGCTGCGCCGCCAGCGCCTGGATGAACTGGATGCCGTCCTGCCCGGGCATCAGCAGGTCACTGACCACCAGGTCGTAGGGCTGGCAGGCACACAGTGCGATGGCGGCATCCACGTCTTCGCAGGCATCGACCTGGACGCCGGCACGGCTGCCGAAAAGATTGGCCAGGAAACCACGCTGGAAGGGCTGGTCTTCCAGGATCAGGACACGCTGGGTCATGCGGGATCTCCTTGGCGCAGGGCGGTGAGTGCCTTGCGCAGGCGGGCGATGTCGATGGGTTTGCTGAGGTAGCCCTGCATGCCACTGGCCAGGCAGCGCTCGCGCTCTTCGGCGGTGGCATTGGCGGTGGCGCCGATCACCGGTACCAGGTTGCCGTCATCGCGCAGCTCGCGGGCCAGCGCGTGGCCGTCCATGCGCGGCATGTTGATGTCGGTCACCACCAGATCGAAGCACTGCTCGCGGCACCGTTGCAGCGCTTCAATGCCATCCTGTGCCAGCTCCACGTCGCAGCCGAGGGTGCGCAGCTGCTCAGCCAGGATCACCCGGTTGATCGGGTTGTCCTCGACCGCCAGCACGCGCAGCCCCAGCGGCACGGGCGGTGCCAAGCGCGTGGTCTCCGGCTGCGCCGCACGTTGCTGCTGCACGTTGGCCAGCGCATTGCCGATCGCGGTCATGCCATGCAGGGTCACGACCAGGCTGCCATCGGCGGCAGTGATCGGCTGGTCACCGCCCTCGATCGATGCCACCACGCGCGGGCCCGACCATGCCAGCGGAGTGGCTGCTTCACCATCCATCAGGATCGCGCCGTCATGGTCCAGCAGCGTCGGGTCGCCAAGCAGGGGCTGCGCGTTGGCACCCCAGCGACACAGCCAGCCACAGGCACTGTCGACCAGCTCGCGGTCGCGGCCGCGCACCAGGATCGGTGGTTCCGGCAGCAATGTGGGCCCATCCTCGGCAGCGGCCAGCACCGGCAATGGCAGGCGGACGCTGAAGCTGCTGCCCAGGCCCGGCTCGCTCACCACCTGCAGCTCGCCGCTCATCAAGCGCACCAGACGGTCGCTGATGGACAGGCCCAGGCCGGTACCCTGCGCGCTGGCCGCGCCGCGGACCTGGCGGAACGGTTCGAACAGACGCGCCTGTTCCTCCGCAGCAATACCCACGCCGGTATCGGTCACCTGCCAGGCCAGCACGCTCGATTCACCTTCGCGCTGTACCTGGCGCACGCGCAACACCACCCGGCCATGCTCGGTGAACTTGATCGCGTTGCTGAGCAGGTTGCCCAGCACCTGGCGGATGCGGTCGGCATCACCGAGCACCCGCGTCGGCAGGCGCGGATCGGTGCAGACCAGGATCTGCAGGCCCTTGCAGGTGGCCGACGCGGCGAAGCTGCGCAGCACACTCTCGGTCAGCTCGCGCGGCGAGAACGCCGCCGGCTCCAGGCTGAGCTGCCCTGACTCGATCTTGGACACATCCAGCACATCACTGATCAACTGCAGCAGGACCGACGAGGAACTCTCGATGGTGCGCAGGTATTGCGACTGCCGGGCGTCCAGCGAGGTGTGCCCCAGCAGCTCCAGCGTGCCCAGCACGCCGTACAGCGGAGTGCGGATTTCATGGCTCATGGTGGCCAGGAACGCGCTCTTGGCCTGGTTGGCCGCATCGGCCGCCTGGCGTGCCGACGACAGTGCGGCCTGTGCCTGGCGGTGTCGGGAAATATCATGGAAGACGCATAGCAGCACATCATCGCCCTGGTAGCGGCAGGCCGCGTGCAGCACCTGCAGCTGGCGCCCGTCGCGGGCGGTGAATTCCAGTCCGCGCCCGCGCTCGCCGGCATGTCCGCGCCATGGCGCCTGCCAGTCGCTGTGTTCGCCTTCCTCGCCGAGCCAGTCGCGCAGCAGCTGGTTGGACAGCAGCAGCGCGCGGTCGTTGCGGCGCAGGACGCAGATGCCGACCGGCGCCATGTCGATCACCGTCGAACTGAAGTCCAGGTTCTCCAGCAGGCGGCGGTGCTGCTGCAGGGCCGGCTGGATCAGCTGCAGGTCCACGCGATGCCGTAGCAGGCGCAGCGCAACACCGGCCAGCAGCAGCAACAGCACGCAGACCAGCAGGGGCACGGCCAGGTCGCCCAGCAGCAGCTGCGGCGGCAGGTGGTAGACCAACCGCCAGCCGTCATTGCCGACACTTTTCACCAGCGCTACGCCGCGCGGCAGGCCGCCGCTCCATAACGTACCGAAGCTGTCGTCCTGGCGTTCCCGCAGGATTGTCCAGCCCGCGCGATCCAGCCGCGGCGCCTGGCTGGACAATGCAGGCTGCCCAGAACGGTCGAGCAACGCATAACCGCCGATGCCCTGGCCATCGATCATGCCCGCCGCTGCATCTGTATCAAGCAGCAGTACCAGCCACTGCGCCGGATGGGGACCGGACTGCACCGGCTGCGCCAGTGCGACGCCACGGTCACCCGGGCGCAGCCAGTACACCCGGTCAGCGCCCTCGAGGCTGCCGTTGCGCGTCTGCAGTGCACGTAGCGATGGCAGGCGTGCCACGTCCAAGTCGACCGCGCCTCCGGCCAGCCAGTGCGCACCCCGCGCATCGACCAGCAGCAGGTGCGTCTGCAGCGCCTGCAGCGTGTGCTCGGCACGTGCCGACAAGAGCAGTCGCTGGCCCGGCTGGCCGCCGGGGCCATCCAGCGCCACCTGGCGCATGCCTTTGCTGTCCGTGGCAGGCGCATCCGGATTGCCGGCCAGCACGGAATCGCCCAGGTAGCGCAGCAGGGCTTCGCGCTGGTCGAAATAGATCTGGGCCCTGTAGGCCGCTGCATTCATCTCGCGGCGATGGGTCGAGATGTCCTCGGTGAATGCCGTGAGCAGGTAGAACCCGGCCGCGGCGGCCAGGCAGATGAAGACACAGACGGTCAGGCAGCGCAACAGCACCGACGCGGTGGTCGATGGCACGGTCTTCTGCAGCGAAGGGCGGGGGAAGCGGAACATGCAACGATGCTAGGAAGCGGCGCGGACGGCGCGGAATCAGCTGTTTCCTAAAATCCCCGGCTGGCCGACCGGCCCGGAGCCTGCCCGCGGGCACCGTTCAGGTGGCAAAAAAAGGAACCCCCGCCGAAGCGGGGGTTTCCTGTACCGACATTGGCCGGGCACTTACAGCGCGCTGCCACCGAACTTGTGGGTGTACTGCAGGTTGATGGTGCGGCCGACGCTGTCGAACCAGGACACGTCGTAGTACGGATACGCGGTGTAGGTGGCATCCTTCGGCGGCATCTTGTTGAACACGTTGACCACCGACAGCGACAGGCGCGAATGGTCGTCGAAGCGATACTGCACCGAGGCGTTGTAGCGGTAGGTCGCCTTCACGTAGGGGCTGTCACCGCTTTCCCAGTCGAACGACTGGTCGTAGTTGTCCGAGGTCGGCAGCTTGCCCAGGCGCGAACCGTAGACCGTGGCCGACCACGCGTCCTTCTCCCAGGTCACGCTCAGGCTGGTCTTGGTGCGCGGGATGTCGAATCCGCTGTTGACCGCGAACTGGTCCAGGGTCGGATCGCCGGGGTAGCGCTGGAAATCGTGCTTCTTCACCCAGGTGTGGGTGCCATTGAGGATGAAGTCGCCGATACCGGTCTGCAGGCGGTAGCGCAGGCCGACGTCGATGCCGGAGGTCGACTCGCGGGCGACGTTGATCGGCGCCACGCGCACGCCGTACAGGCGGCCGTCGCTGGTACGGGTGATGCGGTCGAGCGCGTCCACGCAGGTCGGCGAATTGATGTCGGCACTGCCGAGCCGGCAGTTCGCTTCGTTGGCCAGGAGGGTGCGCACATCCATGTCCTGCACCTGCTTGCGCATGTCGATGTCGAACCAGTCCACCGACAGGTCCAGGCCGATCGCCGGCGACCAGACGAAGCCTGCGCTCCACGAGGTGCTGGTTTCCGGGTCGAGCTGGCGGTTGCCGGTGCGGCTGCGGATCAGGTTGCGCTCGTAGTCGGAACAGTCGCTGGCGCCATCGGCGCGGCAGCTGTACAGGTCTTCGGCGGTGGTCTCGTCGTTGCCCGGTCCGGCGAACACGTAGTGCAGGTCCGGCGCGCGGAACGCGGTGCCATACGAACCGCGTACCAGCAGCGTGTCGATCGGGCGCCATTCCAGACCGCCGCTCCAGGTCGCCTTGCCGATGGTGTGGCCGGAATAGCGGTACTGGTCGTAGCGGCCGGCCACGCTCAGGTTGACCGTCTCGTGCAGCGGCATGCGCAGCTCGGCGGCGGTCGCCCAGCGGTTGCGCGAGCCCTGGCCGTCCGAATCCTTCCAGCTGTAGTAGTAGTACTGGGTGGCCAGCGGATCGGGATTCAGCGCATAGGCCTGCTGGCCCACTTCCACGGTCGCGGCGAACCCGGCATCACCGCCCGGCAGGCCGAACAGCGCGGAATTGGTCAGCGTGAATGCAGCCGTCTCGGTGCGCGACTTCGGCGAATAGGTGGTGCGTGCGGCAATCGAATCGTACTCGGCGCGGGTCAGCGGCCGGTACAGCCGCGACGGGGCCGCGTTGTAGATCGGGAAACCGTCGTCGTCCACGCCCAGCTGCGGGCCCAGGAACAGGTCATTCGCCTTGGAGGCGATGATCTGCGCCCAGCTGATCCGCGACTGGTACTGCGAATGGCTCAGCGCCGCTTCGTAGTCCCAGTTGCCGGCCAGATTGCCCTTGAAGCCGGTGGTCACGCTGAAGGTCTTCTGCGTGCTGCGCACCATCGCATTGCGCAGGCCCCCCATTTCCTCGGGTGAGAACTGGCGCTGCCAGAACTCGATCTCGCCGGTGGCCTGGTTGTTGAAGTAGCCCGACTCATCGCCATTGGCGTCCATGCGGCCCCACTTGGTGACGTCGCGCATCAGCGACATCGTGTGGTAGCCCAGCTGCACATCGGCGAACCATTGCTGGCCGTTGTCGAAGTCGTAGCTCAGCGAGGCGTAGCCATTGGCGCCGCGGCGCTTGCTGAGGATGGTGCCGTAGCCGATCGAGCTGTCGCTGCCGCAGTAGTAACCGTAGCGCGGGCGGTAGGCGCGGTAGGTGCTGCCCTGGTTCTGCCCGGCCAGCGCTTCGCAGGTGGCCGCGCCCGGATCCAGGTAGTCGTCGTTGTAGTCCGTACGCAGGTAAGCGCGGCGGGCGATGCGCGAGCCCTCGGTGGGGCCGTCCTGGGTCGAATCCTGGATGTCGCGCTCATAGGCCCACAGCGGGGTCTGCGACTGCAGCTCGACGCTGTACACGGCGTTGAAGTTGCCGCGGCTGAAGCCGCTGGCCAGGCTCATGTCGAACGACTCGCCACCGCCTTCGCTGGTGGTGCCCATGCGCATGTCGATCGTGGTGCCGTCGGCCTTCTTCTTCAGGATGAAGTTGACCACGCCGGCGATCGCGTCCGAGCCGTAGATGGCCGAGGCGCTGCCGGTCAGCACTTCGATGCGCTCGATCATCCCCAGCGGGATGTTGGAGACATCGGTGAAGTTGCTGCGGCCCTTGAACGGCATCGGGAAGTCGGCGATGCGGCGGCCATTGACCAGCACCAGCGTGTGGTTCGGGCCCAGGCCGCGCAGGTCCACCTGCTGGGCGCCCGGCGAGAAGTCGGCGCCGCTGGAAGACTGCTGGCTCTGGGTCTCACCGCCGTTCTGGGTCATTGCACGCAGCACGTCCGGCACGCTGGTGAAGCCGCTGGAGCGGATCTGTTCGGCGTCGATCACCGTGATCGGGGCGGGGCCTTCCACCTGGGCGCGCGGAATGCGCGAACCGGTGACCTGCACCGCATCCAGTTGTTGAACCGGGGAGGAAGCCGGTGCCTGGGCCGCCGCGGAAGCAGCCACGCCCATCAACGCCAGCTGGATCGACCACGCCATCGCCTTTCTACGCATGAGGAATTCTCGGAAATGAAGCCGGCCCGCAGAGGAGGGGCCCTGTCCCCCATTCAGATTTCCGGAACGGGCGCGCGCATTTAACGCCTTTTTCATGTCCTTGACTACTGGGTCCCTATCTGGCAAAGAGTGGAAACGCTTGCAAGTCGATTTTGTTCAGGGAGATCAAGATGCGACGCCTCCATCGGACCCTGCGTGCCCCCTTCGCCTGGCTGGCGCTGCTGGTCTTGGCCGTGCCGTTGGTCGCCCTTGCGCAGGACCTGCAGGGCCCGGGCTTCGCCTACTACGAAGCCGGCGATCTCGACGCGCCCCGGCCCGGTCCGCGCGCACCGGCCATGATGCTGATGGGCGGTGGCGAATGGGTGCCGGAGGCCTTCCACTGGTGGCTGAAGCAGGCTGGCAATGGCCGTGTGCTGATCCTGCGCGCTTCTGGCAGTGATGAGCTGCAGGACCGCCTGTACCGCGAGATCGGCGGTACCACCGCAGTGCAGACGCTGGTGTTCGACAGCCGCCGCGGCGCCGACGATCCGGCCGTGCTGCGCGTGGTTGCCGCAGCTGATGCCATCTTCATTGCCGGTGGTGACCAGTCGCGCTACATCCGCTTCTGGAAGGGCACTGCGCTCAACCGCGCGCTGAACGCCCACGTGCGCGCTGGCAAGCCGATTGCCGGTACCAGTGCGGGGCTCGCCATCCTCGGTGGCTATGCCTACGGCGCGATGGACGGCGGCAGCATCACCTCTGCCGGCGCCCTGGCGGACCCGATGGGCAGCGCGGTGACCATGGACAGCGGCTTCCTGCAGATGCCCTACCTGCAGCGCGTGGTCACCGACACCCACTTCGACAAGCGCGACCGGCTCGGTCGCCTGATCGTGTTCGTGGCGCGTGCCGCACAGGACAGTGGCGACCCCGACATCGTCGGCATCGGCGTCGACGAGGACACCGCCCTGTGCGTGGAGCCTGATGGCCAGGCGCAGGTCTACAGTGCTGACGGCGAGGGCAAGGTCTGGGTGGTCAACCCTGGCCGCGATGCCGACCGCCTGGTCGAGGGCGAGCCGCTGCGCTTCCGCGCGGTGCCGGTAACGGTGGTCGCCAGCGGCAGCCGCATGCGCCTGGATGACGTCCAGGCCGAGGCCGACTATCAGGCCGTGGCCGACGTCAGCGACGGTGAGCTTGAGTTCACGCTTCGGTAGTGCCGGCCGCTCGCCGGCAACCCACCTTCCCTGATACGCCCCCCGCCGGCCAGCGGCCGGCACTACCCTGCAATCCATTCCCCGCTACTGCTGGAGACGTATCCGATGAAACTGCGCCTGGCGCTGTCTGCGCTGCTGTCCCTGCCCATGCTTGCCCAGGCCGCACCGGCCGCTTCACCGCTGCTGGTCATCCACGGCGGCGCCGGCGTCGAGCGCAAGGACCTGTCGCCGGCCGAGGAAAAGGCCGCACGTGACGCGCTGCGGGCGGCACTGCTGAAGGGCCATGCGGAACTGGCGGCGGGGCGCCCCGCGCTGGCCGCAGTCACCGCCGCGATCACCGTGCTGGAGGACGATCCCACCTTCAACGCCGGCAAGGGCGCGGTGTTCACCCACGACGGCCACAACGAGCTGGATGCGGCGGTCATGGATGGCGCGAACCAGGCGGCGGGCGCGGTGGCGGGCGTGCAGCGGGTGCGCAACCCGATCCTGCTGGCGCAGACCGTGATGCAGAAATCCCGCCACGTGATGATGGTCGGGCAGGGCGCCGAAGCCTTCGCGGCCGAGCAGGGCATTCCTCTGGTCGATCCCTCCTACTTCCGTACAGAGAAGCGCTGGCAGCAGCTGCAGCGCGCGCTGAAGGAAGAGGCCAGCGGCCAGGCGCATGCCGACCTGGAGACTGCAAAGCACTTCGGTACCGTTGGTGCGGTCGCATTGGACGCGCAGGGGCATCTGGCCGCCGGCACCTCCACCGGGGGCATGACCAACAAGCGCTACGGCCGGGTCGGTGACTCGCCGATCATCGGTGCCGGCACCTGGGCCGACGCACGCTGCGCGGTGTCCGGCACCGGGTGGGGCGAGTACTACATCCGCACTGCGGCCGCGCACGAGATCTGCGCGCGCATGCGCTACCAGGGGCAGAGCCCGGAGCAGGCCGGCAAGGGCGTGATCAACGAGACGATTCCGCAGATGGGCGGCGACGGCGGTGCGATCGTGCTCGGCGCAGACGGAAAAATGGCCACGCCGTTCAACACCCAGGGCATGTATCGGGGCTGGATCGGCGGCGACGGCGTCCCTCATGTCGCAATTTTCGCCAACGAGACCCTGCCGGTTCCCGGGCAATAACCTTGCGTATCAATGGGTTTGCGACAGCGTGTGAAAAAAATGGAAAAAAGCGTTGACAGCCCCCCGTCCCATCAGCAGAATAAGCGGCTCACCACCACGCACCGCAACGCTTCGGCGGCAACGGAATGGGGTGGTAAGGAGGGATACCCAAGCGGCCAACGGGGGCAGACTGTAAATCTGCTGGCTTACGCCTTCGGTGGTTCGAATCCACCTCCCTCCACCAGTTTCACGTTGTGACATTCCCGGCGCGGGAGTAGTTCAATGGTAGAACCTCAGCCTTCCAAGCTGATGGTGCGGGTTCGATTCCCGTCTCCCGCTCCATTGAATGAACTTTGAATATTATCGAGTTCATGTCATAATGCAAAACTCGGCTCACGTAGCTCAGTCGGTAGAGCACTTCCTTGGTAAGGAAGAGGTCGAAGGTTCGATTCCTTTCGTGAGCACCATCTTAAGCATCACCTCTCAGACGAATTCGAGATAAGCAGCCATGGCCAAGGGTAAGTTCGAGCGCACCAAGCCGCACGTCAACGTCGGCACCATCGGTCACGTCGACCACGGCAAGACCACGCTGACCGCCGCACTGACCAAGATCGGTGCCGAGCGCTTCGGTGGCGAGTTCAAGGACTACTCCTCGATCGACGCCGCTCCGGAAGAAAAGGCTCGTGGTATCACGATCTCGACCGCGCACGTCGAATACGAATCCCCGGTCCGTCACTACGCCCACGTCGATTGCCCGGGCCATGCTGACTACGTCAAGAACATGATCACCGGTGCCGCCCAGATGGACGGCGCGATCCTGGTGTGCTCG
>NZ_JCAFSU010000008.1:0-180619 GCF_059369555.1 Stenotrophomonas sp. YJH_SMC_21
AAACGTCTGCAAGATGGACAATCATCCTTCCTGCAGGCGCCTTCACAAGATACCTGCGCATACTTTCAAAGATCCGGGGAAGTGGCCTCAGCGCCGTTCCCGTGTGCTGCGAAGTTTCCTTCGTAGCGAGCCGCCCATTATGCCAGACTTTTTCAGTCCGTCAACACCTTCGTTCGATCATCTCGTTCGGCGGTGGTGGGCGCCCTGTTGTCGCTGAAGCCCCTTGGTGGCGACCCCTGCGACGGGGGAGGAGAAGTATGTCCCTATTCCCATCGTTTGTGAAGGGGGTGTGGCGATTTTTTTCACCGGATGTTGCATCCGTTCATCCGTCGCGCTGCGGGAGGACCGCCCGAAGAGCAGCCAAGCGTGGGCTTGGCTCTACAAGAGCATAAGGAAGGGCCGGCTGCGCCGGCCCTTCCTTTGTCTCAGGCAGCGACCAGGCGTACGCGGGCGAAGGTGCGCTTGCCGACCTGCAGCAGGCCTTCGAAGCCCGGCTGCAGCACCTGCTGGCCGTCCTCGACCACCTCACCGTCCACCTTGACCGCGCGCTCCTTGAGCTTGCGGTTGGCTTCGGAGTTGCTCGGGGTCAGGCCGGCCGCGGTCAGCAGCGCAGCGATACGCAGGCCTTCGACCGGGATCGCCACGTCCTGCAGCGGCAGCTGGGTGATGTCGCCCTGCCCGGTCACCGCCGCTTCCCAGCCGGCGATCGCCTGCTCGGCCGCTGCGGCGTCGTGGAAGCGGGTCGCCAGTTCACGCGCCAGGCGCAGCTTGACCACGCGCGGGTTCAGGCCGCCATTGGCCACCTGCTCGCGCAGCTGCACGGCTTCGGCCTGGCTGATGTCGAAGGACAGCAGCTCGATCCAGCGCCACATCAGGGTGTCGTCCACCTTCATGGTCTTGGTGACGATGTCGATGGCCGGTTCGCTGATGCCAATGTAGTTGCCCAGCGACTTGGACATCTTGTTGACGCCGTCCAGGCCCTCCAGCAGCGGCATGGTCAGCACCACCTGCGGCTTCTGGCCGTGGTGCTCCTGCAGGCCACGGCCCATCAGCAGGTTGAACTTCTGGTCGGTACCGCCCAGCTCCACGTCGGCCTCCAGGGCCACGGAGTCGTAGCCCTGCACCAGCGGGTACAGGAACTCATGGATGGCGATGGACTGCTGGGCGGCGTAGCGCTTGGCGAAGTCGTCGCGCTCGAGCATGCGTGCCACGGTGTGCTGGCCGGCCAGGCGGATCATGTCGGCCGCGCCCATCTTGCCGAACCACTCCGAGTTGAAGCGGACTTCGGTACGGCTGCGGTCCAGCACCTTGAACACCTGCTCCTCATAGGTACGGGCGTTGGCCAGCACGTCCTCGCGGCTGAGCGGCTTGCGGGTGAGGCTCTTGCCGGACGGGTCGCCGATCATGCCGGTGAAGTCGCCGATCAGGAAAATGACCTGGTGGCCGAGGTCCTGGAACTGGCGCATCTTGTTCAGCAGCACCGTGTGGCCCAGGTGCAGGTCGGGCGCGGTGGGGTCGAAGCCGGCCTTGATCCGCAGCGGGCGGCCCTCCTGCAGGCGCGCACGCAGATCCTCGAGCTTGAGGATCTCGTCGGCACCACGGCCGATCTGGGCAAGGGCTTCTTCAATCGAGGACACGTGACTACTCCCGGCAACGCCGATTCTTGTGTGGGGTGTTAAAGCAAAGTTAACCCGATTGGCTTCACAAAAGCCAATGGGCACAAGGGTTTGACGCGGTTTTCTCAGGTGTCTATGGTAACCGGCGATCAGGCCCCCGCTCCCGGGCCACCAGGAAAAAACCGCCGATGCACAATTCCGAACAAGGGCGCGCACGCAAGCAGCGCTTCCAGGAACGCCTCCACGTCCTGCACGACAACGCCCTGCATCGGAAGCTCAGGCAACATCTTCCCGCCGCCTTCAACGAGCGCTGGACCCGGCGCCACTGGATGCATGCCAGCCTGTTCGCGACCATCGGCGCCCTGGTGGCGACGATCGTGCCGGGCTTCTCGCACACCATCGACGCCCCCTTTGCCGACAGCCATACCAGCCTGGCACTGCCGTTGCCGCCGCTGGCCATGGCCCGCCAGCAGCAGGTGCCCGGTGACAGCTGGCAGGTGCTGCGCGTGGAACGCGGCCAGACCCTGAGCGATCTGTTCGACAAGGCCGGTATCCCGGCGACCACCCTGCACCGGGTACTGGACCACCCGGGGGCGCGCGAGGCGCTGACCAAGCTTCGCCCGGGCGCCGAGATCGCCTTCGACATGCCCCTGTCCGGCGACCTGCGCAGCATCCGCTTCGACCGCGATGCCGACAACCGGGTGGAGCTGAGCCTGGCCGGTGACGACATCAAGGAGAAGGTGACCAAGCGCGAGACCTCCACGCGCACGGTGGTCACCAGTGGCGAGATCACCAGCTCGCTGTATGCCGCGGCCCGCCGCGCCGGGCTGTCGCCGTCGGCGATCGCGACGATGACCGACGACATCTTCAAGTACGACATCGACTTCTCGAAGGACCTGCAGCCGGGCGACCGCTTCAGCGTGGTGATGGATGAAACCTGGCGCGAAGGCGAGAAGGTGGACACCAGCAAGATTCTGGCGGCGACTTTCACCACCGGTGGCAAGACCTATTCCGGCTTCCGCTTCGACCGCAACGGCAAGTCCGAGTACTACGACATCAACGGCCGTTCGCTGAAGAAGAGCTTCATCCGCATGCCGATCCCGTTCGCGCGGCTGAGCTCGACCTTCGGTGCGCGCAAGCACCCCGTGCTGGGCAAGATGCGCATGCACAAGGGCGTGGACTACGCCGCGCGCACCGGCACCCCGATCATGGCCGCCGGCGACGCCCGCGTGCAGTTCGCCGGCGTGCAGCGCGGTTACGGCAACGTGGTGATCCTCGACCACGGCCGTGGCCACACCACCCTGTATGGGCACATGTCGCGCTTTGCGAACATCAAGACCGGCCAGCGGGTGGCCCAGGGCACGGTGATCGGTTATGTCGGCTCGACCGGCCTGGCCACCGGCCCGCACCTGCACTACGAATTCCGCGTCAACGGCGAGCACCGCAACCCGCTGACCGTGACCATGCCGCCGCCGGAGCCGCTGAAGGGCGCCGAGCTGGTCGCCTTCCGCGCGCAGACCGCGCCGGCGATGGCCCGCATCCAGGGCATGGAGAAGCTGATCTACGCCGATGCCAGCCCGGCACCGACCAGCCGCGACGAGGCCGCCCCCGAGGTGGCCAGCGCCAAGGACAAGAGCAGCACCGGCCGCAAGCGCGGCTGAGCCCCTGCGTTGACGAAGAAGGACGCGGCAGCACAAGCTTGCCGCGTCCTTTTTTTATGCCCGCCATGAACACGACTGCCGACACTGACGCCCCCCTGTACCTTGGCCTGATGTCGGGCACCAGTGCCGACGGCATCGATGCCGCGCTGGTGCAGTTTCCTGCCGGCGGAGGCTGCCGCTTCGTGCACGGCCTGACCGCCCGCTGGGAGCCGGTGCTGCGTGCACGGCTGGTGGCGCTGGGCGAAGGTGGTCCACTGGATTCGCTGGAGGAGCTGGGCGAGCTGGACGCCCGGATCGCGATCAGCTTCGCCGGGGCCGCCAACCAGCTGCTGGCCGAGGCTGGCGTGGACCGCAGCCAGGTGCGTGCGATCGGCTCGCATGGGCAGACCGTGCGTCACCGGCCGTTGGCCGACCCCGCCTTCACCGTGCAGCTGGGCGACGGCAACCGCATCGCAGAGTTGACCGGGATCACCACGGTCTCCGACTTCCGCCGCCGCGACGTGGCGGCCGGGGGCCATGGTGCGCCACTGATGCCGGCCTTCCACCTGGCCATGCTGGGCACGGCCGACGAAGACCGCGCCGTGCTCAATCTGGGCGGTATCGCCAACCTGACCCTGATTCCGCGCGAAGGTGCGGTACGTGGCTTCGATACCGGCCCGGCCAATGCGCTGATGGATGCCTGGTGCCAGCGCCACACCGGCCGCACCTTTGATGCCGACGGCGCGTACGCCGCCAGCGGCGCGGCGGACGAGGGCCTGCTGGCGGGCTGGCGCTCGGACCCGTGGTTCGCGCTGCCGCCGCCGAAGAGCACCGGCCGTGAGCAGTTCCACCTGGCCTGGGCCGAGGCGCACATGGCCGAGGGCCAGTACGCGGCGGCCGACGTGCAGGCAACCCTGCTGGAGCTGACCGTGGCAACGGTGGCCGACGCGCTGCTGGCGCAGCAGCCGCAGACCCGCCGCCTGCTGGTCTGTGGCGGCGGGGTACGCAACCGGCAGCTGATGAAGCGCCTCGCGGCCTGGCTGCCGGACGTGCAGGTGGAATCCAGCGCCGTGCACGGGCTGGACCCGGAGTACGTGGAGGCAATGGGCTTCGCATGGCTGGCGCAGCGGACGATGGACGGGCTGGCCGGCAACCTGCCAAGCGTGACCGGAGCTAAGGGCCCGCGGATCCTGGGGGCGATCCACCTGGCGTGAGGTGGCGCCATCCACGCGTGGCATGGATCTACCGGGCAGCCGGACGTGGGCTCGTCTCTACAGCATTGCGGCGCGGCCGCTAATCGAAGCCCTGCCCTGCGGGCAAGGCCTGCAGGGCGGCAATGGCATCGGACAGGGCATCCACTTCCGGATCGCCGAAGCCGGAGCGGACTTCCAGTTCACTGCTGAACAGGCCCTGCTCCAGCAAGGCGGCACAGGTCTGTTCGTGGGTCCAGCCGCGGGCGACCGCGACGCGTTTGATACGTTCCAGCAGCAGCGGGTCCAGGTCCCGCAGCACAACGTCGGCCATGCTCACTTCCCCGTTCGCAAGGCACCGCCCCCTCGGCGCGTCGGGGCGATGATCCCGCAGACCGGGCGGGCAGGCAATCAGGTCGAGCCGGCGGTCTGGCGACGGCGCTGCTGCAGGATCAGCAGGGCGCAGAGGATCACCACCGGGATCGCCACCAGCGCGGTACCGACGAAGAACAGCGCGTAGCCTTCCAGCAGCGTCCGGCCCTGTGCGAGCGTCTGTACCGACCACCCCGAGAGCCCCTTGAGCGCCTTGCCGGGCATCGCGTAGAACGAGCTCAGCAGTGCGTACTGGGTTGCGGTGTATCCAATGCTGGTCAGGCTCGACATGTAGGCGATCAGCGCCGTACCGGCGAAGCCGCTGGCGAAGTTGTCGATTGCCATGGCCACGGCGAAATGGGTTGTGTCCGGGCCGGAATAGGCCAGCCAGGCAAACGCCAGGTTGGAGGCCGGCCCCAGCACGGCGCCTACCATCAGCGCCGCCAGCACCCCCCAGCGGACCGAGACCAGGCCCGCTGCGGCAATACCGACGAAGGTCGCGACCAGCCCGACCGAACCACGCACCGCGCCCACGGTATCTTCGTCCAGGCCGAGATCGACGTAGAACGGGTTGGCCATCGGTCCCATGACGAAGTCGGCCATGCGATAGACGCTGATGGCCACCAGGATCAGGATCGCGCCGCTGCGATGCTCGCGGACGAAGGCGATGAACGGTCCCGCTACGGCGTCGAACAATCCGCGCGGTGTCCACAGCGAGGTCGCCTGCGCCTGCACGGCAGCCACTTCCCGCGCGGGTTCGCGGGCCATCACCACAGCCACCACGCCAAGCGCCATCAGCACGGCCATGATCTCGTAGGAAACCTGCCAGCCGACACGGGCCGCGATGATCAGGATCAGCGCATCGGTGACCAGCAATGCAGTGCGGTAGCCCAGTGCCGAGGATGAGGTCAGCAGTCCAAGCTGCTCGCTGTTGTCAGCACTTTCAATGCGCCAGGCATCGATGACGATGTCCTGGGTGGCCGAAGCAAACGCTACGATCACGGCCATCACGCCGAACACGACGATGTGCTGCCAGGCGATACCCAGGAACTGGATCTGGCCCCCCTTGGGCTGGACCAGCGCCATGCCGACCAGGCCCACCACCACGACCAGCTGCGACAGCAGCATCCAGCCACGGCGGCGGCCAAAGCGGCCGAACAGAGGCACGTCGGTCTTGTCGACGATCGGTGCCCACAGGAACTTCATGGTGTAGGCCAGCCCGACCCATGACAGGAAGCCGATCGTACTCAGCTCGATGCCTTCCTTGCGCATCCAGAAGCCGAGCGTGTTGCCCACCAGATAGATCGGCAGGCCGGAACTGAAGCCGAGCAGCAGCATCGCCAGCACCTTGCGCTGGCTCAGGTTGGACAACACCTGCTGCCACGGTCGGCGCGGCTTGGCAGCCTCGGTCACAGGTCGTAGTCCACGGTGAACGGGGCGTGGTCGGAGAAGCGCTCGTCGCGGTAGATCGAGCAGCTTCGCAGGCGGTCACGCAGGCCCGGGGTGATGAACTGGTAGTCGATGCGCCAACCGACATTGTTGGCACGGGCGGCGCCACGGTTGCTCCACCAGGTGTAGTCCTCTCCGGTGGGGTTGAGCAGGCGGTAGGCATCGGCCCAGCCGCGACCGGCGGCGACATCGGTGGCCTGGCCGTGGTCGGCGCAGAGGGCGTTGAGCCAGTCGCGTTCCTCCGGCAGGCAGCCGGAATTCTTCTGGTTGGACTTCCAGTTCTTGATGTCCAGCGCCGAACGCACGATGTTCCAGTCGCCGCACAGCACGTAGTCGCGGCCGCTGCGCGCCCACTCCTCCAGGATCGGCCGCAGCCATTCCATCACTTCGAACTTGAAGCCCTGGCGCAGGTCGCCCGAGCTGCCGGACGGGATATAGAAGGAGACCACGCTGAGGTTGCCGTAGCGTGCCTCGATGTAGCGGCCTTCGTCGTCGAACGGGGCCCAGCCCAGCGACGTGATGACCTGGTCCGGCTCGCGCTTGCTGTAGATCGCCACGCCGCTGTAGCCCTTCTTGGTAATGGCGTCGCGGTAGAAGCAGTGGTGGCCGTCCGGGCGGAACATCGGGTCGCTCAGCTGGTCTTCCTGGGCCTTGGTTTCCTGGATGCACAGGACATCGGCATCCTGGGCACGGAACCAGTCGAGGAAGCCCTTGGTCGCGGCGGAACGGATGCCATTGGCGTTGAAACTGATGATGCGCATGCGGAAGACCTACGGCGGGAAACCGGGCAAGCATACCGGTTGACTGCAGGGCTGCGCAGTCCGCCGGGTGGGCCCGCCAGCGCCTTCACACGGGGCCGGACGAGCGCGAAACGCCCAGCTGGATTAGGATTTGTGCTCCAAATGAAGATGAATCGAGTTTTGATGAGCGACCACCGCCACCGTTTCCTGCAGTTGGCCCTGACCGCCGACGCCCTTCGCTTCGGCCAGTTCACCCTCAAGTCCGGCCGGCTGAGCCCCTATTTCTTCAACGCCGGGCGCTTCGACTCCGGCTCGCTGCTGTCCCAGCTCGGCGCGTGCTATGCCGATGCCATCGATGCCAGCGGGATCAAGTACGACGTGGTGTTCGGCCCGGCCTACAAGGGCATCCCGCTGGCCACCGCGATGGCCTGCGAGCTGGCCCAGCGCGGCCGCGACCTGCCGCTGTCGTTCAACCGCAAGGAAGCCAAGGACCATGGCGAGGGTGGCCAGCTGATCGGCGCCGACATGCAGGGCAAGCGCGTGCTGATCGTCGACGACGTGATCACCGCCGGTACGGCGATCCGCGAAGCGCTGGGCATCATCCGCGCCGCCGGTGGCACCCCGGCCGGCATCGTGGTGGCACTGGACCGCCAGGAGATCGCTTCGGAGACCGACCGCCGTTCTGCCGCGCAGTCGGTGGCCGAAGAAGCCGGTATCCCGGTGATCGCCGTGGCATCGCTGGCCGATCTGCTTGATTTCGCCTCCGGCAACCCGGAACTTGTGGGTTACCGGCAGCCGCTGGAAGCCTACCGGGCCCAGTACGGCGTTCGTTCGATCCGCTGACCGACCCAGGGGAAAGGTCATGTCCCGAGTTCCTGCTGTCCTCTTCGCCGGCCTGCTGCTGGTCGTGCCGTTCACCGTACCGGCGCAGTCGCGCGACAGCGGCAAGGCGGAAAAGAAGCTGTACTGCTGGAACGAGGGCAAGGAGCGGATCTGCAGTGATTCGCTGCCGGCCGACGCGGTCAACCATGCCCGCGAGGAATTCAATGCGAGCACGGGCCTGCGCAATGCGCAGGTCCAGCGCGCGTTGACCGACGAGGAGCGTGCCGCTGCCAGCACGGCTGCGCAGCAGCAACAGCTGGACCTGATGGCCGAGCAGACCCGCCAGCGCACCGAGCAGGCCATGTTGTCCACCTACGGCAGCGAGGCCGACCTGCGCCGGGTGTTTGCCGAGCGCCAGGAAGTGCTGGACAACAACCTGAAGACCGCCGAGTACAACGTCACCAGCCTGCGTGAGTCGCTGGTGGCGCTGCTGTCGGCGGCGGGAGACCGCGAGCTGGCCGGCGCCAAGGTGGCCGACAAGCAGGCCGAGGCGATCCGCAAGCGGCATGCGCAGCTGCAGGCGCAGCAGCGCTTGCAGGCCGGGCTGGTGCAGCAGCAGCAGGCGTTGAAGGCCGAGATCGACAGCACCCTGCAGCGCTATCGCGAGCTGAAGGGGCTGGTGCCGGCGGACACTCCGGCGGGCTGACGGCGCTGCCTCCGCCGGGCATGGCCCGGCGCTACCCCGGGCCTGGTTACGGGTTGGCCCACGGAATTTATGCACTCTTTACGCGTCGGCCCGGTCCGGCGCGTAGTGCGTTTATGGGGGGTAGGACGACGATGGCGGCCTGAGGTGGAGGGGTTCCACCAGGACGCTATTGCAATGTCCCCCTGGCTGTCGTTGTTGTGTGGCGTGCTGGTGCTGGTTGCCGCCGCCTATCTCCTTTATGTCGTGCTGCGGCCCGAGTCGTTCTGAGCGGAGCCGGCCATGACTGAGATGCTTGTGATTATTGCCGCCAGCCTGCTGCTGGCGTGGCCGCTGGGCCTGTACCTGGCGCGCGTGATGCGCGGCACGCCGATGAAGGTCGACGTGCTGTTCCATTGGATAGAGAAGCCGCTGTACAAGGTGCTCGGCGTAGATCCATCGCGCGCCATGTCCTGGCGCGGCTATGTGCTGGCCTTCGTGCTGAGCAACGTGGTGGTCGCGGTGCTGACCCAGGCGGTGTTCATGACCCAGGCCTGGTTGCCGTTGAACCCGGACCAGATCCCGAACATGCGCTGGGACACCGCGCTGCACACGATGATCTCGTTCCTGACCAACACCAACCAGCAGCACTATTCGGGCCAGGCGCAGCTGTCCTACTTCTCGCAGATGACCGGCATCACCGGCCTGCAGGTGGTGACGCCGATGATGGGCCTGGCGCTGGCGGTGGCGACGCTGCGCGCGTTGTTCTCGCGTGCGCCGCAGGCTGCGGCGACCACCGGGGCCGGCGATGACCGCCAGGTGGCGGTGGGCAACTACTACGTGGACGTGGTGCGCCTGTGCGTGCGCTTCCTGCTGCCGCTGTGCCTGGTGTGGACGCTGGTGCTGACCAGTCAGGGCGTGCCGTCGACGATCGCCGGTGGGCCACAGGCTACGCCGATCGATGCCAGCGCTGGCATGGCCGAACAGAAACTTCCGCTGGGCCCGGTCGCGGCGATGGTCGCGGCCAAGCAGCTGGGCGCCAACGGCGGCGGCTGGTATGGCCCGAACAGCAGCTTCCCGCTGGAGAACCCGACCCCGCTGTCGAACGCGCTGGAGATCGTCGGCATCCTGCTGGTGCCGATGGCGGTGATCTTCATGATCGGCGCGTTCACCGGCCGGCGCCGCTTCGGCGCCCTGGTGTTCAGCTGCATGCTGGGCATGTCGCTGCTGTCCACCGGCGCGATGATGTGGAGCGAAGGGCATAGCGCCAGCGCCGCCACCCCGCTGCTGATGGAAGGCAAGGAAGTGCGCTTCGGCGCCGACGGCACTGCGCTGTGGGCGGCGGTGACCACCCAGGTCTCCAACGGCTCGGTCAACGGCATGCACGATTCGCTGGCGCCGCTCAGTGGCGGCATCGCGATGGTCAACATGCTGGTCAGCGCGATCTGGGGCGGTATCGGCTGCGGCCTGCAGCAGTTCATCGTGTACCTGCTGCTGGGCGTGTTCCTGGCCGGGTTGATGACCGGGCGTACGCCGGAACTGTTCGGCCGCAAGCTGGAGACGCCACAGGTACGCCTGCTGGCCCTGCTGGTGCTGCTGCAGCCGATCACCCTGCTGGTGTTCACCGCGATCACCCTGGCCGTACCCGGCCTGGCCGGCACCTCCAATCCCGGCTTCCATGGCATCAGCCAGGTGTTCTACGAGTATGTCTCGGCCTATGCCAACAACGGTTCGGGCTTCGAAGGGCTGGGTGACGCCACGCTGTGGTGGAACCTGAGTTGCTCGCTGGTGCTGCTGCTCGGCCGCTTCCCGCTGCTGATCATCCCGCTGGTGGTGGCCGCACAGCTGGCTGCCAAGCGCCAGGCGCCGGAGTCTGCCGGCAGCCTGCAGATCGAAACGCCGACCTTCGCCCTGACCCTGGTCTCGGTGATCGTCATCCTGACCGTGCTGCAGTTCATGCCGGCGCTGGTACTCGGCCCGATCGCCGACCACCTGAGCCTGGGACTGCACTGAGGACATCGCAATGAGTACCCACGCAAGTTCAACCCGTAGTTCCCTCGCACCGCGCCCTGCCCTGCTGGATGGCGCAGGCCTGCGCCGCGCACTGGTCGAGGCAGTGCGCAAGCTGTCGCCGATGCATCTGGTGCGCAGCCCGGTGATGGCGGTGGTGATGGCCGGCACGATCGTGGCCGCGATCGTCACCCTGACCGGCAATGCGCCGCTGGGCTTTGGCCTGGCGGTGACCGCGATCCTGCTGGTGACCGTGCTGTTCGGCAATTTTGCCGAAGCCGTGGCCGAAGCACGTGGCCGTGGCCAGGCCGCATCGCTGCGCCGCGCCCGCCAGGACCTGGTGGCGCGCCGCCTGGCCGCACCGCAGCCGGGTGCCGCGGAAACCCAGCTGCCAGCCGCCGAGCTGCGCCCGGGCGACCATGTGATCGTCAGTGCCGGTGAGCTGGTACCGGCCGATGGCGAGATCGTGCAGGGCCTGGCCACCATCAACGAAGCAGCGGTGACCGGCGAATCGGCACCGGTGCTGCGCGAGGCCGGTACCGACCGATCCGGTGTGATCGGCGGAACCAAGGTGCTGTCCGACCAGATCATCGTGCGGGTGACCGCCGAGCCGGGCCACAGCTTCCTGGACCGGATGATCGCGCTGGTGGAAGGCGCCAACCGGCAGAAGACGCCGAACGAGATCGCACTGACCCTGCTGCTGGCGGCGATGACGCTGACCTTCCTGGTGGTGGTGGCGACGCTGCCGGCCATTGGCGCGGCGGTAGGCGTGCAGGTTGACCCGCTGCTGCTGATCGCGCTTCTGGTCTGCCTGATCCCGACCACCATCGGCGGCCTGCTGCCGGCCATCGGCATCGCCGGCATGAACCGCGCGCTGGCCGCCAACGTGCTGGCCAAGTCGGGCAAGGCGGTGGAAGTCGCGGGAGACGTGGACGTGCTGCTGCTGGACAAGACCGGCACCATCACCTACGGCGACCGCCAGGCCAGCCACTTCCATCCGTTGGCCGGTATCGATGCCAGCCAGCTGCGTGAAGCGGCGCTGTTGTCCTCGCTGGCCGACCCGACCCCGGAAGGCAAGTCGATCGTGCGCCTGGCGCGCGAACAGGGCTGCGCCACCGCTGAACCGGACCACGCCGAGTACCTGGCGTTCAGTGCGCAGACCCGCATGTCCGGCGTGGATCTTGAACATGGGCGGCAGATCCGCAAGGGTGCCGCCGATGCGATCCGTGCCCACGTACAGGCGCTGGGCGGCAATGTACCGGCTGAACTGGCCGGCCGCGTCGAGCAGGTCGCACGCAACGGTGCCACCCCGCTGGTGGTGGCCGAGGGCCGCCACGTGCTGGGCGTGATCGAACTGTCGGACGTGGTCAAGCACGGCATGCGCGAGAAGTTCGCGCAGCTGCGGGCGATGGGCATCCGCACGGTGATGATCACCGGTGACAATCCGCTGACCGCCGCCGCGATCGCTGCCGAAGCCGGTGTCGACGACTACATCGCCGAGGCGCGACCGGAAGACAAGCTGGCGCGCATCCGCCAGGAGCAGGCCGGTGGCCGTCTGGTGGCGATGGTCGGTGACGGTACCAACGACGCCCCGGCACTGGCCCAGGCCGACATCGGCCTGGCGATGAACTCCGGTACGCAGGCGGCGAAGGAGGCCGGCAACATGGTCGACCTCGATTCGGACCCGGCCAAGCTGCTGGCAGTGGTGGAAGTAGGCAAGCAGCAGCTGATCACCCGCGGCGCGCTGACCACCTTCTCGCTGGCCAACGACGTGTCCAAGTACTTCGCGATCCTGCCGGCGCTGTTCGCCGCGGCCGTTCCGACCATGGCCGCACTGAACGTGATGCAGCTGTCGAGCCCGCGCAACGCGGTGCTGGCGGCGCTGATCTTCAACGCCCTGGTGATTCCCGCCCTGATCCCGCTCGCCCTGCGTGGCGTGCGCTTCCGCCCGGCCACCGCAACGGCGCTGCTGCGCCGGAACATGCTGGTGTACGGCCTCGGCGGCGTGCTGCTGCCGTTCGCAGCGATCAAGGCGATCGACCTCCTTCTTGTCCTGGTATTCGGCGCATGAACCGTTCTGCTTCCACCTCCACTTCCCTGTCGCGCGAACCGAAGGCCGAGGCCCGCGTGGCCAGCCTGCAGGATGGCGCCAGCTGGCGCCCGGTGATCGGCCTGGGCCTGGCCACCCTGCTGCTGGCCGGTGCGGTCTACGCCGGCATCGCCACCGGTTTCGCCGGCCTGGCCTACCCGACCCAGGCCGAGGGCAGCCTGCTGCGCGATGGCAATGGCCAGGTGCGCGGCTCGGCGTGGCTGTCGCAGCCGTTCACCGGTGACGGCTACTTCCAGGCACGTCCGTCGGCGGCCAACTACGACCCGATGGCGGCAGCCGGTTCCAACATGGCGCGCAGCAACCCGGCGCTGGCCGAGCGCGTCGCCGCCAGCACCGCGGCGGTGGCCGCGCGCGAAGGCGTCACCGCGGCGCAGGTACCGGCGGACCTGGTCACGCAGTCCGCCGGCGGCCTGGATCCGCAACTGTCGCCGGCCGCGGCGCAGCTGCAGGTGGCCCGCGTGGCGCGTGCCCGTGGCCTGCCTGTGGAACGCGTGCAGGCACTGGTGCAGGCGCATACCGAAGGTCGCCAGTGGGGCCTGTTCGGCCAGCCGCGGGTGAACGTGGTGACGCTGAACTTCGCGCTGGACCACGCGCCCAAGGCGCCGTGATGCCGGCCTGCACCGGCTGCGCGCACAATGGCACCCATGACTGATGCGCGTACCCGCCAGGCCGATGCCCTGGTCGAAGGCCTGCAACGCGAAGCCGGCGGCAAGCTGACCGTGTTCCTCGGCGCGGCGCCGGGCGTGGGCAAGACCTACGCCATGCTGACCCGCGCGCAGGAACAGCTGCGTCGCGGCGTCGACCTGGTGGTCGGGTTGGTGGAAACCCATGGCCGTGCCGATACCCAGGCGCTGCTGGAGGGGCTGCCACAGCTGCCGCTGAAGGACGTGGCCTACCACGGCCATGCCCTGCAGGAGATGGACCTGGATGCCGTGCTCGCACGGCATCCGGCCTTGGTGCTGGTGGACGAACTGGCCCATCGCAATGCACCCGGCAGCCGCCACGAGCGGCGCTGGCAGGATGTGATGGAGCTGCTGGACGCCGGCATCGACGTCTGGACCACGGTCAACATCCAGCATCTGGAAAGCCTCAATGACGTGGTGATGCGCATCACCGGTGTGCGGGTCAGCGAGACCGTGCCGGATGGGGTGCTCGACCGCCTGCATGACATCGTGCTGGTCGACCTGCCGCCGCGCGAGCTGATCGCGCGCCTGCAGCAGGGCAAGGTCTATGTGCCCGAACAGGCCGCGCAGGCGCTGCAGGCGTTCTTCTCGCCGGCCAACCTCACCGCACTGCGCGAGCTGGCCATGCAGGAGGCCGCCGACCGCGTCGACAGCAGCCTGCGTGAAGCGCGCGCCGCGCGCGGCGAGAGCAACCTGCCACTGCGTCGTGGCGTGCTGGTGGCCATTGATGGCGGCGGTCAGAGCGAATACTTGGTGCGGGTGGCGCGGCGCATCGCCGAACGCCGCGATGCGCCGTGGACGGTGGTGACCGTGCAGGGCCGACGCCAGGACGAGGCGACCCGGCGCGAGATCGATGCTGCGTTCGCCCTGGCACGCCGCCTCGGCGGCGACGCCGAACTGCTGCACGGATCAAGCATCGCCGATGCCCTGCTCGACCATGCCGCGCACAACGGCGTGTCGACCCTGGTGCTCGGCCGGACCCGCGAACGTCCACTGGCGCGGATGTTCAACCGCACCCTGACCCAGCAGCTGATCCAGCGCGGCGCGCATTACGAGATCACCATCATCAGCACCCCACAGGCACGTGCGCGCTCGCGCCGCGAGGGCCTGCTGCCGCCGATGCGCGGCATCAGCTACGAACCGGTGCAGGCGCTGATCGCCACCGCGCTGGCCTGTGCGGTGGCATGGCTGGCCGAACGCTGGGTCGGCATGGCCGACCTGTCGATGGTGTTCATCGTGGCGGTGGTGCTGGTGGCCGCACGCACGCGCGCCAGCGTGGCGGTGATGGCGGCGATCCTGTGCTTCCTCGCCTACAACTTCCTGTTCATCGCGCCGCGCTTCACCTTCGCCATCGGCGCGCGCCAGGGCGTGATCACCGTGTTCCTGTTCCTGGCCGCCGCGCTGGTGGCCGGACGCCTGGCCTCGCGCCTGCGCATGCAGGTGATTGCGCTGCGTGCGGCGAATCGACATGCGCGTGCGCGCCAGCAGCTGGGACGGCAGCTGGCCAGCGCGGCCGGCAACGGCGAGGTGGCGCAGGCGGGTCGGCATGCACTGGAACAGGCCATGGACGTTCCAGCGTGGCTACGGATCGGCGCCGATACCGCAACCGGTGGCCGCAGCCAGCCGGGCGATACCGACTTGGCCGCCGCCGATTGGGCACTGCGCCACGGCCAGCCGAGCGGGCGCTTCACCGACACCCTGGCCGGTGCGCAATGGTGGTTCCTGCCGCTGCTGGATGGCGAAGACCGCGCCATCGGCGTGGCGGGCCTTTACCTGCCCGGCGCACAGGCGCGCCTGCTGCCCGAGCAGCGGCAGCTGGCCGAGGCGATGGTCGATGACATCGCCCAGGCCGCGCTGCGCACGCGGCTGGTGGCCGAACTGGAGCAGGCCCACGTCAGCAACGAGACCGAGCGGCTGCGCTCGGCCCTGCTCTCTTCGGTGTCACACGACCTGCGCTCGCCGCTGGCGGCGATGATCGGTTCGGCCGACAGCCTGGCCAGCTACGGTGCGGCGATGGATACGGCTGATCGCCGTGCCCTGCTGGACACCATTCTGGTCGAAGGCGAGCGGCTGGACCGCTACATCCAGAACCTGCTGGACATGACCCGGCTCGGCCACGAAGGGTTGAAGATCAACCGCGACTGGATCGGCGTGGACGAGCTGATCGGCTCGGCGGCGCGGCGCCTGCAGCGCTACCAGCCCAAGGTGCGGCTGGAGCTGGATATTCCGGCCACGCTCGCGCCGATCTGGGTACACCCGGCGCTGGTTGAACAGGCGGTGTTCAACGTGATGGAAAACGCGGCCAAGTTCTCGCCACCCGATGCCGCCGTGCAGGTGCAGGCGCGCGAACTGGACGGACAGCTGCGCATCGATGTGATCGATGCCGGCCCCGGCATTCCCGATGACGAGCGCGCGCGCATCTTCGACATGTTCTACAGCGTCGAGCGCGGCGACCGTGGCCGCCACGGCACCGGCCTGGGCCTGACCATCTGCCAGGGCATGGTCGGTGCGCATGGCGGCAGCGTGCAGGCGCTGCCCGGACGCGACGGTCGCGGTACCCTGATCCGCATCACCCTGCCCCTGCTCAAGCCAGCCTCCCACGATGAGCCCGACTCCGATTGACGCCAGCGCGCCGGCCCCGCGCGTGCTGGTGATCGATGATGAAACCCAGATCCGCCGGTTCCTGGACATCAGCCTGCGCGCGCAGGGCTACCAGGTGCGGCAGGCGGCCACCGGCCAGGAAGGCCTGCAGCTGGCGGCCAGCGAGGACATGGACCTGGTGATCCTGGACATCGGCCTGCCGGACATGGAAGGCCACGAGGTGCTGGAGCAGCTGCGGCAGTGGAGCCAGGTGCCGGTGATCATGCTGACCGTGCGCGCCGGCGAGGCCGAGAAGGTGCGGGCGCTGGACACCGGCGCCAATGACTACGTGACCAAGCCGTTTGGCACGCAGGAACTGATGGCACGGGTACGTGCGCTGCTGCGCACGCGCAGTGTGCCCAGCGACGGCACACCGCCGGTGTTCGACGACGGCCATCTGCATGTGGATCTGGTGCGCCGTGAAGTGGCACTCGATGGCGAGCCGGTGGCACTGACCCGCAAGGAGTACGCGCTGCTGTCGCTGCTGCTGCGCAATGCCGGGCGGGTGGTGACCCAGCCGCAGATCCTCCAGGAAATCTGGGGCCCGACCCACCAGCACGACACCCATTACCTGCGCATCCTGGTCGGCAAGCTGCGGCACAAGCTGGGCGATTCAGCGCTGGATTCACGCTACCTGTTCACCGAGCCGGGCGTGGGCTTGCGTTTCAAGGGGTAATAGATCCACGCCATGCGTGGATGGACATCATCGAAGCCGGAAGAGCATCCACGCATGGCGTGGATCTACCGTGTCGACCAAGGTCGACACCCACCAGCAGCGGTCCATGCCGTTCCGACAGATCGCGGAAATCTGTCGAAGGCGGGGTGGGTCCGGTTGCGGGGGCGTGAGCCGCATGGATGCGGCGACCGAGCTTACATGGACGTACTTGCAGCGTCCCCCGTAACCGGACCCACCCCGCATCCCTCGGATAGCCGGCCTTTGACGTTGACGTTGACGTTGATTCGGCGGGTGCCGGGCGCAGCCCGGCCTCACCTCAGAACCCCAGCGGGGTGTCGCCCAGCACCGGCTGCAGCTGGCTGCGGAACAACGCCTGGATGCGTTCCAGTGCCGCCTCGTCGTTGCCCTCGAAGCGCAGCACCAGCACCGGCGTGGTATTGGAAGCACGCACCAGCCCCCAGCCATCGGGGAAGTCCACGCGCAGGCCGTCGATGGTCGACAGGCGGCCGCCCACATACGGGTTGTCCGGCGACTGTGCCGCCGCCACCAGCATCGCCACCAGCGCATGAGGCGTGCCTTCGGCCACCGGCACCTTCAGTTCCGGCGTGGCCACCATCTCCGGCAGCTCGGCCAGCACCTCGTCCGGGGTTTCCTCGCGCTGCGCCAGGATCTCCAGCAGTCGCGCGGCGGCATACAGGCCATCGTCGAAACCGAACCAGCGCTCCTTGAAGAAGAAGTGGCCGCTCATCTCGCCGGCCAGCTCGGCATCGGTCTCGCGCATCTTCGCCTTCATCAGCGAGTGCCCGGTCTTCCACATCAACGGGCTGCCACCATTGCGCAGCACGTGATCGGACAGCTTGCCGGTGCACTTCACGTCGTAGATCACCATCGCGCCGGGGTTGCGCATCAGCACATCGGCGGCAAACAGCATCAGCAGGCGGTCGGCATAGATGATCCTGCCTTCGCCGGTGACCACGCCCAACCGGTCTCCGTCGCCATCGAAGGCGACGCCGAGGTCGGCGCCGAAGCGCTTGACCGTCTGCACCAGGTCTTCCAGGTTGGCCGGCTCGCTCGGGTCGGGATGATGGTTGGGGAAGGTACCGTCGACATCGCAGTACAGCGGGATGACTTCGGCGCCGATGGCTTCCAGCAGCTGTGGTGCAAGCGCACCGGCGACGCCGTTGCCGGCATCGGCCACGACCTTCAACGGGCGGTCCAGCTGCACGTCGTCGGCGATGCGCTGGATGTAGTCGGCACTGACATCGCGCTGCTGGTAATCGCCCGGCTCGGCCGCCTGCGCCAGGCGCCCCTCGACGATGCGCTGGTAGAGATCGGTGATGGCATCGCCTGACAGCGTCTCGCCGCCGATGACCACCTTGAAGCCGTTGTACTCGGGCGGGTTATGACTGCCGGTGACCGCCACGCAGGTGCCGGTGCGCAGGTGGAAGGCGGCGTAATAGACGACCGGCGTCGGTGCCAGGCCGATGTCGATCACCGCGCAACCGGTGCGACGCAGGCCTTCGGCCAATCCCGCAGCCAGTTCCGGGCCGGACAGGCGGCCATCACGGCCGATTACCACCTCGCGCAGGCCCTGTTCCAGCGCCACGGTACCGATGGCCTGGCCGATCAGCGCGGCGGTCTTCGGCGTCAGTTCGCTGCCGACCACGCCACGGATGTCGTAGGCGCGGAAGATGCCGGCGGCCAGTTCCCCGGCAGGGACCGGTGGCGGCGGCGGCGCAGTGTCCGCGGCGCTGGCGGCGGCCACCGGTGGCGGCGCCATCTGCAGGCTCTCGCTCAGGGTCGGGCCATGATCCGCTTCCGCCACGGCCGCACGGCGCGGCAACGGCAGCGACTTCGGCAGCCGGCCGCGACCCACGACCAGCAGCACGGCGATGAACGCCAGCAGCAGCGCGACGATGGCACTGGCCAGCGAACCCAGGCCCAGAGGACCGGCTTCGACATTCGGTACGGCGGCCACCAGCCGCAACGGCGTGCCCGGAACCGGGCGCGCCAGCGCTTCGGCGCTCTCGGCCAGGCCGGCGTCGCCCTGGGCAACGAGGTCATGCGTGCCTTGGCGCAGGCCGAGGAAGCCGGTGGACGGGGCGCTCACCTGGTCCAGCGGCGAGGTCAGCCGCAGCAATGGCTGGCGCACGTAGAGCACTGCCGGGCCAAGGCTGCCCAGCTGCACCGGAGCCGCCAGACCCAGGCGATTGCCACCTGCATCGCGCACCACGCGCAGGCCAGGCTTGCCCTCGGCCAGCGCTTGTTCCAGCAGGGCCAGGCGTGCGTAGCCGAAGGTGGCCGGGTCGGCATAGGCCGTGGCCAGATCGGCGGTCAGCACGTCAGCCTGCTCCACGCCGGTCCAGCTCTCGCGCACGGCCAGCGCCGCTGCCGCGGCGTCACCGGCCTGCAGTGCCTGCTGCACGCGTTCGTTCTTCAACTGCTGCTGCAGCTGCGTCAGCTGGCCGGCTGCCGCCTCCTGCAAGCCCTGCACGGCCTGGTCACGCGCTTCTTCCAGCGCCTGGCCGTTGGCCTCCTGCCGCCATTGCTGCACCGCGCTCCATCCGAACCAGCCGGCCAGCAGGACCAGCAGCACCCCCAGTAGTGGCGCACTGCGTCCCAACGACCGTTCCCGCTGCCCTTCCCCGATGCCGCTCATCGATGTCCCCCGTCAACGCACCCCGGTATGGCCGAATCCACCCGTTCCCCGCACGCTGTCGGTGAAAGTATCCACCACCTGCAGGCTGACGCGGGCAATCGGCACGACCACCAGCTGCGCGATGCGATCGCCCGGCTCGATGGTGAAGGCCTCGCGGCCACGGTTCCAGACGCTGATCAGCAACGGGCCCTGGTAATCGGCGTCGATCAGGCCGGTGCCGTTGCCGAGCACGATGCCGTGGCGGTGGCCCAGCCCGGAACGCGGCAGGATCACCGCGCACAGGTGCGGATCAGCGATATGGATGGCCAGGCCGCTGGGCACCAGCGCGGTGTCGCCCGGCTGCAGGGTCAGCGCGGTATCCAGCGCCGCGCGCAGGTCCATGCCGGCGCTGGCTTCGGTGGCGTAGGCGGGCAGTGGCCAGCTGTCGCCGAAACGCGGATCAAGCAGCTTGACCTGCAGCGGTTGGGAAGTGGAAGCCTGGGTCATGCCTGGAGTCTCCGCGCGATCAGCGCCAGCAGTTGTTCGGCCAGCTCGCGCTTGGAGGTGGCCGGGAATACCTGTTCACCGTCCTGCCAGAAGGCCGTGGCGGCGTTGTTGTCACTCTCGAATCCACCACCGCTGATGCCGACCTGGTTGGCGATCACCAGGTCCAGGCGCTTGTCGACCAGCTTGCCACGCGCATATTTCTCCACGTCGTGGGTCTCGGCGGCGAAGCCGACCACCAGCTTCAGCGACTGCGTCTGTGCAGCGACTTCGGCGAGGATGTCCGGCGTGCGCACCAGCTCGATCACCAGCGACTGGCTGTCGGCGGTCTTCTTCAGCTTCTGCGGCGCGACCTGGCGTGGCGTGTAGTCGGACACCGCGGCGGCACCGATATAGATGTCGGCCGGCAACGACTTCAGCACGGCATCGCGCATCTGCGCGGCCGAGCGCACGTCCACGCGCTGCACGCCGGCTGGCGTCGGCAGCTGTACCGGGCCGCTGACCAGCACCACCTGGGCGCCCATCGTCGCGGCGGCCGCGGCCAGGGCAAAGCCCATCTTGCCGCTGCTGCGGTTGCCGACGTAGCGCACCGGATCGATGTCTTCATAGGTCGGGCCGGCGCTGATCAGCAGCCGAAGGCCCTGCAGCGCGCGGGTTTCCGGTGCGACAACCGCCGCTGCAGCACTGCCATTGGCAGCCAGCGCGGCAACGATGTCGCCCGGTTCGGCCAGACGGCCGGGACCGGATTCGCCTTCGGCCAGCGGACCGTCGACCGGGCCGACCACCTGAGCGCCGCGCTGGCGCAGCAGGGCGATGTTGGCCTGGGTGGCCGGATGCAGCCACATGCGGTGGTTCATCGCCGGGCAGATCGTCAGCGGCGCGGTACTGGCCAGGCACAGGGTGCTGACCAGATCATCGGCGTGGCCCTGGGCCAGCCGGGCCAGCAGATCGGCGGTACCCGGGGCGACCACGATGCGGTCGGCCCAGCGGGCCAGCTCGATGTGGCCCATGGCCTGTTCGGCGGCGCTGTCCCACAGCGTGGTGCGGGTGGGCTGCCCGGACAGGGCCTGGAAACTGAGCGGAGTGACGAACTGCTGTGCTCCGGCGGTCATCGCCACCTGCACCTGGGCACCGGCGTCGCGCAGGCGCCGCACCAGTTCCAGGGCCTTGTAGGCCGCGATCCCGCCTCCGACGCACAACAGCAGTTTCTGACCTTCCAGCGCGCGGGCCGGCGCGGGGGAAGCGTTGGGGGAGTCAGCCACCTGGAATTCCTGTGCAAACGAGGGCGCTAGCTTACCCGATGGTCGGTAATGTCCCGGTGCAGGGCGCACATAGCGGGCGGCTATCAGCAGATGGAGTCCGTCTCCGTTGACCCGGGATTCACCCGGTATCAGTTTCGGACCTTTCCTATACCTCTACGGGTCTGCGCTTTTGCAGAATCAGGCATTGGCTGCCGCCCGCCGTGGCCTGTCCGACCTTCGAGGAGCCGCGTGCATCCGCGCATCATCATCGCCGACGACCATCCCGTGGTCCTGCATGGCATCCGTATCGTGCTGCAGACCTACCTGATGGACATCGTCGGCAGTGCGCGCGACGGCGCCCAGCTGCTGGAGCTGGTGGATCACCACGACTGCGATGCGGTGCTGACCGACCTGTCGATGCCGGGTGCCGGTCCGGACGGTCCGGAGCTGATCGACGCGCTGCGCATGCGCCGCCCTGGCCTGCCGGTGGTGGTGCTGACCGGCGCCCGCCATCCCGGCCTGCTGGACAGCCTGCTGCGGGAGGGTATCAGCGGCCTGGTCGACAAGTGCGCCGATTTCGCCGAACTGCCCCACGCGCTGAACGCCGCGCTGGCCGGGCAGGTATTCGTCTCCCAGCAGCTGCGCCACCACCTGCAGGCGCGCGACCTGCTGTTTCCGCGTCAGCCGGCGCCGTTGTCGGCACGCGAACAGGAAGTGCTGGAGCTGCTGGCAGCCGGCCTCAGCGTGAACGAAGTCGCCGAGCGCTGCGGGCGCAGCCCGAAGACCATCAGCCGGCAGAAGGCCGAAGCCAAGCGCAAGCTGGGCCTGCAGAACAACCAGGAACTGTTCGACTACCTGCAGACCCGGCGCGGCTGAGGCAACCTCCGACCCCAGTCCGCGGCATGACCCGATGGGAGCCACCGCAAGGTCTGGCGATGATGGGCCATGCCCATCCATGACTGGCCCGAACAGGAACGCCCCCGCGAGAAGCTGATCGCGCGCGGGCCCACGGCACTTTCCGACGCCGAACTGCTGGCCCTGTTTCTCGGCTCCGGGTTCGGTGGCCGCGATGCCGTGCAGACCGCGCGCGACCTGCTGCAGGCGCACGGCCCGTTGCGGGTACTGCTCGACCGCCCCGCCGCCGAGCTCGCCCGCCTGCCCGGGCTCGGCCCGGCACGCAGTTGCACGCTTGCTGCCGGGCTGGAACTGGCCCATCGCTACCTGGCGGCCGAGCTGGAGCACGGCGAGGCGGTTGGCAACAATCCGGCGGCGGTCGGCCGCTACCTGCAGCACCGGCTGCGTGGCCAGGCCCGCGAGGTCTTCATGGCCCTGTTCCTGGACAACCGCCACCGCCTGATCGCCTGTGAAGAGCTGTTCCACGGCACCATCAACGCCGCACCGGTCTACCCCCGCGAAGTGGTGCGGCGCGCCCTGCTGCACAACGCGGCGGCGGTGATCCTCAGCCACAACCACCCTTCCGGCGACCCGGAACCCTCCAGCGCCGATACCCGCATCACCGACGAACTGCAGCAGGCGCTGGCGATGGTGGACGTGCGCCTGCTGGACCACTTCGTGGTCGGCGAGGGCCGTCCCGTTTCATTTGCTGAACGGGGCCTGCTGTCCCCGCCCCAGCCGCGGCTGTTCGGCTGAGCGCGGCCCTTCAGGCGCCTTCTGTCGCCCCCACAGGCATGTTCTGGTCAGCGTGGGCGCGGGTATCTGCGCTAAAATGGGCGATTCCGCCGCTCATTCTCACAGCAGGCCTCGTGAAAAATCTCCTCCGCGCCCTGATCAGCCAAGGCATCGAAGCCTTGCGCGCCAATGGCACCCTGCCCGCCGACTCCCTGCCGCCGGACTTCGTGGTCGAGCGCCCGAAGACCCGCGACCACGGCGACTTCGCCACCAACGCCGCGATGCTGCTGGCCAAGGCCGCGCGCAGCAATCCGCGCGCACTGGCGCAGGCGCTGGTCGAGGCGCTGCCGCGCAGCGAGGACGTGAGCAAGGTCGAGATCGCCGGCCCCGGCTTCATCAACTTCCACCTGGCCCCGGCCGCGTACCAGCGCGAAGCCGCGTCGGTCATCAAGGAAGCCCACGACTACGGCCGCAACCTGTCCGGCAATGGCCGCACGGTGGGCGTGGAGTACGTGTCGGCCAACCCGACCGGCCCGCTGCATGTCGGCCATGGCCGCGCGGCGGCGATCGGCGACTGCGTGGCGCGCGTGCTCGATGCCAACGGCTGGAACGCCAAGCGTGAGTTCTACTACAACGACGCCGGCGTGCAGATCGAGAACCTGGCGCTGTCCACCCAGGCACGGATCAAGGGCATCGCGCCGGACCAGGACGGCTGGCCGGAAGGTGGCTACCGCGGCGAGTACATCGTCGACGTCGCACGCGCCTACATGGCCGGCGCCAGCGTCGACCTGGAAGGCAGCACCGTGGTCGGCGCCAAGGACCCGGACGACATGCAGGCGATCCGCCGCTTCGCCGTGGCCTACCTGCGCAACGAGCAGAACCTGGACCTGGCCGCGTTCGGCGTCGACTTCGACATCTATTTCCTGGAAAGCTCGCTGTACGCCGACGGCAAGGTAGCCGAAGCGGTGGCCAAGCTGCAGGCGTCGGGTCATACCTATGAAGAAGGTGGCGCGCTGTGGCTGCGCAGCACCGACTTCGGTGACGACAAGGACCGCGTGATGCGCAAGTCCGACGGCACCTTCACCTACTTCGTGCCCGACGTGGCCTACCACCTGTCCAAGTGGCAGCGCGGCTACGAGCGCGCGATCACCGAGCTGGGCGCCGACCACCACGGCTCGCTGGCCCGCGTGCGCGCCGGCCTGCAGGCGATGGAAGTGGGCATCCCGCAGGGCTGGCCGGAATACGTGCTGCACCAGATGGTCACCGTCATGCGCGGCGGCGAGGAAGTGAAGCTGTCCAAGCGTGCCGGCAGCTACTTCACCCTGCGCGACCTGATCGAGGAAGCCGGCCGCGATGCCACCCGCTGGTTCCTGATCGCGCGCAAGCCCGATTCGCAGCTGACCTTCGACATCGACCTGGCCCGCCAGCAGAGCAACGACAACCCGGTGTTCTACGTGCAGTACGCGCATGCCCGCGTCTGCAGCCTGCTGCGCCAGGCGCAGGAGAAGGGCCTGGTGTACGAGCAGGGCAACGGCCTGGCCAACCTCGGCCGCCTGGCCGACGACGCCTCGCTGCTGCTGATGAACGAGATCTCGCGCTATCCGGAAGTGGTGGAAGCGGCCGGCGTGGCGCTGGAACCACATCTGGTGGCGCAGTACCTGCGTGAATTGGCGCACGCGTTCCACACGTGGTATCACGGGACGCCGGTGCTGGTGGAAGATGCCGCCGATCGCAACGCCAAACTGACCCTGGCCTGCGCGGCGCGCCAGGTACTGGCCAATGGCCTCGAACTCCTGGGCGTCAGCGCCCCGGAAAAAATGTAAGCATCAGGAGACGCAGTACACATGGCAGCACGACGCGGCAAAAGCCAGGCACGACGCAACAGCGGCAGCCAGGGCACCCCCGGATGGGTGTGGCTGGTGGCCGGTGTAGCGATCGCGGCCGTGGTGTTCCTGGCGGCGCCGAACCTGTTCAAGGGCGAGGGCGATGGCTTCCTGCGCGCCGGTCCGCAGCCGAACCCGAACGCGCAGCCGGCCCCGGTCGCCGATGCCGACAGCGATGTCGGTACCCAGCCGGCCGCGCAGCCGGTTGCGCCGAAGCAGGCCGAACCGGAAAAGCCGGCCGCCACCCAGTACGACTTCTACACCCTGCTGCCGGGCAAGGAAGTCGAGATGTCCGACGCCGAACTGGCCGCCAGTGCGCGTGCCGAAGACCAGCGCCGGGCCAAGGCCGAAGCGCAGCGCGCGCAGGCGGCACTGGAAGGCAAGCCGGTTCCGCCGGCGACCACGACCGCACCGGCACCGGCGGCCACCGCCAGCGTGTCCAGCACCGCGCAGGTGACCGCCACCAGCCGTCCGCTGCCGGCACCGCTGAGTGAACGTCCGGCTGCGGCAACGCCGCCGGCCAGCACGGCCTCGACCAGCACCGCCGCCGCCACGCCGGCGGCGCGCGCGGGAACCGCAACGGCAACGGCGGGTACCCCGGCCACTGCCGCACCGGCGGCCGCCGACAACGCCCGCTATATCCTGCAGGCAGGCGCCTTCGGCGCCTCCGGCGATGCCGAAGCAACCAAGGCCAAGCTGGCGATGATGGGACTTGCGGCGCGCGTGGAGTCAGCACAGATCAACGGCAAGACCGTGTACCGCGTGCGCATGGGGCCGTATGGCAGCGCCGGTGAACTGTCCGAAGCCAAGCAGAAGCTGGATGGCACCGGCCTGCAGGCGATGGCGATCAAGGCCCAGTAAGCCTGCCGCTGTGAATGAAAAAGCCGGGCATTGCCCGGCTTTTTCTTGTTTCTGCAGAGTCGAGCCATGCTCGACTCTACAAACGGCGGTCAGCCTTCGCGGGCGACCTGGAAACCGGCGAAGGACTGGCTCACCGGCATCAGTTCCAGGCGATTGATGTTCAGGTGCGGCGGCAGGCTGGCCACCCAGAAGATCTGTTCGGCGATGTCTTCGGCGGTCATCGGGTTGGCGCCGTTGTAGAGCTTGTCCGACGCCGCCTGGTCGCCGTGGGTACGCACCACGGTGAACTCGGTTTCAGCCATGCCTGGCTCGATCGTGGTCACGCGCACGCCGGTACCGTGCAGGTCCGAACGCAGGCCCAGCGAGAACTGGCTGACGAAAGCCTTGGTGCCACCGTAGGCGTTGCCACCCGGGTACGGGTAGACGCCGGCCACCGACGAGATGTTGATGATCGCGCCCTTGCGCTCCACCAGCTGCGGCAGCAGGCGGTGGGTCAGGGTCACCAGCGCGGTGATGTTGGTGTCGATCATCGTGGTCCAGTCCGACAACTTGGCGCTCTGTGCCGGCGCGGTGCCCTGCGCCAGGCCGGCGTTGTTGACCAGCAGATCGATCTCGCCAAAGGCGGGCGGCAGTGCCAGCAGCGCCGCTTCCATCGCAACCGGATCGCGGATGTCGAAGGCGGCGGCATGCACCACGTCCTTGCCGTAGCGATCGACCAGCGGCTGCAGGCGTTCGCCGCGGCGGCCCGTGGCGATCACTTTCCAGCCGGCCTGGGCGAAGCGGTGGACGGCGGCGGCGCCGAAGCCGGACGTGGCGCCGGTAATCAGGACAGTGCGGGTCATCAGGCAACTCCAGGGGGAAAAACCGGACGCCCATTCTGGCATTCCCGGCCCGTCCTGAGTTGCCCGCCGTCCTGCCGTCCCCCCGGCTCAACGCACGCGAAACACTCTGGCCTTGGGCAGGTCTTCGTCGACCTGCAGGAACCAGCGCCCGGCAATTCCTGGAACAACGGCAATCTGCGGCGACTGCAGCACCTTGCGCAGCTTCATCTGCCCCTTCATCACCTGCCATTGCTGGCCGTTATCAAGGGTGAACAGCGTGCCGGGCTGCCAGCCTGCGACCTCTCCGACCACGCGTGCATTGACCGGTCCTTCTTCCAGGCCCAGATGCATTGCTGCCGGTGCCGGCACATTGGCAGGCAGCGGCGCAGCGGCGGGGGCCACCGCTGCCGGCCCGGTGGCCGCGCGCTCTGCCTCGCGCAGTACCCGGTTCAGCGCCTGCAACTGCGTTGGACTGAGCCCGACCTCGGCCAGTTGGGATGCACTCAGGCGGCGCTCGACGGGTACGAAGCGGTCCTGGGCGAAGGCAGCGAAGCTGCTGGCGAGCAGCAGTGCGGAAAACAGATACCGGCGCATGCAAGGGTCTCAGCGAACGAGTGCCCACGATGCTGCAGTTCGATGACAGTCCGGTGACACGCCAGGGGCCGGTACAATGGGCCATGATCAACAACGATGTCCTGCGCAGCGTGCGCTATTCCCTGGACCTGGGCGACCACCACGTGGTGACCCTGTGCCAGATGGCCGACCCGGCCTTCGCCGTGGATCCCGAACAGGTGAAGGCCTGGCTGCGCCGCGAGGACGAAGCCGGTTTCGAAGCGATGAGCGACAGCGCGCTGGCGCACTTCCTCGATGGCCTGATCGTGCACCTGCGCGGTCGCGACGAGAGCCAGCCGCAGCGCGCGGTGGAAACCCGCATCGACAACAACCTGGTGCTGAAGAAGCTGCGCGTGGCGTTCCAGCTGCGCGACGTCGATCTGATGGAGATCTTCGCCAGCGCCGGTTTCAACGTCTCCAAGTCGGAAGTCGGTGCGCTGTTCCGCCAGCCCGGGCACACCAACTACCGGCGTTGCCTGGACCAGATGCTGCGCAACTTCCTCAAGGGCCTGAGCCTGCGCCTGCGCGGCTGAGCACGGCCTCGACGAACGCCCGCGCCGCCGGTGTCGGCAGCCGCTGCCAGACCAGGTGCACGCGGCGGGTCGGGGTTGGCTGCAGCGGAATCCGCACCACGCCCTGGAAGCCTTCGGCGATCAGCGCCGGCACGATGCCAACCGCCAGACCATGGCGGACGAAGCGCTCCACCAGTTCCATCAGGTTGACCTCGAAACGCACCGTGTGCGGCAGGCCAGCGGCAACGAAAGCATCGTCGGTCTGCCGCCGCGCACCGGTGCCGCGCGGGAAGTCGACCAGCGCCTCGTCCTGCAATTCGGTCAATGGCAGCCGCTTGCGCCTAGCCAGCCGATGCGAGGGGGCCAGCACCGCCACCAGGTCTTCTTCCTGCAGCATCTGGTGGCAGACCCCGTCAAGGCCGGCCGAGGGCGCCAACCCCACCAGTGCAACATCCAGGTCACGCGACTGCACCTGCGCGATCAGGTCCTCGCTCTTGTCCACCCGCAACTGGAATTCCACCTGCGGGTGCGCCTGCTGGAACGCGGCCAGCATCGCCACCACATCGATATCGGTCAGCGAGGAGATCTGCCCGATCGCCAGCAGCCCGCGCACCTCGCCACTGACCGCGGCCACGTCGGCGCGCAGGTGGCGCAGGCTGACCAGCACCTGGCGTGCGTGCACCAGCAGCGCCTCACCCGCTGCCGTCGCCCGCACCTGCCGCGGCAGGCGCTCGAACAGCGGCGTGCCCAGTTCCTGCTCCAGGTAGGCAATCTGGTGGCTCAACGCGGACTGCACCACATGGCAGCGTTCGGCGGCACGGGTGAAATTGCCCTCCTCGGCCAGGGCAACGGCAAACTCGAGCTGCTTGAGATTCATCCAACTATCTCGTTTACAGATGGCAAGGATGATGATGATTCATTTCCATCATGGCCGCAGCAGGTGGACACTGTGCCCCCCGCTTCCTGGAACACCGCGTGAGCCCGTCCCTCCCCCCTCTGCACCGCTGGCAGGTGCTGCTGATGTCCGTGGCTACCGGCGTGGCCGTGGCCAGCAACTACTATGCGCAGCCACTGCTGCACACCATCGCCGACGCCTTCGGCGTACCGTTCGGCCAGGTCGGCATGGTGGTCACTGCGGCACAGCTGAGCTATGCCGCCGGACTGATCCTGCTGGTGCCGCTGGGAGACCTGTTCGAACGCCGCCGCCTGATCGTGGTGATGAGCCTGCTGTCGGCCGGCGGGCTGGTGATCAGCGCCTGTGCACCGTCGCTGACCTGGTTGCTGGTCGGCACCGCGATCACCGGCCTGTTCTCGGTGGTGGCACAGGTGCTGGTGCCGTTCGCCGCTACGCTGGCCGCGCCGGAACATCGCGGTCGCGTGGTCGGCACGCTGATGAGTGGCCTGCTGCTGGGCATCCTGCTGGCGCGCACCGTGGCCGGCCTGCTTTCCAGCCTGGGCGACTGGCGCCTGGTGTATGCGATCGCCGCTGCCACCCTGGTGCTGACCGCACTGGCATTGCAGCGCGGTCTGCCGCGGTTCCACCACAGCGCCGGCTTGGGCTATTTCGCATTGCTGCGCTCGATCGGCGTGCTGTTCGTGCAGGAACCGGTGCTGCGCCAGCGTACGCTGCTGGGCGCCTGCAGCTTCGCCATGTTCGCGATCTTCTGGACCCCGCTCGCGTTCCTGCTGGCACAGCCGCCGTATGCCTACAGCGACGCCACCATCGGGCTGTTCGGGCTGGTCGGCGCGGCCGGCACGCTGGCGGCCGGCCTGGCTGGCCGCATGTCCGACCGTGGCCAGACCGGGCGCGCCACCGCCATTGCACTGCTGCTGTTGCTGCTGTCGTGGCTGCCATTGGGGCTGTCGGCACACTCGCTGCTGGCGCTGCTGGTGGGCGTGGTGGTGCTGGACCTGGCCGCGCAGCTGTTGCACGTCAGCAACCAGAACCTGATCTACGCACTGCAACCGGCGGCACGCAACCGCCTCAATGCCGGCTACATGACCGGCTATTTCATCGGCGGTTCGCTGGGTTCGCTGCTGTCTGCGCAGGTCTACCAGCGCTTCGGCTGGACCGGCGTCTGCGTGGCCGGCGCTGCCGTGGCTGCGCTGGCCCTGCTGCTGTGGCTGCCCGGCGCGCTGCGCGCGCGCCAGGCGTCGCTGCCCGACTAGAAGCTGCCCTGCAGCGCCAGCTCCCATCGCCCACCGGCGTTGCCGGGGAACAGGCGCTTGGCTGCGTTGTCCGTGTCATGCACGGTGGCGCGCAGTTCCCATGCCGGGGTCAGCGAGGCGATGGCACTGAGCTGCCCATGCAGGTAGTCCGGGCCCTGGGCGGTGGCCAGCCAGTACTGGCCCACCGCTGCTTCCAGGCGGAGGCGTTCGTGCAACGGCACACGCACACCCAGCTGGGCATAGGTACCGCGATGGCCACCGGCCAACGCATCGTTGGAATGGGCGACCTGCAGCCAGGCGCGCTGCTTCCAGGTCACCGTGGTGTTGAGCTCGGTCCAGTCCAGCGCGCGGCCGGTGCCCGGGTACACGTAACGGGTCAGGTTGGCATCCAGGCTCCAGTCCGGTGCCAGTGCGCCGGACCAGCCCGCCACCAGGTCGAACTCGCTGCGCGCGCCATTGTCCGGCTTGAACGAAACGTTGGACCCCCACACGCTGGCGTACCAGCCCGCTGGGATCGAGACCTTCGCGCCGGCCTGCACCGCCGGGTCGCCGTCGCTCTGCGAGCTGCCGCGCCATACGTAGTCACTGGTCAACGCCGCACTGCCACTGACCTGCACCTGTGCCTGCGCGCTGCCGATCCCGAGCAGCCCTGCCAGGGCGGCCACCAGCGCCGCCATCATCCCCTTGCTGTTCACTGCACTGTGTTCCTCGTCGAAGGCGGTCACGCCGCCGGGAACGCAGTGTCGAGGCGAGGGCCGTAACGGATCGAGGGTGCTGCCGGGCCCGTGGCGCAAATTCGGCGTAAATCCCGTGGACTGCGGCCAATGCCAGCAGCGCGGTATCATGGCGCCCTGTTTCCAGGAACCAACCGCGTGGACGCCATCCTGACTCCGGTATCGATCGGCGAGCTGATCGACAAGATCACCATTCTCGAGATCAAGGCCGAGCGCATCGACGATGCCGCCAAGCTGGCCAACGTCCGCACCGAGCTGGACGGCCTGCTGCCGTTGCTGCAGCAGCTGCTGCACGCACAACCGGCACTGGCCGCGCTGAAGCAGCAGCTGAAGGTGATCAACGAGCGCATGTGGGACATCCAGGACCAGCTGCGCGACAAGGAAGCGGCCCAGGTGTTCGACGATGCCTTCATCCAGCTGGCACGCGGTGTCTATGGCACCAATGGCGAGCGCGTGCAGGTGAAGAACGAGATCAACCGCGTGGCCGGTTCGGCCCTGGTCGAAGAAAAGCAGTACCAGGGCGAGTAACCCCGCCTCAATCAGCGTCGATCAGATGGCGGAAGCGGAACAGCTCGCCATCGTTGCGGATGCCCAGCTTGCGGTAGGCCGCTCGTTTCTGCGTGCTGATGGTGCTGGCCGCACGCCCGCTGCGGCGTGCCATCTCGCCGGTGCTGCAGCCACGCAGCACCCACTGCAGGACAGCGCGCTCGCGCGTACTCAACCGTGGTGAACGCATGGACTGCTGGCGCTGCCGGCGGGACTGGTTCAACTGTGCACGCAGCTCCGGCGGCACGAAGCGCCCGCCGCGGGCAACCACGCTCACCGCGCGCAGCAGCATCTGCGGCGCGCAGGCCTTGGACAGGAATCCGCGCGCACCGGCCTGCAGGGCCAAGGACACGACACCCGCGTTGCAGTGTGCGGACAGCACCAGGATCGGCACTGCCGGCCAATGTCGTGATACGTGCCGCAGCAGTTCCAGGCCTTCCCCGCTGTCACCGATCGGCAAGGCGTCAACCAGCAGCAGATCGATCGCAGCTGCCTGCTGCTGCAGGCGCTGCAGCAGATCACCGCTGCGGCCGTAGCTTCCATCGACCTGCAGGCCCGTCTGCCGGGCCAGCAGTTCCTGCACGCCATGCCGCAACAGTGGATGCGGATCCAGCAGCAACAAGCGGCAGGGAGAATCGCGGGGCGAGGGAAACGGGGGCATCGTTGCATTCCTGCAGGACAGGCCACTCACCCTAGGGCGCAGCCGACACCTGCGGAATCCAATTCGTTGCAATGCCGCCCTTCCACCGCGACACGGTCAGGTAGCGTTTGCCCAGCCGGAAACGCAACAGGCCCGGCATGGGCCGGGCCTGTCGAGGCATCTTCAGCGCGCAGGCGCGCCGAGGAAGCAATTACCAGCTGAAGCGCGGGCCGACGGTGTATTCCTTGTCGCCGTGGCGGTTCATCTTCAGCTCGCCGTTCAGGCCCCAGTTCTGGTTCAGCTTGACCTGACCACCCAGGCGGCCGTACCACTGGCCGTCGATGTCGACGCCGTGCTTCTTGGCGTAGTCTTCGTAGCCGACCATGCCGTAGACCTCGGCGTGGGCACCGAAGGCGGTACGGATACCGGCTTCAGCGCTGTAGCCGTTGAAGTCCAGGCCGTGCTTGCGATCGAACTTCTGGTAGGCAACGCGGGCAACGAAGTCGGTCGACGGAGCGATTTCGACGTTGTAGCCGGCACCGACCTTCCACTGGTCAACCTTGATGTTGGTGTGGTCGACTTCCTGACGGCTGTATTCACCGAACGCGTGGAAGTTCGGCAGGAAGCCGTAGGAACCCTTGACGCCCCAGCCGTCAGCCTTGATGCCATCGACGTCGGTCTTGGCGTAGTCGGCCTCAGCGTAGTTGTACGACAGGTTCTCAGCAGCCGAAGCGGTGAACGGCAGGGCAGCGGCCAGGGCCAGAGCAATCAGCGAATTCTTCATGGGGGTACACCTTTACTTTCTTATGGTGTGCAGCAGCGCCAGGGCGCCATCGCATCGGGAATGTAAATTCTCCGTTATTCGCCACAACGCTCCCTGAAAACAGTGGTCTTCGCATTGCTGAATTTTTGGGCTTGATTCAGGCTCCGTCTGGCATACGCGCGCGGCGCGCGTGCATCTGTAATCCTTCGACGATTGCAACAGGAGGTTGCCTTGCTCGTTTCCGATCCGCTGCGGACGTGTGTCCGCGCCGCTGTCTTTGCCTGCATTGCCCTCTTGTCGCCACACACTGCACGTGCGCTGCAGGCGACCGACTACCAGCGCGCCGAACGCGTGCATGACAGTCATCTGCGCGGTGCGCTGCGCAATGCTTCGGTCCTGCCCCACTGGCTGGCCGATGGACGATTCTGGTATGAGCGCGAAGACACTCAGGGCCGGCGCCAGGCGGTACTGGTCGATCCCGTCCAGGCGACACGCCAGACCCTGTTCGAACCCACTGCGCTGGACGCTGCGGTTGCGCCGCTCGGTGCCAGCGGGCCACGCCTGCGCCTGGCCAGCGTGCAGCAGGCGGACGATGGCCTGCGCCTGCGGTTCAGCGGAGAAGTGCCCGTCGATTGCCAATGGCCGCGCTGGCAATGCGCACGTTCGCCGGATGCGCGGCCGCCGGCCGATGCACTGCCTTCGCCCGTCGGCGATGCGTGGCTGCAGGTGCGCGACAACAACCTGTGGCTGCAGTCGCCTGGCACGGCGCCACGGGCACTGACCCACAGCGGAGAAGCCGGTAATGGCTATGGCGTGCTGCCGGACTTCGCCCTGCGCGGTATTCCACGCCGTCAGGGCCGAATGCCGGTGCGGCCGTTCGCGGTTGGCTGGTCTGCGGACGGGCGCTACGTGGCCGGCATCCGCTACGACGAACGCGCGCTGCAGGACTACCCCTATCTGGAAAGCAGCCCGACCCACAGCGCGCGGCCGCGCGTGCATACCGTGAAGCTGGGGGTGCTGGGCGATGCACAGCAGGTGCGCGACACCCTGTTTGTGGTGGATACCCGCAGCGGCAGGCAGCATGACATCGCGCTGCCCGAGGGCTGGAACACGCTCAGTGAGGCCGGCATCCTGGGTTGGGACGGCGATCGGTTGTATGCCGTGATCGCGCACTTCGGCACGCCGCGCAGGCTGCGCCTGGTGGAGATCGATGGCAACAGCGGTGCATTGCGCACGGTTCTGGAAGAAGCCAGCGACACTCGCCTGCAGCTCAACGTGTATTCCTACAACCGGCCAGCGGTGGCCATCCTGCCCGGGCAGGACACCGCCGTGTGGTTCTCGCAGCGCGATGGTTGGGGCCATCTGTACCGGGTGCGCCTGTCCGACGGCAAAGTGCTGCGCCAGCTCACCCGCGGCCACTGGGCGGTGCGCGACCTGCTGGGTGTGGACGCTGCCGGTGGCTGGGCGTACTTCAGCGCCGGCGGCGTCGACGGTGGCGACCCCTACGTACGCGGCCTGTACCGTGTATCGCTGCAGGGTGGACCGGTCCAGCGCCTGGCCGCCGATGGCAACGACCATCTGGCCGATGCCGGCAGCGGCGCGTTGTTCGGCGGGCGCGCCCCCCAGGCGCTGTCGCCTGGCGGTGGCTATCTGGTGGATACCGTTTCCCGTCTCGACCAGCCACCACGCACCGTGCTGCGGGCCAGCGATGACGGTCGCGAGCTGCTGTTGCTGGAAGCGGCGGACAACCGGGCAGTGCTTGCTGCGGGGTGGCGCCCACCGCAGCGCGAACGTCTGCTGGCCGCCGACGGGCGCACGCCGATCTTCGCCACCGTCTACCTGCCCCGCGACTATCGCGATGACGGCAGCTTCCCGGTGATCGATGCGATGTACGGCGGCGCCTTCATCAGCAATGCCCCGGTGACCTACGCCGAAGCGGTGTCCGCGCTGAATCCGGTGTCACGCGCCAGCCTGGCCGAGCTTGGCTTCGTGGTGGTCAGCATCGATGCGCGCGGCACCGGCGGCCGCGACAAGGCCTTCCATGACAGCAGCTTCCTGCACGGCGCCGATGTGCAGCTGGATGACCACGTGGCCGCGCTGCGCCAGCTGGGCGAACGCTACCCGGGCATCGACCTGCAGCGGGTCGGCATCTACGGGCATTCGTTCGGCGGTTACAGCGCGGCGCGGGCATTGCTGCGCTACCCGGCGTTCTACAAGGTGGGCGTGGCCTCGGCCGGCAGTCACAATTTCCAGGGCATGTACGGCGGCGCCCTGCACGGCATGGACCGGCTGTTCGGTGGCGTGCTGCCAGCCACGGCCATGACCGATGGCGTGCCGGCGCCCTTTGCCGGGCTCGACAACGCAGCGCTGGCCGACAACCTGCGCGGGCATCTGATGCTGGTCTATGGCGAGCTGGACGAAAACGCACCGCCGGCGCTGACCCTGCAGCTGGCCGCCGCCTTGAACAAGGCCCAGCGCCGCTACGACCTGCTGTACCTGGCCCGGCAGGACCACGAGCTGTTCCGCAACGACGCCACCTACACGCACCGCATGTGGGACTACTTCGTGCGCCACCTGGCCGGCCAGCAGCCACCGGATACGGTGCTGGCACCACTGCCCGGTGGCCCGGGCTGAACGGGCGGCCAGAGGATGTCGATCCCCGACGCCCTGGTTCGTCGTGTACTTGAAGGCCGTGCATGCGGCACGGTCCATCCGGAGGCAGGCAATGAGCTACATCGATGGTTTCGTCCTGGCGGTGCCCACCGCCAACAAAGAGAAGTTCCTCGCCCATGCACGCACAGGGGATCCCGTTTTCATCGAGTACGGCGCGCTGCGCGTGGTCGAGTGCTGGGGTGACGACGTGCCGCACGGCAAGACCACCGACTTTTTCGGCGCGGTGAAAGCCACGCCGGACGAGACGGTGGTGTTTTCCTGGATCGAATGGCCGGACAAGCCGACCCGCGACGCCGGCATGAAGAAGATGATGGAAGACCCAAGGTTTGATCCGGCGACGAATCCGATGCCGTTCGACGGCGCGCGGATGATCTACGGTGGCTTCGTGCCGATCTACGAACTGACCCGCTGAACCGGGCGGACGTGCTCAGCGCGCGTCCGTTTCATCGCTGGCGGAGGCATGGCCGGCGCCCAGTGCGGCGCCGGCGCCGAGGCCCACACCGCCCATGCCGGCCCCCATTCCGCCACCGCCGCCTCCACCCGCACGACCGCCCTTGGCATCGCCGTCGTTGCGGCCCTTGCCACTGGCACCGCCCGGCCGGGTCGGCCCCTGCGGCGGTATCTGCAGGTCGGCCGGAATCGGCGCCAGGTCCAGCGCTTCGCGCACGAAGTCGCGCAGCGAGACCACCAGTTCGTGGGTATGCACCGGTCGCCCCTGTGCAAGATCGTTGGCAGCGCGCGCAGCCAACCGCACCTGTTCGTCGGTGCCCAGCAGCAGGATGTCCGACAGCGCCGCTTCAACGGCATCGCGGATGCGGCGCGCGCGATCCGAGCGGGGTTCGGCGATGCCTTCGGCATCTTCGCGCTGGCGCAGGTCGCGGCGATGGCTGGGATCCACGCCCAGTTCGCCGGTGAACGAACCGCCCAGGGTCTTGTAGGCCGCCATCAGCGTGCGCAGCCGTTCGTTGATCTGCCGGTTCTCGCGCTCGCGGCGCTGTTGCAGGGTCTGCATCACCAGCAGGCGGATGCCCACGCCCAGCAGGGTGATCAGGACCAGGCCGGCCAAGGTGGACAGCACGCCCTGCCAGGAACTGAAGTCGATACCGCGCATGCCCGGGGCTCCAGCGGAAAGAACCTGCATCTTGCCCCGGACAGTGTCCCGGAAACGCGAAAGGCCCCACCACCCGGTGGGTGGCAGGGCCTTTGGTCACGGCGCGATTACTTGCGCTTGGCGGTCTTGCGCACGGCCTTCTTGGCCGGAGCCTTCTTGGCGGCGACCTTCTTCAGCGGGGCAGCCTTCTTGGCAACCGTCTTGCGGGTAGCGGCAACCTTCTTGCCAACTGCCTTCTTGGCAACGGCGGTCTTCTTGCCGACAACCTTCCTGGCAGCAGCGGTCTTCTTGCCGACGGCCTTCTTGGCGACGGCAGCCTTCTTGCCGACAACCTTCTTGGCCGCGGCGGTCTTCTTGGTGGCGACCTTCCTGGTGGCGGCAACCTTCTTGCCGACAACCTTCTTCGCAGCCACGGCCTTCTTGCCAGCAACCTTCTTGGCGGCGACGGTCTTCTTGGCCACAGCCTTCTTGGCGGTGGCGACCTTCTTGCCGACCACCTTCTTGGCGGCCGCGGTCTTCTTGGCAACGGTCTTCTTGGCGACGGCGGCCTTCTTGGTGGCAGCCTTCTTCACGGTGGCGACCTTCTTGCCGGCAGCCTTGGTGGCGGCCTTGGTGGTCTTCTTGGCAGCGGCGGCCTTCTTGGTCACAGCCTTGCCTGCAGCGGCCTTCTTCTTGGCCACTTCCTTCTTCAGGGCAGCGGCTTCGGCCTTGGCGTTCTTCTTGGCCGCTTCCAGCTTCTTCTTGGCGTTGGCAACAGTCTTGCCGACCGACTTGGCAGCCTTTTCGGCCTTCTTGGCAACGGTCTTCTCGACCTTGGCCACGGCCTTCTTGGCCTTGGCAACGCGGGTACCGGCAGCCTTGGTGGCGCGCTTGACGGTCTTCTTGACCGACTTCACTGCGTCTTCGGCAGCGTGGGCGATGGTCTCGCCAACGTTGGTGGCGGTTTCTTTGACGTTCTCGACAGCGTCGGTCACGACCGACACACCATTACCGTTGCTCATGTTGCCCTCCTGGGGGCCTTAAGTATCAAAACGGGGCGATGCTATACCGACATTGACGATCGTGGAACGGGGCATGCGCCACCAATCGCATCTGCTGCGACGGCGATGGTGTAGTCGACCATCCCTGCAGGCACACCGTGTTTACAGGAAACCCCTTTTTTTCAGTGCTGCGCCGCATGATCCGCGTCGTGACAGGCATTGGTTGTGTGCTCCCGCCCGGATGCCTCGGAAGGCATGCAATATGGCGCGTCGCGGCACCGGGATGCGCAGAACTGCGCAAGTATCGTCCTGTATCCGCGCGACCTGCGGCTGACGTCCGTACACTGCCGGGCGCCGCCGCCGCTGTCGTCACCGCCCCAGCACTGGTCGTCGCGATCCGCGTTCCCGGCGCGCGGTTTTCATGGCGCATTTATCCAGATCGCGACACACTCATTCAGCTTGTTTTACCGTAGAGCCGAACCGCCCCCATTCCCGCCAGCGAACCGACTCCCATGCGACCGCTACCTACCCTGCTCACGCTCGCAATCGCCGCCGCCTTCGGTGGCTTCGTTGCCACCGGCATCAACGCCCACCTGGACAACCGTGCCGATGCCGCTCCGCTTCCAGCGGTGGTGCCGACCATGGCGGCACTGCCAGCCGCAGTGGCCGGGCAGCAGGTTCCGTCACTGGCACCGATGCTGGAGAAGGCGATGCCGGCCGTGGTCAGCGTCAACACCAAGCAGGTGGTGCGCGTACGCAATCCCTTCTTCAACGACCCGTTCTTCCGCCGCCTGTTCCCGGACATCCCGCAGGAACGCATCAACGAATCGCTGGGCTCGGGCGTGATCATCGACGCCAGGGAGGGCCTGGTGCTGACCAACCACCATGTCATCGACAACGCCGATGACGTACAGGTGACACTGGCCGACGGGCGCACGGTCAAGGCCGAATTCCTCGGCTCGGACCGCGATACCGACATCGCGCTGATCCGTATTCCGGCGCAGAACCTGACCGACATCAAGCTCGGCAACAGCGACCAGCTGCGGGTGGGCGACTTCGTGGTGGCCATCGGCAATCCGTTCGGCTTCAGCCAGACGGTCACTTCGGGCATCGTCTCGGCGGTGGGCCGCAGCGGCATCCGCGGGCTGGGCTACCAGAACTTCATCCAGACCGACGCGTCGATCAACCCGGGCAACTCGGGTGGCGCGCTGGTCGACCTGCAGGGCCAGCTGGTCGGCATCAACACTGCCAGCTTCAACCCGCAGGGCAGCATGGCCGGCAACATCGGCCTGGGCCTGGCGATTCCCTCGAACCTGGCGCGCAGCGTGGTCGACCAGCTGGTCAAGCACGGCGTGGTGGTGCGCGGCACGCTGGGCGTGGAAAGCCAGAACCTGACCGCGCAGATCGCGCAGGGCCTGGGCCTGGGCGAAACCCGCGGTGCGCTGATCACCCGCGTGCTGGCCGGTTCGGCGGCGGCCGCCGCCGGCCTGAAGCCGGGCGACGTGGTGGTGTCGGCCAATGGCCAGCGCGTGGACAGCGCCGAAGCCCTGCACAACGTGGAAGGCCTGGCGGCGGTCGGCAGCCCGATGACGCTGGACGTACGCCGCGAAGGCAAGCCGCTGCAGATCAAGGCGACGCTGAAGGAACAGGCACGCGCGGTCACCGGCGACAGCCTGGACCCGCGCCTGGGCGGGGCCACCTTCGTCGACCTGCCCGAGTCGCTGCGCCAGTCAGGCGCCAGCGGCGTGCTGGTCAGCGAGGTCAAGCGCGGCAGCCGCGCCGCCAGCAACGGCCTGCAGCAGGGCGACATCATCACCGATGCCACCGTCGGTGAATTCGCCGACCTGGCCAGCTGGCGCGCCAACTTCCAGCAGCGCCCGCCGACGCTGGTGCTGCGCGTGCTGCGCAACAATGGCCAGCAGCAGGGCCAGCTCGTGATGCGCTGATCGCCCTGCCGTAACACCCCCTATACCCCGGCAATGCTATTGCTGTCAGTCCAGGTCGGCACCGCCGACTCCCGTTCCCCCATCGCAACAGGAGTGATTCGATGAGCCCCACCAATACCGAGAACCTGAAGGAACACCTGGGTGAAGCCGGTTCCCACCTGAAGCAGGCCGCTACGGCCGCCGGCGGTGCGATCAAGGGTGCAACCGGTGCAGCGACCGACGAGCTTCGCATCGGCAAGGCCAACGTCAAGGCTGAATTGTCCGACAGTGCACTGTCCGGCCTGGCCGCCGCCGAGTTCGGCGGTGCCGCCGCCAAGGAACAGGTCGATGCGCTGATGGACAAGGGCAAGGACCTGATCGACAGCGCCGCCGAACTGATCCGCGAACGTCCGCTGGCCTCGTTCGGCGTTGCCTTCGCAGCCGGCTGGATCATCGCCAAGCTGGCCCGCGGCAGCAGCGACAAGTAAGCCGCAGCGTGAGCGAAGACAACACGCAAGCGCCTGATCCGGCGGCCACCCCGCCGCTGGATGAGAGCATCCGCCAGGTCGGCGCGGCCGGTCGTGCCGCTGCCGATTCGGCCAAGCACACGCTGCGTTCACTGCGCCGGCTGGCCTCGGCCGACTTCGCGCTGGCGCGCAGCGCATTCGGTCGTGCGCTGGCCTGGGCCGGCGTGGCGATCGTGTTTGGTGCATCGGCGTGGCTGCTGATGGCCGCCACCCTCATCGCGCTGCTGCAGAGCTGGGGCCTGAGTTGGCTGCAGGCCCTGCTGATCACCTCGCTGCTGAGCCTGGCCGTCACCGGCTATGCGATCTGGCGGGTGTCCTACTTCTTCCACCACACCGGCATGCACGCCACCCGGCGTCAGCTGTCACGCCTGGGCCTGTTTGACGAACCCAGCGAAGACGACCCTGATGCCGGCGTGCAGCTGCCCGAGGGCAAGCCATGAAGTTCGGCGCGCTGCAGCGGCGGGTAAAGCGCTGCGAACAAGTGGTGACCGTGCGTCTGGGCGAGACACAGGACCACTGGTCCACCCTCGGCCAGGTATGGCGACAGGGCTGGTCGCCGTTGCGCATCGTGGTGGTCGGCCTGGCCGGTGGCTTCATCGCCGGCAAGCTGGAGGTGCCGGGCAAGGTCAACGGTGCCCGCTGGCTGCAGATGGTCGGTTCGGTCTCGAACCTGTTCGCCAGTGCGCAGGCGGCGTTCGCCACGGCGATGGCGGCGCAGGCCGCGGCCACCGCCGACGATGCGGCCGAAGAAGCCGACGATGCCAGCGAGCAGGCACAGGCAGCGGCCTCCGCTGCCGGAGCACGGCCGGCACCGGCGCCACGCTCCGTGCCGGAGCCAGAACCGGACCTGCGCGGACCGCGTCCGGCCGAAGCGGCCACCGAGCTGTCCGAACGTTGATCCATGGAATCCGCCGCGCCGATCGCGGCCGGCGGATAATGCGCTCCCCTTTCCGGTTGATGCGTCGATGAGCGAGTCCCTCCTGTCCCCGCCACCGGCCGGCCCCGACGAGCCAGAGGCCGCGCTGCCACCACCGTCGCGCCCGCGCGGGCCCATGTCGCTGGTGGTGCTGGCGACCCTGGCGGTGGGCTACACGCTGTGGGCCGCGCAGGACATCATCCTGCCGGTGCTGCTGGCGATGTTCTTCGCCCTGGTCGGCAACCCGATCCTGCGCCTGCTGCAGAAGCTGTGGATTCCGCGCGCGCTGGGCGCACTGTTGATCCTCGGCGCCGGCCTGGGCGTGACCGGTTCGCTCGCCGTGCAGCTGATCGGCCCGGCGATGGAATGGGCGCAGGAAGCCCCACAGCAGCTGCGCAAGGTCGCCCGCCAGGTGCAGGACCTGACCAAGCCGGTGCAGCAGGCCAACCAGGCGGCGGAAAACTTCGCCCGTGTGGCCGGTGGTGACAGCAACCACAAGGTGCAGGTGATCCGTACCCAGCTGGACGACCCGTACCGCATGCTGACCCGTGCACCGCGGCTGGCTGCCTCGGTGTTGGCCGTCGTGCTGCTGACGCTGTTCTTCATGATCTACGGGCAGAGCCTGCAGCGCGCGGCGATCGCCCTGTTCCCCAACCGCCAGCAGCAGCGCTTCACTACGGACATCCTGCGTTCGATCGAACGCGAGGTCTCGCGTTACGTGCTGACCATCAGCGTGATCAACACTCTGGTCGGGCTGGTGTTCGCCGGCGTGCTGATGCTGCTCGGTATCGGCCTGCAGGAAGCGCTGCTGTGGGGCACGGTGGCCGCGCTGCTGAATTTTGCGCCGTATGTGGGTCCGCTGATCGGCGTGGCGCTGATGCTGTTGATGGGCTTCGTCGAGTTCCGCGACCCGCTGCAGCCCCTGCTGCCAGCGGCCGCCTACCTGGGCCTGCACACCCTGGAAGGGCAGATGGTGACCCCGATCGTGCTGGGCCGTCGGATGAAGCTGTCGCCGCTGGTGCTGATCCTGGCGCTGATGGTGTTCGGCTGGGCCTGGGGCATGATCGGGCTGCTGCTGGCGGTGCCGCTGCTGGTGTGCATCAAGCTGGTGCTGGCACGCCTGGATGGCATGCAGGGCTGGGCACGCCTGCTGGAGTGACGGCATCAACAACGGATGGACGCAGGTGGCGGAACCAGAAACAGGGACGAAGTGGCAGACTATGGCGCCCTACCCGGATGGATCCGCTCGGATGAACTCTCTCGCCACGCGTTGCCTTGCCTTGGCCTGCATTGCCGCTCCCGCGTTCGCCGCGACACCGCCGACTGCCGATCAGGCGCGCACCCAGCTTGCTGAGGCGGTTACCTGCAAGCGGCACCTCACGCCCATACAGTTCGACGCCATGGCCCGGATGCTGACACCGGCCCCGGCAAGGGTGCAGGACGGCGAATCCAGCGGCGAGTTCCGGCTGACCACGCCCTTGATGGTGCTGGGCCAGCCCGTGAACCGGCTGCAGTCCTATGACGGCGACAGCGGCGAGGATGGCATCGACAGTTTCACCGCGTACTTCAGCTCGGCCAGTGTGGAACAGGTCGCGGCACTGGCGAAGATGTCCGACCCGGTAGCAGGCACCTACACGAAGGAAGTTGGGCGGCACAACCTGGACGTGCAGCAGTTCGACGGCCAGACCACCATCGCCTGCTCGTACAACCTGCGCTGACCCGGCCCAGCCACAGTGCCCACCCGCCCGCCGCGTCGCATGAAAGCCCGCGCGGGCAGGGGTAGAATGGCGGGGTGAATTTCCCCGTCCAAGCCATCACCCTCGACCTTGACGACACGCTGTGGCCGTTCGCTCCGATCGGCGCCCGCATCGAACAGGTCCTGCACGCCTGGATGTGCGAACACAGCCCCGCTACCGCCGCGATGTATCCGGTGGAGGCGATGCGCGAACTGCGCGAGCGGCTGTACCACGCCCATCCGCACCTCCACCACGACCTGAGTGCGCTGCGCCGGCTGACCCTGCACGAAGCACTGCACACCAGCGGTGCAAGCCTCGATCTGCTGGAGCCTGCGTATGAAGTGTTCTACGCCGCGCGCAACCAGGTGGAGTGCTATCCCGATGCGATCGACGCGCTGGCGCGCATTGCCGCACGGGTACCGGTGGCGGCGCTGAGCAACGGCAACGCAGACCTGGAGCGGATCGGCCTGGCCCATCATTTCGCCTTCCAGCTGGGTTCGCGCGAACACGGCGCGGCCAAGCCCGAAGCCAGCATCTTCCATGCCGCGTGCACCCGCCTGGGTGTGGCACCGGCACAGGTGCTGCACGTCGGCGATCATGCCGACATGGACGTGGCCGGGGCGATTGCCGCCGGCCTGCGCGGCTGCTGGATCAACCGCGACGCAGCCTCCTGGACCCATCCGCAGCTGCAGCCGGACCTGCAGTTCGACACCCTTACCGGCCTGGCCGACTGGTTGGATGCCAACCTCGACGCCGCCGCACCCCGGAGTACCTGACGCATGAGCGAGATCACTGGTTTCACCGCCGACACCGCTGCGGCGCTGCCGTTGTACGTGCTGGACCGCGAGCAGTTCGCCGCCTGGAAGGACAGCCAGCCGGCTGCCACCCAGGCGTGGTTGGCATCGCAGGGCTTCAACGCCGGCGCCCACAGCGTGGCACTGCTGCCGGGCGCCGATGGCCTGGCCGGTGCCTTGATGGGCGTGGGTGATCGTGCCGATGCCTACAGCTATGCGCATGCGCCGCACGCGCTGCCGGAAGGCAGCGTCTGGCAGCTGGCCAATGAACTGCCGGCCGCCGAACTGGCGCTGCTGCAGCTGGGCTGGGGCCTGGGCAGCTACCGCTTTGACCGCTATCGCAAGCGCAACCGCGCACCGGCGCAGCTGGTGGCCTCGCCGACCGGCGAAGTGGCCGACCTGATCGCCGCCAGCCTGCGCGTGCGCGACTGGGTCAACACCCCGACCGAAGACATGGGCCCGCAGCAGCTGGAAGACGCCGCGCGCGCGCTGGCCGATGCACATGGTGCGCAGGTCGAGGCGATTACCGGCGACGAACTGCTGAAGCAGAATTTCCCGGCCATCCACGCCGTGGGCCGCGCTTCGCATCGTGCGCCGCGCCTGGTCGTGCTGCGCTGGGGCAGGGAAACCGACCCGGCGCTGGTGCTGGTGGGCAAGGGCGTGTGCTTCGATACCGGCGGGCTGGACATCAAGCCGGCCGACGGCATGCGCAACATGAAGAAGGACATGGGCGGCGCCGCGCACGCACTGGCCCTGGCCGGCCTGGTGATGGCGCGCGGGCTGCCGGTGCGCCTGACCCTGCTGGTGCCGGCAGTGGAAAACGCGATCGGCCCCGATGCGTTCCGTCCGGGCGAGGTCATCGCCACCCGCAAGGGCCTGAGCGTGGAGATCGACAACACCGACGCCGAGGGCCGCGTGATCCTGTGCGACGCATTGACCTTCGCCGGTGAGCAGAAACCGGACCTGGTGCTGGACTTCGCCACCCTCACCGGTGCCGCGCGCATCGCCCTGGGCCCGGACCTGCCGGCGCTGTTCAGCAACGACGACACGGTGGCCCAGCAGTGGCTGCAGGCCGGTGACGCGACCCGCGACCCGGTCTGGCACATGCCGCTGTGGCGCCCCTACCTGCGCTACCTGAGCAGCGGCATCGCCGACCTGGCGAACGCCGGTTCGCGCATGGCCGGCTCGGTTACCGCCGCGCTGTACCTGGAACGCTTCCTGGAAGACGGCCAGCGCTGGGCGCATCTGGACGTGTATGCCTGGAACGACGGCGAGCGCCCGGGCCGTCCGGCCGGTGGCGAAGCGCTGGCGCTGCGCTCGGCGTGGGCGATGCTGAAGCAGCGCTACAGCTGATCGGGTGGGTGCCGACCGTTGGTCGGCACCCCGTCCCCGGAAAATCTGACGAAAAATTGAATTTCGGCCCCGGCCGGGTTCTGCGAGGATGTGTGGGTCGACCACCCACACGCTCCGTGAAGGCAGGACTCCGGCCATGTCGCTCTTCCGCTACACCCGCGCTGGCCAGACGCCTGGCGCGCCACGCAAGCATTCACCCCTGCTCTGGATCGCACTGATCGCACTCATTCTGGGTGCGGTCGCGCTGGCCTTCGCCTGGCTGGCCGGCTGGATTGGCGGCCGCCTGACCGCGCAGCGCTTCACCGACACCATCGAAGCCACCGGCCCGGCACATCCCGGGTTCCGCCGGGCGCACAGCAAGGGCATCTGCGTGAGCGGCTGGTTCGAACCCAGTGCACAGGCCCCTACCCTGTCCAGTGCACGGGTGTTCTCGCAGCGCCGCGTGCCGGTGATGGGCCGCCTGTCGATCGGCGGTGGTGATCCCTACGGTGCCGACAACACCGCGCGCGTACGCAGCCTGGCGGTGCAGATGGTCAGCGATGATGGCCAGGAATGGCGCATGGCGATGAACAGCTTCCCGTTCTTCGCCGTGCCCGATGCCGAGGCGTTCTACGAGCAGACGCGCGCCTCCATTCCCGACCCGACCACCGGCAAGCCCGACCCGCAGAAGATGGCCGCGGTGCTGGCGAAATACCCCAGCGCACAGGCGTTCCAGCAGTGGGCCAAGACGGCGCCGTGGACCAGCAGCTGGGCCGACACCACCTTCAACAGCGTCAACAGCTTCTGGTTCACCAACGCGCAGGGCCAGAAGCGTGCGGTGCGCTGGCGCTGGCAGCCGCAGGCGCCGGTGGTGGAGATGGATGCGGAAACGCGCAAGCAGGCCAGTGTCGATTTCCTCAGCCAGGAACTGCAGCAGCGCCTGGCCAGCGGCCCGGTGCGCTGGAACCTGGTCGTCACTACCGCCGCGCCCGGCGATGCCATCGATGATCCATCGGTGCCGTGGCCCGAGTCGCGTGATCAGGTGGTGGCCGGCGTACTCAGCCTGGACCGCATGCAGTCGCAGGAAAAAGGCGCGTGCGGCCAGATCAACTTCGATCCGCTGATTCTGCCCAGCGGCGTGCGCGGCAGTGACGATCCGATCCTGGCGGCCCGCTCGGCGGTGTATTCGCAGTCCTTCAACCGCCGCGAGCGCGAGCGCGCCAGCGGCAACGTCGAGCAACCGAAGGAGGCCGCGCGATGAACACCCATAACGGCCACTTCAACCTGCTGGCGCGGGTGCTGCACTGGACCATGGCGCTGATGATCATCGCCATGCTGTTCATCGGCGTGACCATGGTCGCCTCGCTGCACCTGCGGCCACTGCTGATCGACCTGCACCGACCACTGGGCATCGCGATCCTGCTGCTGGTGCTGCTGCGCCTGTACAACCGCCTGCGCCACCGCCCGCCGCCACTGCCGGCCGACCTGCCGGTGTGGCAGGTGATGGCGGCCAAGGCCTCGCACTGGATGCTGTATGCGCTGATGCTGGCGATGCCGTTGATCGGCTGGGCGATGCTGTCGGCCGGCGGTTACCCGATCGTGCTGTGGGGCGGCCTGCACCTGCCGCCGATCGTGCCGCACACCCCGGCGTTGTATGCCGCGCTGCGCAATGCGCACAGCCTGCTGGCGTATGTGTTGTTCGCCACGGTGCTGATGCATGTGGGGGCGGCGCTGTTCCATTTGTGGGTGCGGCGGGATGGCGTGTTCCAGGCGATGGCGCGCGGGAAGGATTGATGGGGGTCGCCGGGTGTTCCCGGCGGATTGTTTCCGCGACTGCGGAGGGGTGTCACTTTCTTTGCGCGCAAAGAAAGTAACCAAAGAAACGCTCCGCCGGCCGCGAGCCGACGTGCTTCGCACGCCGGTACCCTGCGCTCCTCGGCCCGTCGAGGGACGGCGCGGGAACTCGCTGCGCTCAGACACCCGCACCTCTTCGCCCTCGCCGGACCTCCGGTGCTCGGCTCGCTTGAAGGCGGACTGGAAGGTCAAGATCAAGAGCAACAGCATCCACGCATGGCGTGGATCTACTGGGTGCAGCTGTGGCTTTTGACGTTGGGTCCGCCTTCTAGCGAGCCGAGCATCGCAGGGGAATCAGGGGCGTAGAGGCGCCGGTGTTTGAGCGAAGCGAGTTCGGCGCCGTCCCCTGATTCCCCGAGAAGCGCAGGGAACCGTCGCGTAGCGACGGCTCGCGCTCTGGCGGCGTGTTTCTTTGGTTACTTTCTTTGCACGAGCAAAGAAAGTGACACCTCTCCGCAGGCGCGGTAACAATCCGCCGGGCAGCGCCCGGCGCTACCAGTGCGTCGGCGCACGCCCCTACAACCATCCCTTCTGCCGCGCCAGCCGGTACGCCTCGATCCGGTTGGCCACGCCCAGCTTGCCGATGCACTCGGACAGGTAATTGCGCACCGTGCCATGCGACAACCCCAGCTGCTCGGCAATCTCGCTGGCGGTACGGCCCTCGCCCGCCAGCCGCAGCACGCGGCGTTCGCGGTCGGTCAGCGGGTCGGCCTGCGACCACGCATCCAGCGCCAGCTGCGGGTCGATCGCGCGGATGCCCTGCTTCACCTTGCGCAGGGCATCGGCAAGGTTCTCGGCCGGTGCGTCCTTCAGCAGGTAGCCCAGCACGCCCGCTTCCAGCGCGCGGCGCAGGAAGCCGGCACGGGCGAAGGTGGTCACGATCACGACCTTGATCGGCAGCTCGTGGCGGGCGATGCGCTGGGCCAGTTCCAGCCCGGACAGGCCAGGCATTTCGATGTCAGTGACCAGAATGTCCGGCTGCAGCTGCTGCAGCATGCGCCACGCCGCCTCGCCGTCAGCAGCGCTGCCCAGCACCTCGATGTCCGGCTCCAGGCCCAGCAGCGCCGACAATGCACCGCGCACCATCGCCTGGTCTTCGGCCAGCAGGATGCGGATCATGCGGCACCATCCTGCGCCAATGACGCTGGCGACAGCGCCGTGGTCGCGGCCACCAGTGGCACGCGCACGGTCACTACCGTGCCTTCTCCGCGCGGCGACTGCAGTGACAACTGGCCGCCCAGCGCCATCGCCCGTTCGCGCATGCCACACAATCCGTTGCCCTCGGCCTGTACGCCACCGCGGCCGTCATCGCGTATCTGCATCACCAACTGTCGTTCCTCAAGCATGAAATCCACCTGCACCCGGGTCGCCTGCGCGTGGCGCACGATGTTGGTCGCAGCCTCGCGCAGCACCAGCGCCAGCCCACGTTCCACGTCGACCGGCATCGGCGGCGGCGGTGTGTACTGCAGGTGTACCTGCTGGCATTCCAGCAGCAGGCGCGCCGAGGCCAGCTCGCCGGCCAGGTCGCTGGCGCGGATGCCGGTCACCGCACTGCGCACCTGGGCCAGCGCCTCGCGGGCGATCGCTTCGGCTTCGCCGATCTCCTGCCGCGCGCGCGCGCCATCACGGTCGTACAGCTTGCGCGCCAGTTCCAGCTTCAGCGTGATCAGCGACAGCGTGTGGCCCAGCAGGTCATGCAGATCGCGGCCGATGCGCTCGCGCTCGGCGGTAGTGGCCAGCCGCCGCACCTCGTCCTGGGACAGCTGCAGGGCAACGTCCCGTTGATGGCTCAAGGCCTCCACGTTCACCACCAGGCCGACGATGAACGACACGGCCGGCATCCACACCATGGCTTGCCACGGATAGCCGACGTAGAGCGCAGCGCCGCAGAACAACAGGTTCAGGCCGGTGAGCTGCAACAGGTACACCCACCAGCCGCCACGGCTGCTCATGCGGATCATCACGCAACCGAACACGAAGTAGCTCAGTCCCGACGGATACCACGGCAGCAGCACCAGGGCCATCAGGATCATGCCCAGCGCATAGCGCCATGCGTGGTGCCGTGGCGCCAGCATCACCTTCGCATAGAGCAGCAGGAACAGCGGATAGCTGGCCACGGTCAGCAGCAGCCAGCGCACCGTGAAGCCATTGCCAAGCACCGGGGTGAGGAAGATCCAGACCGACCACAGCAGGTGGATCGCACCGCTCCAGGGCGACTTGCCACGCCGCAGCAGGTCGGCCACCGCCGAGTCCGGCGCGGGGCGCAGCAGGGACGCAAGCCAGCTCGACGACACGGAAGAATCCAGGCAGGAATGATCGCTGCCGATCATGCCAGTTCAGCCGATCCGGCGCAGGCGACGCCGTGCCAACAGCAGCGCCACCACCGTGACCGCCAGCAGCACCAGCAGGTGGCCAGCCATGCTGCCCACCGACGGCAGCCCGACCACCGGCAGCGCCAGCTGCGCCAGATGCCAGGTTGGCCACAGCGGTGCCATCATCGAGAACACCTTGGGCAGCGCCGACAACGGCAGCCACAGGCCCGACAGCAGGGCCAGCGGCAGGTAGACCAGGTTGACCATCGCCGGCGCCGCGCCGGCACTGACATGACTGCCGATCAGCAGGCCGATCGCCCCCAGCGGCAGCGCTGCCAGGCCCGCCACCGCCAGCAGCTGCAGCATCTGCACTGCCTGCAGCTGCACGCCACCCAGCGCGCGCGCCACCCCGATCAACAGGGCGGCTACCAGCAACGCGAACATCACGGCCATCGCCAGTCGCGCCAGCAACGGTGCCGCCGCCGGCATCGGCAGCGCTCGCTTGAGGGTCAGCAGGCCGCCTTCACGGTCCAGCGCCAGCTGCACGCCGAAGCCGAACAGGGCCGGGGCCATCGCACCGAACACGCAGTAGGTGGCCAGCAGGTAGAGCGGTGCATGGCCGCGGCCCAACAGCACGCCGAACAACAGGTAGAACAGCACCGGGAACAGCAGCGAAGGCACCGCGAAGGCGGGTGTACGCCAGGCGCGGCGCAGCTCGGCCACCAGTTCAGCGCCGTACGGGCGCAAGGCCTGGCGCCACGCCGATACCGGCGCGGGTGTAGTGCCGGTACGGGTCATCGTGTTCATGCGGCCTCCCGGGTCATGTCGAGGAAAGCGTCGGCCAGTGCCGCGCCCTGTACTTCCAGCTCACGCAGCTGTGCATCGGCGGCCAGCAGGCGCGCCACCACCGGCTCGGCCGGGCTTGCCATCAACTGCAGGTGCTCGCCATCACGCTGCACCTGCTGCACGCCCGGCCACTGCTGTACATCTTCAACAGTCAACACGCTGCGGCAGCGGATGCGGCGCGGCCGATCGGCCAGGCGCAGCTCGCTCAACGGTGCGTCGGCCAGCACCCGGCCCTGCTCCAGCACCAGCACCTGCTGCGCCAGCGCTTCGGCCTCTTCCAGATAGTGGGTGGTCAGCAGCACGCCGCAGCCTTCGGCCACCAGCTGCCGGATTGCCTGCCACATCGCCTGCCGCGCCTGGATGTCCAGGCCGGTGGTGGGCTCGTCCAGGAACAGCACGCGCGGGCGGCCACACAGCGCGATGGCGAACTGCACCGCGCGCTGCTGGCCACCGGACAGCTGACCGTAGCGACGGCCTGCCAGTGCCTGCAGGCCTGCGCGCTGCAGCACCTCCTGCAACGGCATCGGGTCCGGATAGCAGGCGCTCGCCTGCGCCACCAGTTCGTCCACCTGCAGCATTGGTGGCAGGCTGGTGCTCTGCAGCATCACACCCAGGCCGAGGCGGCTGCTGCGCTGCTGCGGGTCACCGCCGAGCAGCTCGACCTGACCGGCATCGGCGCGGCGCAGGCCCAACAGCACGCTGATCGCGGTACTCTTGCCGGCACCGTTGCGGCCCAGCAATGCCAGCACCTGGCCAGCGCGGACCTGCAGGTCGATGCCCTGCAGGGCGGTATGGTCGCGGTAGCGCACCTGCACCTGCTGCAGGCGAGCCAGCGACGGGGCGATCGGATCCATGGGCGGTACCGGTAGCGGGGACGTTGCCATCCTGTGCCGCCGTGGTCACATTTCGCAGTTGCCGCCGTCAGTGTCATCGGATGACAGCTGTCACTGCCGTCATCGCTGTGCCTGCCTTCATGCTGTGCCGCACGCTCCACCGCCGGAACCGCCGCCGTCCGCGCTTCCGGCCACACCCGCCCGAACGCCTGTGATGGAACGAATGAACGCTTCTGCCGAGCTGTTGAAGGAACTCCGTATCGACCGCAAGTCGCCGCCGCCCGCCTCCGGTGGTGGCAGCAATGGCGGTGGCCGTCGTTGGCTGTGGATCGCGATCATCGTGGTCGTGCTGCTGATCGCCGCTGCCGTGGCCTTCCTGCTCGGCCGCGCGCCGGCCGTGGAAGTGGAAACCGCGCCCGCAGTGGCCATCCAGCAGGGCAGCGCCAGCAGTTCGGTGCTCGATGCCAGTGGCTACGTGGTCGCCCGGCGCATGGCCACGGTCTCGGCCAAGATCACCGGCAAGGTGCGCGAGGTGATGATCGAGGAAGGCATGCGGGTCGAAGCCGGCCAGGTGATGGCCACCCTGGATCCGATCGATGCCGATGCGCAGCGCAGCCTGTATGCCTCGCAGTTGCAGGCCGCGCGCAGCCAGGTGGCCGGGCTGGAGGCACAGCAGAAGCAGGCCGCCGCCGAAGCCAGCCGCCTGCAGGCGCTGGTCGGCCAGCAACTGGTGTCACGTTCGCAGTACGACCAGGCCGTGGCCCAGCGTGACAGCCTGCGTGCGCAGCTGGAAACGGCCCAGCGCAACGTCAAGGTCGCCAACGACCAGCTGGCCATTGCCGATCTGGGCGTGGACAACAACATCGTGCGCGCGCCGTTCTCCGGCGTGGTCACCGCCAAGGCCGCGCAGCCGGGCGAAATCGTTTCGCCGCTGTCGGCGGGCGGTGGTTTCACCCGTACCGGCATCGGCACCATTGTCGACATGGACTCGCTGGAGATCGAAGTCGAGGTCGGCGAGGCCTTCATCGGCCGCGTGCAACCGAAGATGCCGGTGGAAGCCACGCTCAACGCCTATCCGGAGTGGAAGATTCCGGGCGAGGTCATCGCCATCATCCCCACTGCCGACCGCGGCAAGGCCACGGTGAAGGTGCGCGTGGCGCTGAAGGTGAAGGACCCGCGCATCGTGCCGGAGATGGGCGTGCGGGTCAGCTTCCTGGAGCAGGCGCAGCCGCAGGCGGCCGCCAAACCGCAGGGCGTGCGCGTGCCGGCTGGCGCGGTGGTCCAGCGCGAGGGCGCCTCGGTGGCCTTCGTACTGGGCGACCAGAGCCGCGTGCAGCAGCGCACGGTCGAGGCCGGCCAGGCGATGGGCAAGGACCGCCAGATCCTCAAGGGCGTCAGCGCGGGTGAGTCGGTGGTGGTGAACCCGCCGGACACCCTGCGCGATGGCGCCAAGGTGCAACAGAAACAAGCGCAGTAACGGCCTGGCGCCCATGGGCGCCGCCGGCAACACCGCTCGACGCACGCCTGCGGCCACCGCTGGTGCGCTTCCCCGTTTCCCGCCTTCCGTGGAGAACCACCCATGTCGACCCTGGTTTCACTGCGCAACATCACCAAGACCTACCAGCGTGGCCCCGAGAAAGTGCAGGTGCTGCACGGCATCGACCTGGACATCGCCAGCGGCGACTTCGTCGCGCTGATGGGCCCGTCCGGCTCGGGCAAGACCACCCTGCTCAACCTGATCGGCGGCCTGGACAACCCCAGCGGCGGCGAGATCAGCATCGAAGGCGAGCGCATCGACCAGATGAGCGGCGGCCAGCTGTCGACCTGGCGCAGCCACCACGTCGGCTTCGTGTTCCAGTTCTACAACCTGATGCCGATGCTGACCGCGCAGAAGAACGTGGAGCTGCCGCTGCTGCTGACCCATCTCAATGCCGCGCAGCGCCGCCGCAATGCCGAGATCGCGCTGACCCTGGTCGGCCTGGCCGACCGCCGCAGCCATCGCCCCAATGAACTGTCCGGCGGCCAGCAGCAGCGCGTGGCGATCGCGCGGGCGATCGTCTCCGACCCGACCTTCCTGATCTGCGACGAACCCACCGGCGACCTCGACCGCCAGTCCGCCGAGGAGATCCTCGGCCTGCTGCAGCAGCTCAACCGCGAACACGGCAAGACCATCATCATGGTCACCCATGACCCGAAGGCCGCCGAGTACGCCACGCACACGGTGCACCTGGACAAGGGCGAGCTGGCCGACGCGCCGCTGGCCCACTGACGGAGGCCACGGCGATGAAATACTTCTCGTTGGTGTGGGCGCAGCTGTTCCGCAGCCGCACGCGCACCCTGTTGACCCTGCTGTCGGTGGTGGCCGCGTTCCTGCTGTTCGGCATGCTCGACTCGGTGCGCGTGGCGTTCTCGTCCGGCGGCAGCGTGGAAGGCGCCAACCGCCTGGTGGTGGCCTCGCGGCTGTCGATCACCCAGTCGCTGCCGATCCGCCTGGAAACCCAGATCCGCCAGGTGGCCGGCGTGCGCGACGTGGCCTACGGCATGTGGTTCGGCGGCATCTACCAGGATCCAAAGAACTTCTTCCCGAACTTCTCGGTGTCGCCCAACTACTTCGATGTCTACCGCGAACTGCAGATCGATCCGGCCCAGCTGGAGGACTGGAAGCAGACCCGCACCGGCGCCATCGTCGGCGAATCGCTGGCCAAGCAGTTCGGCTGGAAGATCGGCGACACCATCCCGTTACAGGCCACGATCTTCCCGCGCGGCGGCAGCAACGACTGGCCGCTGGAACTGAAGGGCATCTACCGTTCCAAGGACCGAGCGCTGGCGGCCAACGAAGAACGCCAGTTGATGATGAACTGGAAGTACTTCGATGAATCCAACGACTACATCAAGAACCAGGTGAGCTGGTACACGGTGACGCTGGACAACCCGGATCATTCCTCGCGGGTAGCGCAGGCCATTGATGCAATCTCGGCCAACTCCGACCACGAGACCAAGACCCAGACCGAGTCGGCGTTCCAGCAGGCCTTCGTCAAGCAGTTCGCCGACATCGGCATGATCGTCACTTCAATCATGGGCGCGGTGTTCTTCACCCTGCTGCTGCTGACCGGCAACACCATGGCGCAGGCGGTGCGCGAGCGCGTGCCGGAGCTGGCCACGCTGAAGACGCTGGGCTTCAAGGACAGCACCGTGCTGACCCTGGTGATGGTGGAGTCGGTGCTGCTGATCGGCCTGGGCGGCCTGATCGGCATGGGCCTGGCCGCACTGATCCTGCCGGCGATCGGCCCGAAGAGCATGGGCATGCTGCCGCCACACGTACCGACGCCGACCTGGCTGATGGGGCTGGGCCTGATCGTGGTGATCGGCATCATCGTCGGGTTGTTGCCGGCGCTGCGTGCCAAGCGCCTGAAGATCGTCGACGCACTGGCCGGCCGCTGAGGAGGACACCGACATGTTCAAGAGCAAACTCAAGAAATGGCTGGGCAACGGCCTGACGGTGCTGCTGCTGGTGATCGGCCTGGTGCTGTGGATCAGCCTGCCGTGGGTCGGCGTGCTGGCCGTGGCCGTGCTGGTGGCACTGTGGCTGCTGCTGACCCGTGGCGGACGGTTGGCGCTGGCCGCCACCCGCATCGGCGTGGCCAGCCTGCCGCAGCGCTGGGGCGCGTCCTCGGTGATCGTGGTCGGCATCGCCGGCGTGGTCGGCGTGCTGGTGGCGATGCTGGCGATGGGCGAAGGCTTCCAGGCCACGCTCAACAACACCGGCGACGACACCACCGCCATCGTGCTGCGCGGCGGCTCGCAGGCCGAGACCAACTCGGTGATCACCCGCGAGCAGGTGCCGACGTTGTCCACCCTGCCCGGCATCAGCCGCGATGGCGAAGGCCGGCCGCTGCTGTCGCCGGAGCTGTCGCAGGTGGTCAACCTGGTGTCGAAGTCCGACGGCACCGACGTCAACGCGCAGTTCCGCGGCGTTGGTCCGCAGGCCTGGGCCGTGCATGACAAGGTCAAGATCATCGAAGGCCGCAAGTTCGCAGCCGGCCTGCGCGAGATCGTGGTCGGCCAGGGTGCCAAGGGCCAGTTCCGCGACATGGACGTGGGCAGGACGCTGACCCTGGGCAACCAGACCTGGACCGTGGTCGGCGTGTTCGCCACCGGCGATGCGCACGATTCGGAGCTGTGGACCGACGCCGATACGCTGGCCACCACCTACCAGCGCAGCGCCTGGCAGTCGATCAGCGTGCGTACCGATGGCAAGGCCGGCTTCGAGCAGTTCAAGGCAGCGGTCGCCGCCGACCCGCGCCTGAAACTGGACGTGGAAACCACCCGTGTCTACTACAGCAAGCAGGGCGGCGGGCTGACCAAGCTGATCGACATCCTCGGCAAGGTGATCGGCACGATCATGGCGGTGGGTGCAGTGTTCGGCGCACTCAACACCATGTACGCGGCCGTGGCCACCCGTGCGCGCGAGATCGCCACCATGCGCGCGATCGGCTTCCGCGGCCTGCCGGTGGTGACGGCGGTGATGCTGGAGACCATGCTGCTGGCGTTGCTGGGTGGCCTTCTGGGGTGTGCGGTGGCGTGGCTGCTGTTCAATGGCTACAGCGTGTCCACCATAGGCAGCAACTTCAGCGCGGTAGTGTTCAAGTTCCATGTGTCGCCGGAACTGCTGTGGACCGGACTGAAATGGGCGCTGGGCATCGGCCTGGTCGGCGGCCTGTTCCCGGCGCTGCGCGCGGCCCGTTTGCCGATCACCACGGCGTTGCGAGAAACCTGAGCATCACGCAGCGGTGGACTGCGCATCACGCAGGGGACGGAGCGAAGGCTCCGTCCCTTTTATTTTGCGCGTCATCCACGCTTGGTGGTGAGCCAGGACGTCCAGTAGATCCACGCCATGCGTGGATGGATGCCGGCGCACGCGCACGGCTACAGATTGCGGGAAATACGCCGCTATCGATGCCTCTGCCCATCGAAAGCGCAACGCGCGTGACGTTGCGCACATCCCATCTGTGGATTGTTGGTTGCGATTCATTTTCGCGCACATCCGCAGCGCAGAGGCAAACAGTTACGAATGGAAACATTCTAGAATCGCCCCCCCACGTTGGTTTGCAGCACCCCACGCGTCCATAGAACGGGCGCTTGTTTTTCCTGAAACACGAGATTTCACGGATGTCCCTGAAAACCAATCCGCTGCGCAACGCGATCGTCATCGCGCTGGCCGCCAGCTGCACCACCCCCGCCTTCGCACAGAGCGCCGGCGATACCCCGACCAACCTCGATCGCATCGAAATCACCGGCTCGCGCATCCGCCAGGCCAGTGTCGAGACCGCACAGCCGGTCGTCGCGCTCAGCCGCGCCGAGATCGAGAAGAAGGGTTACATCAACGTCGCCGACATCCTGCAGGACGTCACCGCCGCGGGCGCACCGAGCCTGAGCCGCTCGTCGTCGCTGAGTTCTTCGCGCGACTTCGGCGGCACGTACGTCAGCCTGCGCAACCTCGGCCCGGAGCGCAGCCTGGTGCTGATCGACGGCCGCCGCATGGGCGTCAGCGCCGGTGGCTACTCCGACCTGGCTTCGATTCCCTCCGCGATTGTCGAGCGGGTGGAAGTGCTCACCGATGGCGCGTCCGCGCTGTACGGCTCGGACGCCATCGCCGGTGTGGTCAACATCATCACCCGCAAGAACTTCGACGGTGGCGAAGCCAGCGTCTACGTCGGCCAGTACGGTGAAGGTGACGGCCAGAAGCGCTCCTACAGCGCCACCTTCGGCAAGACCTTCGACCGCGGCTGGTTCAGCGTTGGGGCCGAGCGCACCAAGGAAGACGAGATCCTCGGCAGCGAGCGCGAGTTCAGCCGTTACCCGGGTGGCCCGCGCCATCCCGACGACGTCAAGGCACTGAACCAGACCACGCAGTGGGGCAGCGTCACCGTCGACGGCAAGTCGCTGACCGTGGGCCCGGGCGGCGACCCGAGCCAGAAGGGCAATTTCCACACGCCCAATCCGGCCGATGGTGCCAACACCAAGACCAACATGAGCCTGCTGAGCGGCCTGGAGCGCACTTCGGTGTTCGCCAACGGTGGCTTCTCGATCACCGATGACCTGCGCATCGTGGCCGACGCGCTGTACAGCAAGCGCGAGTCGACCAAGCACCTGGCCGGCTACCCCTACTCGGTGTCCACCGCACAGGCGCGCAACGGTTCCCGTGCTGCCCTGTCCAAGGACAGTGCGTTCAACCACTGGGGCCAGGACGTGCTGTTCTCGCACCGCACCGAAGAAATGCCGCGTGCGACCGAGAACAACCTGGACACCAAGCGCGCCAGCATCGGCCTGGAAGGCAGCTTTGAAACCGGTTCGCGTTACTGGGACTGGAACGTCAGCTACATGTACAACCGCAATGAAGGCGAGCGCATCGGTACCGGCAGCATGTACCAGCCGCATGTCGACCTGGCGGTCGGCCCATCCTTCATGGATGGCACCGTGGCACGCTGCGGCAGCCCGGGTGCAGTGATCGCCGGCTGCGTGCCGTGGAACCCGGCCGCGCCGATGGGCTATGCAGGCCCGGGCTCGCTGAGCAACCAGGACGTGCAGGACTACCTGTTCACCCGCTTCGTCGACAAGATGAAGAGCACCACGAAGGTCGCCAGCGCCAACATCTCCGGTTCGGTGTTCACCCTGCCGGCCGGCGACGTGATGGCCGCGATGGGCTTCGAGCACCGCAACGAAGAAGCCAGCTACACCCCGGACCTGATGGTGCAGAAGGGCCAGATTGCCGGCACCACCGGCCAGCCGACCCGTGGCGACTACTCGCTCAACGAGGTCTACCTGGAGCTGCAGGTACCGCTGCTGGCCGACATGCCGTTCGCGCGTGAACTGTCGCTGGACCTGGCCGGCCGCTACACCGACTACAACACCTTCGGTTCGACCACCAACAGCAAGTTCGGCCTGAAGTGGAAGCCGATCGACAGCCTGCTGGTACGCGCGACCTATGGCACCGGCTTCCGTGCGCCGACTGTGGACGACCTGTACGGCGGTGCGGTGAAGAGCCGTGATTCGTTCACCGATCCGTGCGATACCTCGTTCGGCATCGCTGCCAGCAGCGCGACCGTGGCCGCACGCTGCCAGGCGCTGAAGGTGCCGGCGGACTTCCGCCAGCAGACCGCGTCGGAAGGCAACGTCGCCAACCGTCCGGGCCAGCAGGGCATCGCCGATTTCGACTCCGGTTCCAATGCGAACCTGAAGCCGGAAACCGCCAAGACCTGGACCGTGGGCCTGGTGTACAGCCCCGAGTTCGTGCCGGGCCTGGACGTCAGCCTGGACTGGTGGAAGATCCGCATCGACAACGCGATCGTGGGTGAGTCGGCCACCGACATCCTCAACCAGTGCTACGTGCAGGGCGTGGATTCGGCGTGCGGCCGCTTCACCCGTTCCACCAGCGCCAAGACGCTGGGTCAGGTGACGTCGCTGGACCGCTCGCTGGTCAATGCGGGCTACCGCGAAACCGCCGGCTACGACTTCAGCCTGCGTTACCGCCTGCCGGAAACCGCGTTCGGCCGCTTTGCCGCCACCTGGAACACCACCTACACCGACTACCTGGAGCAGCGCAACGACAGCGCCGCCACCACGCCGGTGGAGCAGAAGACCGGCTGGCAGGGCAACTTCCGCGTGCGTTCGACCTTCAACCTGGATTGGCAGTACGGCGACCTGGGCATCGGCTGGACCGCCCGCTACTACTCGGGCATGAAGGAAGCCTGCTCGTATGACCTGGCCGGTGGCCCGGACTGCAACATGGCCGGCTTCGTCTCGCCGTACACCGATGCGCAGCCGAGCCGCAAGGTGGGCTCCAACACCTTCCACGACCTGCAGGTGCGTTACAGCCTGCCGTGGGACGGCACCGTGTCGCTGGGCGTGAACAACGTCTTCGACCACCAGGGTCCGATCATGTACAGCCAGCCGAACAGCAGCTTCACCTACTACGGTGGCTTCGACATCGGTCGTTTCATGTACATGAAGTACCAGCAGCGCTTCTAAGCCTGCAACCGCGTTCCCGCCACCGCCATCTCTCTCTCCTGGCGGTGGATGGAAGCAGAACGGCGCCCTTCGGGGCGCCGTTCTTTTTTGGGTGGAAGCGGGTCGGATCCCTTCGCCCTGCGAAGGGCTCTGACCCCACGCGACGGATAGAACAGGGTCAGAGCCCTCCGCGTTGCGGAGGGATCCGACCCCGCAGCCCCGCCGGCGCTAGCGCTTGGCGCGCATCGTGCGGATGTTGTCACCGACGAACAGGATCAGGCCGGCCCAGATCGCGGCGAAGCCGATCGCCTTGGCAGTATCGAACCCTTCGTGGAAGAAGAACACGCCCAGCAGCAGCTGCAGGCTCGGCGCGATGTACTGCAGGATGCCGACCAGCGACAGCGGGATGCGCTTCACGCCGTAGGCGAAACCGATCAGCGGCACTGCGGTCACTGCGCCACCGAAGACCAGCAGCAGGTCATTGCGCCAGCCCCAGCCATGGAAGAACGCGCCGCCATGGCCGTTTTCCGCCCAGATCGCGAAGGCCAGCGCCGGCAGGAACAGGTACATGCTCTCCACGCCCAGGCCGGCCACCGGATCGACCGAGACCAGCTTGCGCAGCAGGCCATACAGGCCGAACGAACAGGCCAGGCCCAGCGCGATCCACGGCGGCGTACCCGCGTCGATGGTCAGCCAGGCCACGCCCACCGCCGCCATCGCCACCGCCACCCACTGCAGGCGCCGCAGCCGCTCCTTCAGCACCAGCACGCCCAGCAGCACGTTCACCAGCGGGTTGATGAAGTAGCCCAGGCTGGTCTCGATCACATGGCCGGCGTTGACCGCCCAGATGTACAGGCCCCAGTTGAAGGCGATGGTCAGGCTCGACACCAGCAGGATCGGCAGCGCGCGCGGCTGCGCGGCGATCTTCTGCCACCAGCCCAGGCGCGAGCTGATCAAGAGCCAGCCCAGCACCATCACGGTGCTCCAGATGATGCGGTGGGCGATGATCTGGAACGAGGGTACCTCGTTGAGCAGGTGCCAATAGACCGGCACCAGGCCCCAGATCACGAAGGTGGATGCGGTAACCAGCAGGCCCCGGCGTTGTTCTTTCTCGTCCATGCTCACTTCTTTCTCGTCCTTGCCATTGTCAGCACCACCACACCCAGGAGAATCACCGCCATCGCCAGCAGGTCGCGCCAGCCGAAGCGCTCGCCGTTGAGCAGCGCGCCCAGCAGCACCGCGATCACCGGATTGACGTACGCATAGCTGCCGGCCAGCGCCGGCCGCACGTTCTGCAGCAGCCAGACGTAGGCGGTGAACGCAACGATGGAACCGAACACGCACAGGTAGGCCATCGCCAGCAGGCCACCGGTATCGGGCAGCGTGGTCGGGCGCTCGCCGACCGCCAGGCCGATCAGCACCAGCAGCACGCCACCGCAGATCATCTGCCCGGCGGCGGTCATGAACGGGCCCGGCAGGTCCAGGCCGCGCGCCCACACCGAACCGAAGGCCCAGCCGATCGGCGCGATCAGCAGCAGCACCAGCCCGGTCGGCGAGGCCGTCAGGCTGCTGCCGGCGTTGAGCCAGACTACGCCGAGGAAGCCGATGGCGATGCCCAGCCACTCACCGCGGCTGGCATGCTGCCCGCGCAGCGCCGAGAACAGCGCCATCCACAGCGGCACCGAGGCCACCGCTGTCGCGGCCAGGCCCGAGGACACCTCACGCTCGGCCAGCACCACCATGCCGTTGCCCAGCACCAGCATGGTCACGCCCATCACCACCAGGTTGCGCCACTGCCGCAGGGTCGGGTTCGGCATCTTCCAGAACAGGCGCAAGGCCAGGAACATCAGGCCACCGGCAATGATGAACCGGCTGCCGGAAACCATCGTCAGCGGCAGCGCGCCGCCGTGCAGGGCCTTGGCGATGCCCAGGTAGGTCGAGCCCCAGACCACGTAGACCAGCAGCAATGCCAGCGCGACAAGGCCACCCCGGGGGGCAGCCGCAAAGGGAACAGGGGAAGCCGACATGACGCACCAGCGGGCGGGGAAAAACGGATTCTAGATCGTTCGGCTGACGGAAATAACCCCGGTTCCGGGCACGCTGATTTGCACCTACAAAGGCGCCGGGTTTTCCCTCGACAGGGTTGAGACAAACCCCGACGTCTGTTGCGCCGCCAGGCGGGTGGCAGTGTCATCCAAGCTGACGTATCGCACCCCGCCGAACACAAGTGAGATGCCGATCAAGGAAAGGATTGCTCCGATCACTGAGAACGGACTTGCCCAGCAGGTGTTGGGCCAATGACCTGAACAGGAGAACCACCATGACCTGCATACCGCCTCCACTCGCAATGCCGGTGGGAGTTGCTGGTGCTTCATTGCTGTGCTCACCCATTGAACCGGTCCTGATTGCCGTTGCAATCGTCATTGCCGTCCTGCCCATCTGAGGAGCATCCCGTGGAACCGAAAGCACTACCCAAGCAGGCCAGATCGGTAGGGATGCACGGTTCGTGCATCTTGATTGAGACAACCGGAGCAGGCTGCGCAGCTGTCGGCATCGTTGTCGGCATTCTCATCAACCGGGGCATCCATCCGAAGTGATATCCCACTCGGGTGGGTCGGATCATCCGACCCACCCTCCGGAGACAATATGAAAGATCCAGCTCGAATGTTGGAACTCGCGGATGATCCTGCAGAACTGTCTGCACTGACGGAGATATTCGGAAGGAGATCGTCGCTCTTGGGCGTGCTCGAGGCCACTGGACGTGCGGCACGTATTCGCCAATGGGGATCGCTGATCAATGGAAGTGGGGACACCTCGACAAACCGTCAATCCATGCTTTCGATATGCCGTGAGTTCGATCAGGTAATCCTGCGCGACTTCTTCCACGATGAGTGCCGGAGCCACATGGGCAGTCCACTGTATGCGACGCCGGGGAAATTCTTCGTCAAGCCGCCACTGGCGGGAATGGTCATATACAAGGACGAGTTCGTGGACGTGCACTACATGCAGAGCTCGCCACTTCAGGCAGCTGCAGCATTCCAGGCCGGTGTCGAAACCGGAATCACCATCAACGGCACGGACTCACTGGTGTTCTTCACGGATACGCCCGGCGTCGAGTATCAGGTATACCCGGTCCACACCGGTGACGAATCCGACCCGCGGCTGGGCCCGCCTAGTCGAGGGCAGTCGGCTTCTGGTGACCATCTGTTCCTTGAGGGCGGCAGGCAGGGAATGCACCTTCTACATGGCTCCAGTCCGACGTCGATGATTGTCTGCCTCTCGTCCAGATCAAGGTCCGAGGTCACTCAGCACTTCTCCCTGCAGTCCGGAAAGCTCGTCGGCTGCACGGCGACAAGCGTAACCGACTCCCGGCTCCAGATCATCGCGACAGCATTGTCCTACCTGCGGGGGAGCGACAACACCGGAGCCTTGCTGGACATGTCGCGCCATCCGACGACATTCGTTCGCTGGAACGCGCTGAGATCGCTCTACCGCGTTGACCCGGCAGCGGCATCCGAGCGACTCAAGGAAATGAGGGAGAACGATGTGAACGAAGAGATCAGGAAGCTTGCGACCCGCTCACTGGAACAAGGATGAGCAACCATGCCAATCCGCATTGAAGACACGTCCCAGGATTCGATCGGCCTGATGGAACTCGTGGACTACCTACACGATTCGGCGTTCGATCCCCGCGACCAGGAGTCGATGATCTCAGTGGCCCCCGTGCTGAGGAAGCTGGGCAACAACCAGACATTCCTGAGCGAGATCATCTGCAAGGAACTCAAGGATTCGAAAAGCATTCAGGTCGATAACGACTACACACCCCAGGTCCTGATGCTCCATGCCCCACAGGTCTCGGGCCAGAGCTACTTCATCCGCGCATGCTTCTGGCCTGGCCATGAGGACGAGATCCTTTCCGCAAGTGGGCACAGCACGTTTTTCTATGGCATTCCGCACGACCACAACTTCAATTTCCTGACCATCGGATATCAGGGACCGGGGTACATAAGTGACTACTTCGAGTACGACTACGCGTCTGTTTGCGGAGTTCCCGGAGAAAGTGTCGATCTCAGGTTCATGGAACGATCCCAGCTCAACAAGGGAAGCATGCTGCTGTACAGGGCATTCCAGGATGTCCACCAACAAATGGCACCAGAAAGCTTCTCGGTAAGCATCAACATCATGGAGCACTCACTGAGAAGTGTAACCATGGACCAGTACGAGTTCGAACCTGGAACCGGCACGATTTCGCAGATCATCAACCGCTCCAGCGCTGCGGCCATTTTCATGATCGCGGCTGCGACGGAAGATGGGGAGTCGCAGCAACTGCTTCGCGATATTTTCAGGAGCCACCCGATGGACCGAGTGCGCATGGCTGCACTGGAAGCCCTGATTGCGAACTCGCCAACCCCCGAAGCCGCCCTTCAGTTGACCACCATGGTCCAGTCCAGGCACAGCCTGTTCATGCGATCCAGAGCCCGCCAATTGGCTGACGGTTTTGAAGAGAGGTCCCGCCATGCTTCTCGCTGAGCAGGTCTGCAAGCGGTTTGGCGAGAGGGTCGTGCTGCGGGACCTCGATCTTTGCGTACCTCCAGGGGAGATCGTTGGCATCATCGGTGCCAATGGCGTTGGCAAGACGACGCTCTTCCGTATCCTCTGCCATCTCATTCCTGCCGATTCCGGAACGGTAGCTTTTGGAACCGAAGCCGACACCGCCAGCGTACCGTACGTGGATATTGGCTATCTGCCCGAATCGCGCAGTCTCTTCTCCGAAGTCACCGTTGGAAGGACGCTGGAGTTCTGGGCGCGACTGAGAGGGATGTCAGGAAAGCAGGCGGTGAAGGCACGCGATGTATGGCTTGAAGAAATAGGGCTGCTGGCGCGCGCCTCAAATCGAGTATCCAGCCTCTCCAAGGGCAACCTGCAGAAGCTGCAGCTCGCCGCCTGCATGCTTCACGACCCGGGCGTCCTGATCCTTGATGAGCCGTTCTCGGGACTGGACCCTGTAAACCAGATTGCCGTTGCCGACCTCATCAATCGTGCAGCACGCCAAGGCACAGCCGTTGTGCTTTCCGCCCACCACATTGAGTTGCTTCAGCGCCTCGCCAGAAGGATTCTCATGCTGAGGGATGGACAGCTTCATCCCGCCACGTCGCAGGACCTTCACCCTACCCGCATCGTGGCGCTCTCTCATCCTCTGCATTGCGAGTCCTCCCCGCATGACCTTCGACCGGAGAAAAGCTTATGCGAGTGAGCCCGTTCTTCATGATCAGCCTGTTCGAATTCAGAAGGCACCTGGACATTCGTGGCGAAGTTGCAGGTCTTCTATTGCTCGCAGTGATCGCATTGGTGAAGTTGGGTGGAGACGCCATTCTTGCTCGGGAATCTGCAGCCGTCGTCCACTTGGATGCGCGAGGCACTCCAGTAGCGGGCCTGAGCGAGGGGCGCTTCCACTTCAGTGACGCGCTGGGAGATGGGGTATCAGGCGATCCACCAATTCTGTCCTCGGTGGCCGGAGACTATATTCTCCACACCGAGCAGCCGCCGGGCTGGCTTGGGGAACTGCAACGCAGCCTGGACACGCTCCACCGTCAACATTCTCTATCACTGCTCGGTGTAACCCGTGACCAGCTTCGGAAGGTGGACTCACCAGTCTCGCTACGCGTCATTGACTCTCGGGGCACCGCGGTCTTCGCGGACACATCCTTGACCGCTGTTTCAATCGCAATGGTGGTACTGACGACACTCGCCATACTTGGCTGCCTTGGCATGATTTTTCAGGGCCTGCTGGGAGAGCGCTTTGGTCATGCTACAGAAATGATCCTGAGTGCAGCGCCACCTGGGCTCTGGCTCGACTGCAAAGTTGCCGCGTCCATCCTTCATGGATTGAAGACGGTGGCAGTGTATGGGGTCTACGGTGCAATCGGTTGGACGCTGATGTCCGGTTCGGCGAGTGGGGATGCAACCTTTGCCGAAGGCAGTTGGAAGGTGATGCTCGGCCTGCTCGTGTTCTGCCTTCTGGGGCTCATGCTGTGGAACTGGTTTTTCGCCGCGTGCGCTACCGCGATTCGATCACCGCATTCAGCTTTCCGCAACACGCTCCCGGCTTTCCCACTGACGATGATCATGATTGGATTTGCTGGCCTGCGGACGCCCGACGGTGCATTCATGCACGTAATGTCCCTTTTTCCTTTCACGTCAATGGCTGCAATGCCGGTTCGGCTTCTGTACGTGAATGTGCCGATCTGGGAGATCGCGCTGTCCCTGTCGCTTCTGGCCTTCACGGCAGCACTTTTGCGGAAGTGGGCCCGCAGCAACTTCAGGACTGCCATCGTTTCCCCGGTTGAACCAACGCATACATCGTCTGATTGAGGCTGCCGAGAAGGGCTGCAACGGCTCTCCTTACGACGTATTAGCTATGGTCCCTGCCCCCCTGCGCTGTCACCCTGTGCGGTCCCATGCCCTGCCCCGCCCCTCCGGCACCCGGCGTTGACGTGGGATGCAGTACCTAGGAGGCTGGCCGTCAGCGCCCCGCGCGCGGCTGGCACCGATCTTTCCCGCACGGAAGCGCCGCATCGAGGATTCCCACCCGGATGAGCACCACGTCCCAATCCGCTGTCACCCGCACCGACGGCGCCGCGCTGCGCCGGTCGATCTCCAATACCCTCAAAGGCTCCGCCGGCAACCTGGTGGAGTGGTATGACGTCTACGTGTACTCGGTGTTCGCCGTGTACTTCGAATCGCAGTTCTTCTCGCCGGACGACAAGAACTCCACGATGTACGTGTGGGCGATCTTCGCCGCCACGTTCCTGATGCGCCCGATCGGTGCCTGGTTCTTCGGCCGCTTCGCCGACCGCCACGGCCGTCGGTTGGCGCTGACTGTCTCGGTCACGCTGATGGCGCTGTGCTCGTTCCTGATCGCCATCACCCCCACCGCCGCCAGCATCGGCATCTGGGCCGCAGTCATCCTGTTGTTCGCGCGCCTGCTGCAGGGCTTCGCCACCGGCGGCGAGTACGGCGCCAGCGCCACCTACATGTCAGAGGCCGCCATTCCCGGCCGTCGCGGCTTCCTGTCCTCCTTCCACTACGTCACCCTGGTCGGCGGCCATGTGCTGGCCCAGCTGACCCTGCTGCTGATGCTGACCTTCTGGGGCAAGCCGGAGATCTCCGAGTGGGGCTGGCGCATCGCCTTCGGCATCGGTGGCATCGCCGCGGTGGTGGTGTTCTGGCTGCGCCGCGGCATGGACGAATCGCTGTCGGAGTCGTCGATCGAAGCTGCGCGCGTGGGCAAGGCGCAGAAGTCCGGCTCCATGTACGAGCTGTTCGTGCACCAGTGGCGGCCGCTGCTGCTGTGCTTCCTGATCACCGCCGGTGGCACCGTGGCCTTCTACACCTACTCGGTGAACGGCCCGAAAATGATCCAGAGCGCATTCGCGGGCAACGACCCGATGACCGGCACCCTGATCAACCTGGGCGTGCTGGCGTTCCTGATGGTGCTGCAGCCGGTCGGCGGCTGGCTGTCGGACATCATCGGCCGCAAGACCCTGCTGGTGTTCTTCGGTGTCGGCGGCGTGCTGTACAGCTGGTACCTGATCACCCAGCTGCCGCACCAGCACGACGCCACGCTGGCGTTCCTGACCCTGGCACTGGCCTTCGTCATCCTCACCGGCTACACCTCGATCAATGCCGTGGTAAAGGCCGAGCTGTTCCCCACCCACGTGCGTGCGCTGGGCGTAGGCCTGGGTTACGCGCTGGCCAACTCGCTGTTCGGCGGCACCGCCCCGCTGCTGTACCAGGGCGCGCTGAAGACCGGCCACGTCGACTGGTTCGCCATCTACGTGACCGCAACAATCGCGGTATCGTTGGTGGTCTATGTGTTCTTCCTCACCAACAAGGGCCCGAACTGGCTCGACGGCACCCGCAAGTAAGCGCGTTGCCGTGATCGCGGCCGCCGGTGCACTGCCGGTGGCCGCTGCATCTCCCGCCACGCCACTGATGTGGATCGCGGCGGCGCTGGCCGCAGCCACGGCACTGGCCTGGCTGCTGCGCCGCCCCAGCGCACAGGTCGCGTGGCCACGCACCGGGTTCGGGGTCGCCCTGCTGGTGTTCTGCGCCGCGCTGGCGCTGCAGCTGGCGGTGGACCTGGGCAGCGGCCACAGCTCGCTGCAACTGCGCCTGCATCGCGGCATCAATGCAGGGTCGCCGGTTGGCCTGCGCACGATGGTGGCGTGCTATCTGGCAGCGCTCGCGGCCGGCGGCTGGGGCGCATGGACGCTGCTGCGCCGGCGCAGGTAGTGCCGGCCGCTGGCCGGCAATAGCAATCCGCAATCGGTAGAGTCGACTGTTAGTCGACTGCTCTCTCTGTCGGCACCGGAAAACCCGCGCTGCGCGCGATAGTCGACTGGCAGTCGACTCTACCCCCGGCGAAATGACATGACACCCCGCCGGTCCCGAGCCTCAGCGGCGGGCCGCTTCGCTCTTGTCGCGCGCGCCGCGGAACTCCGATTCCTTCTCCCACGTCGGCCAGCGGCGGCTGTTGGCCAGCTCGGCACCCAGGTCGTAGACCAGCAGAGTGTCAGCCGCGTGGCCGCTCGGATCCCAGCTCGGGGTCCAGGCATCGCAGGCCTGGTGGTAGCAGTCGGCGAAATACTTCTCGCGCAGCGCGCGGCCGGCTTCAACACCGCCGTCCAGCTTGTCCAGGCCCGGGCCGATGGTGATCGCCGGCACGCCCAGGCGGGCAAAGGCGAAGTGGTCGGCGCGGTAGAAGAAGCCGGCCTCCAGGTTCGGGTCCGGGCTGTAGCTGCGACCGCGGGCCTTGGCCACGCGTTCCAGGTCGCCTTCCAGCGACACCCGGCCCTTGCCCCACGAAGCGATGTCGCGGGTCGCGCCATCCGGGCTGAACATCTCGATGTTCAGCACTGCAGCGGTCTTGTCCAGCGGCGCCAGCGGATGCGCGGCGTAGTAGCTGGCGCCCAGCAGGCCCTTCTCTTCGGCGGTGAGGGCCACGAAGTACAGCGTGCGCTGCGGCTGCGGGCCGGCGGCGAACACGCGGCCCAGTTCCAGCACCGTGGCCACGCCGGTGGCGTTGTCGATCGCACCACGGCGGATGCGGTCGCCCTTGGCGTCGGCTTGGCCGATACCGAAGGCATCCCAGTGCGCGGAGAAGATCACGGCCTCGTCGGCGTGTTCACCACCGGGCAGCTTGGCCACCACGTTGCGGGTCACCACCTGCTCGCGCTTGAGCGCGAAATCCACGCTCAGCTTCGCGTTGTCCAGTGCCACCGGGCGGAAGTCGGCACGCATCGCCTTGCGCTTCTCGGCATCGAAGTCGAGGCCGGCGTCGGCGAAGATCGCCTCGGCAAGTTCGCGCTGCATCCAGCCACGCAGCGGCGTGTGCTGCGCCATCGCCTCGGCCTGGCCGCGTTCGATGTCGAACAGCGGCGAGGTGCCCGAGCTCTTCACCGTGGCCCAGCCATAGGCGGCCGGCGCGGTTTCGTGCACGATCAGCACGCCTTCGGCACCACGGCGCGCGGCTTCCTCGAACTTGTAGGTCCAGCGTCCGTAATAGGTCACCGCCTTGCCATCGAACGCGCCCGGTGCATCGGCCTCGAAATCGGCGTCGTTGATCAGCACCACGGCGATCTTGCCGTGCAGGTCCACGTCCTTGTAATCGTTCCAGCGGCGTTCCGGTGCGTCGATGCCATAGCCGACGAACACCAGTGGCGCGTCCTTGATCTGCACGCGCTTGCGCGGCTGCAGGCTCTGCAGGGTCACGTCCACGCCGTTGGCCAGCGCGCGCTTGCCCTGCTTCAGCGACAGGCTGGCCTTGGCCGGCCCGTCCAGCTGCGCGCGCACCAGCGGCACCGGCTGCACCCAGCTGCCATCCACGCCACCCGGCTGCAGGCCGTAGCTGCGGAACTGCTCGATCAGGTACTGCACCGTGCGCTCTTCGCCCTCGGTGGCCGGCGCGCGACCCTCGAATTCATCCGATGCCAGCACACGCACGTGCCGCGACAGAGCCTGCGGATCGATGCCGCCACCCGGGAGGTCGTTGGCCGCATGGGCCAGGCCACCGACAAACAGGCAGGACGACAGCAGCAACACGCGCATCGGATTCACGGCAGTACCACGGCTAGCTTGGAAGTCACCAGAGTGTAACGTGGTCGTGACATCACGGCGCAGCCTGGGCCCACGTCATCCACGCATGGCGTGGGTCTACCTGCTGATGCGGTCCAGCCAGCAGGCCAGGCCCTGCGCGTTGAGTTCGATGTCCATCGCCAGAACAGCGATCACCGCCGCATCGTCCAGCGCACAGCCATGCAGCTGTGCACGTTCCAGGTACAGCGCCTGCAGCGCGGCCAGCAGGCAGCGGTGGCGGTCGGGGCGGCCATCGCACTGGCGGCCGATGGTGGCCATCGCATCGATCTGTTCGAACAGGTCGTTGGCCAGTTTCTGCACCTGCTCCACGCGGCCGTAGTGGGTCAGGTACATCGCCTGCGGGCCATAGCCCAGCATGCGCTGGATCGAGGCCTTCATCGCCTCCGGATCGAACTGCACCGGCGACGAGGTCGGGAAGATGAAGGCCCCCTGCGCACTGTCCAGCTCGCGGTAGGAAATGCCGAAGGTATCGCCGGTGAACCAGCTGCGGCTGCGCGCATCCCACACGCAGTAATGGTGCAGTGCGTGGCCCGGGGTGTGCAGCAGCACCAGCTCGCGGCCGGCCAGGTCGATACGGTGGCCGTCCTCGGCCACCACCACACGATGTTCGGGAATGGCCTCGATACGACCATAGCTGCGCGCGATTTCCTCGGCACCGTACACCGCCGTGGCACCGGCAATCAGCCGGGTCGGGTCGATCATGTGCGGCGCACCGCGCGGGTGCAGCACTGCCTTTGCGTTGGGCAGCCGCTGCATCAGCAGGCCGGCGCCGCCGGCGTGGTCCAGGTGCACGTGCGTGAGCAGCAGCCAGTCCACCGCATCAACGGCCAGACCCGCGTTGGCCAGCGCCTGCAGCATCGCCGGCACCGACAGGCCGGTGCCACAGTCGACGAACGCGGCGCGGTCGTTTTCAACGATCAGATAGGCCGCGTCGAAGTCGGGACGCTGGAAGCCGGTATCGATGGTGTGGATGCTGGGGTCGGCGATCATCGGCACGCACCTGGCAGGATCGGGAACAGACGCCCATGGTAGGCGCGCGGGCGGTCCGGGTTCGATGTGGCTTTGGTCGGGTGGTGCCGGGTTGTGGCCGGGTAGAGTCGACTGTCAGTCGACTGTCGCGCGCAGCGCGGGCTTCCAGAAGAGCAGTCGACTCACAGTCGACTCTACCAAGGGCAAGCGCAGGCAAGCGCAGGCCAACCAACCGCAGGTCCATCGGGTGCGCAAGGGCAGGTTCAGCGCAATGCGAACCGCGGCCGCAGCAGCAGGGCCAGCACCAGCACCGCCAGGAATGCGCCGTAGGCGTACAGCACCGCCAGTACCTGCGGCCAGATCGGGCCGGCGCCGGGCTGTGCCATGCCAAGTCGATACCCCCACAGCATCGAGGCGATGCTCAGGGCGAAGGCCAGCAGCAGGGTGGTGCCATCGAACAGGCGCCGCCGCGGGGTGCGCGGCTGGCGCGGGAACAGCCAGTACAGGCTGCCCAGCAGCAGGAACCAGGGCAGGAACAGCAGCAGCGACAACCAGGCCATCGCAGACTCCATGTCATCGCGCCGGAGGCGCGCGGACATCATGCCATGACCTTCGTTCGCGGGTAGTGCCGGTCGCTGGCCGGCGTTTTCCTATGCAGTTGCCGGCCAGCGGCCGGCCCTACCCTTACGCTTCGCGCAGCATGGCCAGGGCCGCCAGCACGGCGTCCACTTCGGCTTCCAGCTTGAACAGTTCGCTCTGCAGCTGGTCACCCTGCTCCGCCTGCTTGATCACGGCAATCAACTGCCCCGCGTCGCGCGGCGAATCGAAGCCTTCGCTCTGGATCAGCAGCGTGCCGTCACCGGCGGTCAGCTTGAAGTAGAAGCGGCCGTCCTTCTCGCGGTACTGCTTGAACAGTGGCGGTGCCACGCGGGCCACGCCGGCGTCCTCGCTGGCGATATCGCCTGCGCTGGACAGGTCACGCAGGCCCACCGCATGGCGCAGCTCGTCCAGCAGCGGTGCCGCCAGCTGCTCGCGCAGCTGCTGGCCACGGCGCTTGAGCAGCGCCTCGATCTTCTCCGGCTCGGCCATCAGCGCGTTGTAGCGCTCGCGCAGCGGCGACAGTTCGCTGTCGATGCGCTCGAACAGCTGCTGCTTGGCGTCACCCCAGCTGATGCCGGCGGCGAACGCCTTGGCGAATTCGGCGGTCTGTTCCGGGGTGGCGAAGGCCTGGTACATCTGGAACAGCGCCGAGCCCTCGGTGTCCTTCGGCTCGCCGGGTGCGCGCGAGTCGGTCAGGATCGAGAACACCAGCTTCTTCAGCTCCTCGCGCGGCACGAACAGCGGAATGGTGTTGTGGTAGCTCTTGCTCATCTTGCGGCCATCCAGGCCCGCCAGCGTCGCCACCTGCTCGTCGATCACCACGTCCGGCAGCGGGAAGTACTCCTTGCCGTACACGTGGTTGAAGCGCTGGGCGAAGTCGCGCGCCATCTCGATGTGCTGGATCTGGTCACGGCCCACCGGCACCTGGTTGGCCTTGAAGATGAGGATGTCGGCGGCCATCAGCACCGGGTACATGAACAGGCCGGCGCTGACGCCTGCGTCCTCGTCCACGCCTTCCTCGCGGTTCTTGTCCACCGCCGCCTTGTAGGCGTGCGCGCGGTTGAGGATGCCCTTGCTGGCGATCGCGGTCAGGAACCACATCAGCTCGGTGGTCTCGCGGATGTCGCTCTGGCGGTAGAACCACACGTGTTCCGGGTCCAGGCCACAGGCCAGCCAGCTGGCCGCGATCTCCAGGGTCGCGCGCTGGGTGCGCTGCGGGTCCTGGGACTTGATCAGGCTGTGCAGGTCGGCCAGGAAGAAGAAGCTCTCGATCCCCGGCGCGCGGCTGGCCGCGATGGCCGGACGGATGGCGCCAACGTAGTTGCCCAGGTGGGGCGTGCCGGAGGGGGTGATGCCAGTAAGGACTCGGGTGGTCATGACTGCGTGGGGTAACCTTCGATGAACGGGGCCAGTTTACCTTGCACGCCACCAACCCCGTCAGGGCCTGCGGCGCGTTCATTCACGCAACCCCGCTGGAGACGCCCGATGAAACGCCTGCTGCCCCTGCTGCTGATCCTGCCCCTGGCCGGCTTCCGCCCCGCCCCGATGCCGCCGCCGGCCTACGAGGGCGGCCCCGTGCGCATGTCTCTGGTCGACCGCGACCGCGGCACCGAATTGCGCAGCTACCCTGCCGAGGGCCAGCGCTGGGTGGCCGGCGAGCGCGGCCACCGCTACGCCGTGCGCCTGTACAACGACAGCCCGCGCCGGGTGCTGGTGGTGCTGTCGGTAGACGGCGTCAACGCCATCTCCGGCGAGGATGCCGATCCCTCGCAGACCGGCTACGTGCTCAACCCCGGCCAGCGCGCCGACATCACCGGCTGGCGCAAGAGCCAGGATGAAGTGGCCCAGTTCGTGTTCAGCAGCCCCAGCGGCAGCTATGCCATCCGCACCGGTCGCCCGGACAACATCGGCGTGGTCGGCGTGGCGGTGTTCGAGGAAGCGCGCCGCTGGCGTCCGGATCCGATCCTGCGCCGCAGCCTGCCGCTGCCGGCACCGGCCCCGACGGCCGAAGCGGCGGCCGATGCCAGCGCCAGCAACAGCCGCATCGAGGGTTATGCCAGCAAGTCACAGGCCCCTGCGCTGGGCACCGGCCACGGCGCACGCGAGCAGTCGTCGGTACGCGATACCGACTTCGAACGCGCCAGCCGCAGCCCGGCGCAGGTTCTGCAGCTGCGCTACGACAGCGCCCGCAATCTGCGCGCGCGCGGCATCCTGGTCGATACACCGCCGTCGCGCCTGCCGCGCGAACCGCAGGCGTTCCCCAACCGCTATGTGCCGGACCCGCCGGCGCGCTGATCGGCCGCCCAGACAGCACAACGCCCGCAACCTCTCGGTGCGGGCGTTGTGCCGTGGGGGAAAACCGTAGCGCTTACTTGTAGTCCGGGTAGTCCTTGCTCACGGCATCCTGGAACTCACGGACTTCCTTCTCAGCGCGATCCTTGGCCCAGCCATAACGTTCCTGCAGGCGGCCGGCCAGATACTCGGCATTGCCTTCAGCCACATCGAAGTCGTCGTTGGTCAGATCGCCCCACTTGGCCTGGGCCTTGCCCTTCAGCTGCGACCACTTGCCGGAAATGATGTCTTTGTTCATTGCTGGGAGTCCTTGGTTGCAACGGCGTTCTTACCGTGGCTACAGCTTCGCGCAGCGGCTGTTGAGCGCCGGTCAACCGACCATGAAAGCACTGCTCACCTGCTTGAATGGTTCACTACGCTTCGACACGTACGCTGCAGAAAAACGCGCAAGAAAAAAGGCCGGGGAGGTCCCCCCGGCCTTTTTGCTTTCCGTCCACTTCAGGCTCAACGGCCCTTGGCGGCATCCTCAACCTTTTCGCCAGCCTTCTGCACGTCCTTGCCGGCACCGGCAACGGTGTTGCAACCGGCCAGCAGGGCCACCGAGAACATCGACAACAGCATCAGGGCAACTACGCGCTTCATGGGCTTCTCCTTGGGTTCGCCGCTATACCGCTTCATTCGCGGATGGGGTTCGGTCGCTCGGCGGAAGGAGCCAATGCCACTGCCGCCGCGTGATGTGCAATCTGGCGGCAGGGGCGTGGAGCGCGTGTGAACGGATCATCGATCCGTTCAGGCGGAGAGCTCAGTCGCGCATCAGGGTGGACTTGCCGAACAGGCTTTCGACCAGGTCCACGGCCAGTTCGGCGGTGGCATTCTGCTTGTCCAGCAAGGGGTTGAGCTCGACGATGTCCAGCGAACCCATGCGCCCGGTGTCGGCAATCATCTCCATCACCAGCTGCGCCTCGCGGTAGTTCACCCCGCCCGGCACGGTGGTGCCGACGCCCGGTGCGATGCTCGGGTCGAGGAAATCCACATCGAAGCTGACATGCAGGTGGGTGTTCTCGTCGATGCCCGCCAGTGCTGCCTCGACCGCGCGCTTCATGCCGTTCTCGTCGATGTAGCGCATGTCGTAGACATCCACCTTGTGGGTCTTGATCAGGCGCTTCTCTTCCGGGTCCACCGAACGGATGCCGATCTGGTGCACCTGGATGGGGGTGATCGCCGGTGCGCTGCCGCCGAGGTGGGTCAGCGCCTTCGGGCCGAGGCCGCACAGGCAGGCCACCGGCATGCCGTGGATGTTGCCCGATGGAGTGACATCGCTGGTGTTGAAGTCCGAATGCGCATCCAGCCACAGCACGCGCAGGGTCTTGCCCTGCTCGCGGCACCAGCGTGCCACGGCAGTGATCGAACCGATGCCCAGGCAGTGGTCGCCGCCGAGCATGATCGGCATGCGGCCGGCCTGCAGTTCGGCATAGCTGGCTTCCATCAGCGCGTGGTTCCACGCCACCACTTCATCCAGGTGGCGGTAGCCTTCCACCGGCGCGGTCCACGGATTGCGCGGACCATCCAGGTTGCCCAGGTCGCGCACATCCACGCCGCGCGCCTCGAGCGCTTCCGGCAGCCCAGCCACGCGCAGCGCTTCCGGCCCCAGCCGTGCACCGCGATGGCCCGCACCCACATCGGTGGGAACGCCAATCAGCGATACGGAAATGGGATGGGCCATGGGTGCCTCCTGCGGGGGAAAAAGAAGCACAGTCTAGCCAGAGCTGTGTGACACCACTCGCGGCGGTGCAGCAGGGCCATTGCATGGCATGATGCCGCGCGGTCCCGACCACCTTTCATGGAAGATTGCGATGTCGCCCTTCATCAACACCGCCTGGCCACGCTTCTTCATGGGCGCGCTGCCCATCGCCGCTTTTGCGGTTCTGTTGAGCAGCTCGATCGATGCATCGCCGTACCGCTGGCTGATGCAGGCGACGCTCCTGCTGGTGCCGCTCTCGACCCTGGTATTCCTCGGGTTGGGTTGGCAGCGTCTGCGCAAAGCACACGCCGAACACCCGATTCTGAAAAGCGAGCTGCCCCGTGTGGCGACGGCATTGATCGGCAACGTGAAGCTGGCGGCGCTATGGTTCGGCCTGACCTTCGTTGGCATGTTCACCCTGATGCTGGCGTGGGTGTTGCTGTATAAGTCCTGCGGCTGAAGCCTGCCCCAACCCGCTGCGCGCTCAGCGTCCGCGGCGGCGAACCGGCGTCAGGCTCTGCACCTGGCCGTTGTTGCGCATCATGCACAGGAAGCGGCCGTCGGGATAATCGATGATCAGTTCCTGGTAATCGCTGCCCACCGGCATCTGGGTGACCAGGGCGCCCTGCGCGCCCTTGCGCACATTGCAGGCCCCCAGTGCGGTATCGCCTGACGGCGCCGGGGTGGTCACCGAAGACACATTGCGGAACACCGCGCGGCAGCCGCCATTGACCCACACCGAGTGCCGCGACAGGCCCCAGTTCTTGCCTTCCTCGCAGCGGGTGCGGCTGAGCTGGCGCACGATCTCCACATTGCCACGGGTATTCAGATCGCACGACACCTGCTGCTGGCCGGTGGATTCGCAAGTGACTTCGCGCGGTAGCGCGGCATCCCCGGTGGCAGCGTCGCCAGGGCGGGCGCTGTTTGTGGCGGGCGCGGGCGCACCACGGCTGCTGACCTGGCAGATGCCAGTGGCGCCGCCTCGGCCGGTGTAGCTGACCTGCGGCGAGCCGTCATCGTTGCGGCTGATCGACAGGGTGATGCCGCTGTTGGCATCGCGTGCTTCGAAATAGCGGTCGTTGAAACGTTTCAACGCCGTCTCGCGGCCTTGCACGTAGACCGGACCGCCTTCGTCGGCGTGCACATCGATGCCGCCCGGGCAGCTGGCGTTGAAGAACGGTACCGCGGCCATGGCTGGGACCACGAAGGCGGTGGATACCAGTGCGACGGTGAGCGACAGGGCATGGCGACGCATGTGCGGATCCCGAAGGGGCCCAGGATGGGCGTGTGGCGGCAGTATGCGGTGGAGCGCTGCGGGCTGTCCGTGAGGAATATCAATTTCCGGGTAGCGCGCGTGGGGATTCATGTCTGGTAAGGTGTTCTGGAAGCCCTGCCGGGGAAGTTAAGCCAGCTTTACTTCCTGGGCGATGAAAGGCCCTGCGACAGCAATGACGCACCAGGATTCATCGTTGGTTGCAGCCCCGCGCGAAATGTCGCTTCTGGCATTGCAATGCTCGAAACGGGCCAAACGCGATAATTCATTTTTCCTTTCAGATCACCCGATGCCATCGAAACAAACGACTGGCAGGCGGTGATTTCACGTGCGCATGATGAATCGCCACCTGCGAGGGTGGCCGGGACTTCCAAGCCCGTGTTGTCAACGATGTATACGCTTGCCAGCCGGCGTCGTCCTCCCAAGTACGGCGCCGGCTGGCAATCCGTTAGCCGATCGACGGCGGGCGGTGCGTGGGGGCCTCGTGCCCGCCGATTCGTTGACCCGGTCTTGGAAGCCACGCATCGCCCGCCACCCTCCTCGGGTGGCACCTCTGTTCCCGACGAGGATGCCCGCATGCCCAAGGCCCATCACCCGTACCTGACCGCCACCCTGGGCGAGGCTGCCCTGCGCCTGCCGCCCGAACTGGCGCAGCCGTTGGAAGCCGCTTTCGCCGCCGCCAACGAGGCCCCTGCGCCGATCAACCTGCCCGGATGCCTGCAGCGCATCCGCGCCGGTGATGCCGCCGACGGACAGCCGTGGACGGGGCCCGCCAGCACACCCGGCCAGGCCGTGGCCGCCGCACGCCGGGATCGCGCCGCAGTCGGCCTGGTGTCGTTGTTGGAGCTGTATCACGCCGCAGAGCGCGTGCGCGTGGACGGGGAAGAGAAGGACGATATCGGCGATGGCACGCGCGAAGGGCTGATGCTGGCCTGTCGGGGGCTGGCGGAGTATGTGGCGTTGCAGGTGGGCGGGGCTCAATAATGCGGAACATTGGCGTCTCCAACGCACAGATTCAACACGCCGCAACCCCGACGAACGAATCAGGCAGACCCGCTGCTGGAATGAGCACACCCTACCCAAACCTGAAACCTGTCCTCGTTGAGCTGCGGCTGGACGAAGTGGATTCGCGCGGCGGCGCTGTTGCCGAGATGATCGCCTCCACCGCGCGCCCCATGGCGCTGTCCATAAGCCCTGAACTCATGTGGTACAGCTTCGTGCTGAATGACAGAGCCATCGCCCGGATCCGTCCTGGAACGCGGGCGAATTGCACAATCTCATTCATCAATTACGAAGGTGCGAAGGAGGTGTTCACTTGTGGCACGTTGGCCGCCTTCGGAGACGGATCATCAACAAAGGGTTGATCCGCATCATCCGGTTTGATTGAACCTGTTCGCGCCGAATGCCTTGATCTGGCAACGGCAGACGCGTGAGGCATCAATGCGCAGCGTGGCACACAAGCTGCTTCGAGCCAGAATGGCCAAACGACTCCTCCTTTGCCGCGTCATTGAGTTGACTCACCGGCTTGGGACGAAAAAACCGCCGAAAGGCGGTTTTTTCATGCTTTTCCGTGCGCTTTACGTCCAGCGACGTGCCAACGCATCAAGGTCCGCACGTACGCTCATGCAGCGCTGGCATGCAGGCGCACACCCAGGGCACGAGTCACCTTCAGGATGGTCGAGAAATCAGGGCTGCGCTCGCCAGACAGGGCACGATACAGACTCTCCCGCGACAGGCCCGCCGCACGTGCGACCTTGCTCATCCCTTGGGCACGCGCGATATCGCCCAGCGCCTTGGCGATGAATGCCGAATCGCCGTCGCTTTCTTCGATGCATGCATCGAGATAGGCCGCCATTTCCTTCGGTGTATGAAGGTGTTCGGCCACATCAAATGCTTCGAGTTCAACTTTCTTCTTGATAGCCATGATGGGACAGCTCCAGTACTTCGGTATTGAGTCGTTTCGCCTACAACCAGTTCGATGCTCGCAGGGCACGCGCAATCTCCTTGGCCTTCTCTATATCGCGCTGTTGCGAACCCTTGTCGCCTCCGACCAGAAGAATCACCAACTGCCTGCCCCGCTGGGTGTAGTACACGCGGTAACCGGGTCCTGCATCGATACGCAATTCAGAAACGCCATCCGCCAGATAGCGGTGATCACCAGGATGGCCTTCAGCGAGCCGACCGATACGGGCCAGGATGCGAGCGCGTGCGGTTACGTCCTTGAGAGCGTCAATCCATGTCGCGAACTGACGGGTACGCTGGATCTTCATGGAGAAATGTAGCCTACTGGCTACATACTTTCAACAATCAGGTTCAACAATCAGGATCGCGCGCAGGGAAGTGCAGAGCGACGCATCACACGCCGCGAGGGAGAACAGCGGAGAAGGAAGGAGGGGGGGCGGGATCGGCGCCCGACTGGCCAACGCGCAGCCGCTGCAAAAAGAGATTGGCAGATGCCCATTGGTGCCGCTTATCCGAATCGAACGGATGACCTACTGTTTACAAGACAGTTGCTCTACCAACTGAGCTAAAGCGGCATGGGTGGATCACCGGCGGCAGCGCCGCGGTCCGGGGATTCTAGCGCAACCTTGCGCATTCCAGCGACCGGCTCTGTGCCGCCCCGCTGCGCTGCTGGGCCTGGGCCGGTTGCGTGCCTGCCGCCAGCTGCCCTTCCAGCCACCACTGCCCGGCGTCGCCGCTGGCGACAAGGCGCGGCTGGAAGCCGGCGGCCTGCACCGCCGCCATGCGCCGCTCGGCGCCTTCGCGGTTGCGGTACTGGCCCAGCGCCACGGCGTTGGCCTCCTCGCCTTGGCTGATGATGTAGTAGTCGCTCAGGCCAGCGGCGACGATGCGTTTCACGGTGGCCTGGGCTTCTTCGCGGTTGGCGGCGGCCGGCAGCATCACCCGGTAACGGGCACTGCCGCTGGCAGCAGGCTGTTCGCGCAGGCGCACCTGGCTGAGCAGCGTGCTGGCCTTGCCCTGCGCACTGGTAGCGGCGGCGCGGTCGGCGAACGGGCCCAGCGCGACGCAGCGCGGCGGCTCGGCGGCCGCGGGCGGGGTTGCGGGCTTCTCCGGTGCCGGGGTCGGGGTCGGTGCAGGCGGTGTTGCCGGCTTGGCAGCGGCAGCAACCGGCGTAGCCTCAGCCGCCTGCGGCTTGGCAATCTCCGGCTTGGCCGGGGCGGCGGGCGCCGGCGTTACAGCCACGGCCGTCTTCTCCGCCGGTTCGCGCTCCATCAACGGCGCGGTCGGCGCGGCGGCCGTGGCTTCGGCGGCCGCAGCGGCATCCACGCCACCGGGCACCCAGCGCAGCTCGGCCACGCCGGCGGGTTGCGGCGGCGGCGCAGGCTTCTGCGGTGCATCGCGCAGCAGCCACCAGCAGGCGACGCCAAGATTGAGGATGGCCAGTACGACGATCAGGGCACGGGTCAGCATGCGCGGATACTAGCCTGCGGGCTGGTGCACCGCCCAGCGGGCGAGGCCATCCAGCACCAGCGAGGGGTGGTAGTCGGCGCCAGGCAGCAACGGCATCAGCGCCGGTGCGCCGCCACCATGCACCAGCAGCGAGGGCGCAACGCCCAGCAGCGTGTGCGCCTGCTGTGCGCTGCGTTCGATCAGTGCCACGGCCGCACCATCGCAGCCGGAGGCGAGCGCGTCGGCGGTGTCGTTGGCGAATTCGCTGTAGTCACCGCCGGTAGCCGGCAGCTGCACCGCGCGGGCATGCAGTGCTTCGCGCATGGTGGTGGGCGATGCGGAAATGCGGCCACCGTGGTGCTGGCCGTCGGCGTCGAGCAGATCAATCGTCAGTGCGGTGCCCACCCCGACCACCAGCACCGGGCGCTGCGCCTTGGCCGCGGCCAGCAGGGCCAGGAAGCGGTCCACACCGAATTTTTCGGGCTTGGCATAGGCAATGCGCACACCGGCGCATTCGGCGCTGGTACGCACCACGTGCACGTGCTCGAAGCGACGCTGCAGCTGGTCCAGCATCGCGCTGGTCAGCGACGGTGCGGCCACGCTGGCCACGAACGCGGTGGTGCCGCTGGGCAGGCTGTGCGGCGGCTGTCCGGCCATGCCTTCGGCGCCATGCGCCCAGGCCTGCACGTCACCGGCACGGTCACCCTGCAACGGCGCGAACTTGAAGCGCGAGTTGCCGAGGTCGAACAACCAATCGCTCATGCCGCCCTCACGCTGACTTCGCCGGCGTGCAGCAGGCGCTCACGGCCATCGATGCGCACGCGCAAGGCGCCGTCATCAGCCAGGCCGAGTGCGGTGCCATGCTGCCACTGCCCTTCCAGTTCCACCCGTACTTCGCGACCGGCCAGCATGTCGAACGCGGCGTAGCGCGGCAGGAAGGGAGCGAGGCCTTCGCGATCGAATTCTTCCAGTGCCGGCAGCAGGCGCGCCAGCACGGCAGCAACCACCACGTTGCGGTCCACCGGCTTGCCGGCCAGCGTGTCCAGGTCCACCCACGGCTGGGTGATCTGCTCGGCGAAGGACGGCGGCATGTGCGTGTTGATGCCGATGCCGATCACCGCGCGCGCCGGGCCGGCGTATTCGCCACCGCCTTCTGCGAGCAGGCCGACCAGCTTGCGGCCATCGACCAGCAGGTCGTTCGGCCACTTCAGCTGCGCCTGGGTGTAGCCCAGGTCGTGCAGCGCTTCGGCCACGGCGATGCCGGCCACCAGGCTCAGCCCGGCCAGGCGACCGAGGCCACCGGAAAACAGCCGCAGCACCGACAGGTAGATATGCGCGGCCAGCGGCGACGCCCACGTACGGCCGCGACGGCCGCGGCCGCCGGTCTGGCGCTCGGCCAGCAGGACGCTCACCCCGCGCTGGGGCGCGCTGCAACGCAGCAATTCGGCGTTGGTCGAGTCCACTGTCCAGGCGACCTGCAGGTCGTGCAGCAGGGCTTGGACGCCGGCAGGCAGGCCGGCACGGATCGCGTCCGGGTCCAGTAGGTCGACCGGGCGGGTCAGGCCATAGCCCTCACCTGCACGCCCCTCGATGTCTACACCGGCGGCTCTAAGTCCTTGAATACGCTTCCAAATGGCCGCCCGGGTCTGGCCCAGCTCACGGGCCAGGGCGTCGCCGGAGAGGCGACCGGCAGCGAGTTTGGCCAGCAATTGGCGGTCGTCCACGGCAGCTTCCACGAAGTCAGGAAGGAATTATGCGGGAAAGCCGCCAGCGGCGCCCGCCACGCTGGGTTCCGCGGGGGCTTCCAACGGGGCGCCGGGTTCGGGCTAGAATCGGGAACTCACCTTCCCTTAACGTGGATGTCGTCAATGCGCCGTTATGCCCATTGCCTGATCCTGCTGACGATGCCCTTCGCGGCGTCTGCGACGGCAGCGCTGGACGACAGCCGCGGCGCCTGCGTGTCCTCCAACGGCGATGCCGCTTCGCAGCGTGCACCGACCGCGACCGCTTCGGCCGCCACCACCAAGCCGGCACCGGTCCGCCCGGCAGCCAACACCAGCACGGGCGGCGGTGGCAGCGATGACGACGTGCTGCAGCGCATCCGCGCACCGAAGTGGCACAGCTACCTGCCGGGAATGTTCCGCTGATCAAGTCGTTGCTGCAGTGGCTGCGGCCTGCGCCGCGGCCGATCGACGATATACTGTGGAATGAGGCCTGCCGCCGCGCCGCCTGGCTGCACGGTCTGGACGACGAACGCCGCGCGCGATTGCGCCTGCTGGCCACGCGCTTCCTGCACGAGAAGACCATCACGCCGATCGGCGAGCTGCAGCTGCATGCCGGCGATGGCGTGCTGCTGGCGGCACTGTGCTGCCTGCCGCTGCTGGAGTTCGGCGAGGTGGGTCTGGAAGGCTGGTCGCAGCTGATCGTCTACCCCGATGCATTCCGCGTACATCGCAGCCACATGGATGCGGCCGGCGTACTGCATGAGTGGGATGACGAACTGATTGGCGAGTCGTGGGACAGCGGTCCGTTGATCCTGTCGTGGGCCGATGTGCAGGCCGACCTGGCGACGCCGCACGAGGGCTACTGCGTGGCGGTGCACGAGATGGTGCACAAGCTGGATGCGCTGGATGGTGCGATGGACGGCACGCCGCCACTGCCGCGCGAGTGGCAGCGCGAGTGGGCAGCCACCTTCCAGCGTTCCTACGACGCCTTCTGCGCGCAGGTGGATGCGGGTGAGGAAACGCTGATCGACCCGTACGCGGCCGAGGCACCGGAGGAGTTCTTCGCGGTGGCCAGCGAGTATCACTTCTCGGCACCGGATCTGCTGCAGCAGGCGTTGCCGGAGGTGGCCGCGCAGCTGCAGCGGTTCTATGGCGAGCCGCCAAGGATCGAAACACGGTAGTGCCGGCCGCTGGCCGGCAACCTGGCAATGCCACCGAAGATCATGAGGGTGCCGGCCAGCGGCCGGCACTACCGGATTGCGCACGCGCTGTTGCGTCAGGCGATGCCCGGCGGACGGGAACGCGTGGCTGCGGCGGTGCTACGGCGAGCCGCCAAAGGTCGAAACACGGTAGTGCCGGCCGCTGGCCGGCAACCTGGCAATGCCACCGAAGATCATGAGGGTGCCGGCCAGCGGCCGGCACTACCGGATTACGCACGCGTTATTGCGTCAGGCGACGCCCGGCGGACGGGAACGCGCAGCCGCGGCGGTTCCATGGCGAGCCGCTGACGATCGAAACACGGTAGTGCCAGCCGCTTGCCGGCAACCTGGCAATGCCACCGAAGATCATGAGGGTGCCGGCCAGCGGCCGGCACTACCGGACTACGCACGCGTTGTTGCGCCAGGCGATGTCCGGCGGACGGGAACGCGTGGCTGCGGCGGTTCCACGGCGAGCCGCCGACGATCGAAACACGGTAGTGCCGGCCGCTGGCCGGCACCCTGGCAATGCCACCGAAGATCATGAGGTTGCCGGCCAGCGGCCGGCACTACCGGAACACCCTGCGTTGTTGCGCCAGGCGATGCCCGGCGGACGGGCGGGAACGCGCGGCTGCGGCGGTTCCATGGCGAGCCGCCGACGATCGAAACACGGTAGTGCCCGCCGCTGGCCGGCAACCCGGTAATGCCACCGAAGAGCATGAGGGTGCCGGCCAGCGGCCGGCACTACCGGAACACCACGCGCTGTTGCGTCAGGCGATGCCCGGCGGACGGGAACGCGTGGCTGCGGCGGTTCTACGGCGAGCCGCCGAAGATCGAAACACGGTAGTGCCGGCCGCTGGCCGGCAACCCGGTAATGCCACCGAAGATCATGAAGTTGCCGGCCAGCGGCCAGCACTACCGATTGCGAAGGTTTACGGCCCCGGCGGCAAACGCACTTCGAAACGGGCGCCGCCCAGTTCGCTGGAACGGCCGACGGCCAGTTCGCCGCGGTAATCCTTGATCAGGTCCTGCACGATCGACAGGCCGATGCCGTGGCCCTGCACGCGCTCGTCGCCACGCACACCACGCTGCAGCACCTTGCCGATGTCGTCCGGGGCAATGCCCGGGCCATCGTCGTCCACCGCCAGCAGCAGGCCTGCGCGGCGCGCGTTCGGTGCCGGCAGCGGCTGCGCGGTCAGCAGCACGCGGCGGTTGGCCCACTTGAAGGCGTTTTCCAGCAGGTTGCCGAGCAGTTCCTGCAGGTCGCCCGGTTCGCCGTGGAAGCGCGCGGCCGGATCGATGTCGAACTCGCACAGCACGCCCTTGGAGGCGTAGACCTTCTCCAGGCCACGTACGATTTCCTCGGCGTTGGACTCGATCGGAAGCGGCGCGGAGAACAGCTTGTGGCCCGACGACGCAGCACGTGCCAGCTGGTACGAAACCAGGTTGTTCATGCGCTGCAGCTGCACGTCCAGCTCTTCGCGCAGCGCGCCATCGCCCGCGCCGCTGTCCATCTGCGTGCGCAGCACCGCAATGGGCGTCTTCAGGCTGTGTGCCAGGTCGGCCAGGGTGTTGCGCTGGCGCTCGAGGTTCTCGCGCTCGCTTTCAATGAAGGCGTTGATGCTGTCGGTCAGCGGTTCCAGCTCGCGCGGGTGGCGCTCGCTCATGCGCTCGGTCTCGCCGCGCTGCACCTTGGTCAGCTCGGTGATCACGCGACGCAGCGGACGCAGGCTCCACTGCAGGATGACGGTCTGCAGCAGCAGCAGGATCAGGCCGATGCCGCCCAGGTAGAACCAGACACGGCCACGGAACACGCGCAGCTGCGCGCCCAGCGCGCGCGAGTCTTCCATCACATAGATGGTGTACGGGAATTCGGTGGCCGGGTCGGCGTCGGCGTCCCACACCAGGCCCAGGCCATAGCGGTACACCGAACCCTGGCTGCCGTCGATCTGGATCATCGGCAGCGGGCCTTCGAACACTTCCTGGCGTGGCGCCAGCAGGCCGCCGCCGACGGTGGGCAGCATCGGGCCTTCGGCGGACATCGAATTGCCCTTGCCGTGCGGCATCACTACCTGCAGGTACAGGCCACTGCCCGGCACGTCGAAGCGCGAATCCGGCGGCTGCTCGCGGATGTACAGCGAGCGGTCGCGGGTGAAGTCGATGCCGGCCGCGTACGCGGTGGCGTAGTTCTTCAGGCGCTCACGCAGGTTCGCCTTCGCCGTATCGGCGAAGGCGGCGTCGAGTGCGTAACCGGCCAGGGCCAGGAACGCGACCAAGCCCACGGACGCGGCAAGCATCTGGCGCGCCTGCAGGGAGCGCGGCCGCCAGCGTCGGAAGAACCACAGACGGCCGGACATCATGGTCTCGCCAGGCTGAGCCGGCTCAGCCCTCGTTGCGCGGAATCGCGAAACGGTAGCCGCGGCCGCGCACGGTCTCGATCGGCTTCAGTTCGCCATCCGGGTCCAGCTTCTTGCGCAGGCGGCCGATGAAGACCTCCAGCACGTTCGAGTCGCGGTCGAAGTCCTGCTGGTAGATGTGCTCGGTGAGGTCGGCCTTGGAGACCAGTTCACCGGCGTGCATCATCAGGTACTCCAGCACCTTGTATTCGTAGCTGGTCAGGTCGACATTGCTGCCGGCCACGCTGACGGTCTGCGCAGCCAGGTCAAGGGCGACCGGGCCGCATTCCAGGGTCGGCTTGCTCCAGCCGGCAGCGCGGCGCAGCAGCGCGTTGACGCGGGCCAGCAGCTCTTCGACGTGGAACGGCTTGACCAGGTAGTCGTCGGCGCCCTGCTTCAGGCCTTCGACCTTGTCCTGCCAGCTCGAACGCGCGGTCAGGATCAGCACCGGGAACTTCTTGCCTTCGTCACGCAGGGCCTTGATCAGCTCCATGCCCGACATCTTGGGCAGGCCGAGGTCGATGATGCCGACATCGAACGGAACTTCGCGCCCCATGTAGAGGCCTTCCTCGCCGTCCTGCGCAGCATCGACGGCAAAGCCTTCGCGCTTGAGCCGGGCTGCCAGGGTCTCACGCAGCGGGGCTTCGTCTTCGACCAGAAGGATACGCATGAACTCTCCCTAGTGTCCTGGGTGTGGCCCGGAGGCCTGTGGGGTACGGGTTGATAGCGACAACTATCCCTGTTCAGGGGTTATCGCCGCGTAGTGATGACATATCCGACCGCGGCGTGCGCGGCTGTGAACGCGACGGTGCGGGGTCGTCCATGTAGCGGACCCGGCCCCGGTCGTCCATGTACTTCACCCGGTTGATGTCACGCCCATCGAACGGCACGCGCTCGGCGCCGAGGATGTGGCCGCCGGTGGTGCGCTGCACGCGGCGCACGGCATCGGACAGCGAGCGCTCGTCGCCACGGCCACCGCGCTCGCCCCGCTCCATCATCTCCGCGCGCCCCTGATCGCCACGCGGCGGCTGTTGCGCCAGCGCCGAAGACAGCGGCGCAGCCGCCAGCACCACGCAGGTGGCCAGGGCAATGCGGCGATGGAAGGGAGCGGAAGACATCGATGCGATCCTAGCCGAGCACGGCGATTCGTTCAAAAGTCGTAAATCCGGGAGCCGGGTTCGGGACCCGGCGCTTTACAAATCCTTTGCAAATTCTTGGTTTGGGGCAGTGAATCCGGTCTGAACTTTTCCGGCCCTGCGCTCGCGTCGTTCATCTAGGTGAACATTCGGGACGAATCGCCGCCCCTTGTCAAGTCAGGACCGTGACCGACGTCACGCTGCGGCGCGATCAGCTTCGCGTTCGGTGACCGCCAAGGCCTGTTCGATCAGGCTCCAGCCGGCGCCCGGGCGGTGTGCGCCCTCGCTCAGCACCTGGCGAAATGCGCGACCACCGGGCTGGCCATGGAACAGGCCGAGCAGGTGGCGGGTGATGTGCTTCAGCGCCAGGCCTTCGCCCAGCCGCGCCTCGATGTAGGGGCGCATCGCGCGCAGCAGGTCACCACGTGCCTGTGGCGGGGCGCCGGTGTGCAGCGCCTCCAGCTGATGCAGCAGATAGGGGTCGTGATAGGCCGCCCGGCCCAGCATCACGCCATCGACGTGCGCGGCCTGCGCCTGTACCGCCTCGATGCTGGCCAGGCCACCGTTGATCACCACCGGCAGTGCCGGGCGCTCCTGCTTCAGGCGGTAGGCCCAGTCGTACTTCAGCGGCGGAACCTCGCGGTTCTCCTTCGGCGACAGGCCCTTCAGCCACGCGTTGCGCGCATGCACCACCACCATCGCCGCACCAGCGGCGACCTGGCGGTCGACGAAGCTGGCAAACACGTCGTAGTCGTTGTCCTCGTCCACGCCCAGGCGGCACTTCACCGTTACCGGGATGTCGACCGCATCGACCATGGCCGCCACGCACTCGGCCACCAGTACCGGCTCGCGCATCAGGCAGGCGCCGAAACGCCCGGCCTGCACGCGGTCGGACGGGCAGCCGCAGTTGAGGTTGACCTCGTCGTATCCCCACTCGGCGGCAATGCGCGCAGCCTGCGCCAGCAGGGCAGGATCGCTGCCGCCCAGCTGCAGCGCCAGCGGCTGTTCGCTGCGGTCGAAGCCGAGCAGGCGCTCGCGGTCGCCGTGGATGACCGCGTTGGCGTGCACCATCTCCGTGTACAGGCGTGCACCCGGCGCCAGCACGCGATGGAACACGCGGCAATGGCGGTCGGTCCAGTCCATCATCGGGGCAACGGACAGGCGCAGGGAATCAGCGTAACGGGCGGTGGCGGACGTCATCGGGGTGTTGATCGTGGAGACTGGCATTGCCAGTGAGATCAATAGTTTACACCGCTCGGCTGAATGGCGGCGGCTGGCGCCCGGACAGCGCTGGGGCGCCCGGGCCCGAGGGCGGTCCGCAGGCGGGACGGCGCCAACCCACAATGACGGGCAACCGGTCACAGTTGTCGCGATTCGTTGACGACGACGAAATATTGACGCCGTTATAGTCCGTCGCTCGCAATGGATTGGACGTGTGGAGCAGATGATGCAGCACAAGCGTTTGAGCAGGACCCTCGCCACCGCGCTGGCGGTTGCCGTACTGGCCATCGGCACGGCAACCGCAGCACCGGCTGCCACCGGGCTGAGCCCGACCTTCACCACCTGCCGTGACAAGGCACAGGGTGCGATCGAGCAGGCCGCCTGCCTGACCTCGGAAAGCGCACGCCAGGACCAGCGCCTGAACCAGGCCTACCGCCAGCTGCAGGCAAAGCTGAGTGGCGCAAAGAAGACCAAGCTGGTGAATGCCCAGCGCGCGTGGCTGCAGTCGCGCAGCCGCGATGGCGAACTGGATACCGCGCTGTACGACGATTCGCAGCCCGGCAACCTGCAGGGCGAGCTGAACGATGTGATGCGCCTGAGCGCGCGTGCCGACCAGCTGCAGAAGTATCTGCAGCTGCTGGACTGACCCTTGAGGGGCAGACCCTCTGACTGCACAAGGATGTAAGACATGCCAACCAACATCGATACCCATGATCTCGATGCCACCTCCGGCGCCGTGTATTTCGCCGTCGGCCGTGGTACCGAAGGGGGTCCCGCCTCCTACCATCTGGCCATCGCCGGCATCACCCAGGGCGTGACCGAACCGCACTGGGGCACGGTGAACAAAGTCGCGCAGAACAGCGGTTACAGCCTGGGCGCGATCCAGGTCGACTTCGGCCAGCGCGGCGAGTGGGCGCTGGGCGCCATCGACGGCCACGCACTGAAGGCGGGCGAGACGACCTATGTCGACGCCGTGATCGATCAGGCCAGCACCTATGCCAAGGCGCACAACCTGCCCTTCACCCAGGACCACGCCGACCTGCGCCGCGACCTGCTCAGCCACGGCAATGGCCTGAGCGGGCGCAGCTCGATCCAGTTCATCGATACCAACACGCGCGACAGCATCAACGCCTGGGCCGGTTCGGCCGAGGGCAAGCAGTGGATCCACGCGAACATCGACTACCCGCAGGTGCGCAACGCCACCCGGATCGGCATGGCGATGGTGGACGCACACGGCAGCGGCATCGCCGAGGAAAACCGCTTCGAAGCGATCAGCCTGATCGCCAAGACCGCCAACCAGTTGCCCAGCCAGCTGCCCAAGCTGCAGAAGGTGCTGGAAGAAGGCGGTGACTACGAGGCGCTGCGCGCGAAGGCCGGGCAGATCCGCGAGACCTACCAGTACTTCGACGCGCCCAAGGCCGGCGACATCGCCGTGCGCTACGAAGATGCCTACGCCAACAACAAGGACGCAATGGACCGCGCCCATGCCAAGGTCAGCAGCCGCGACTACTCGCCCGCCGGTGAGCACAACGATGCGGACATCAAGGTGGCGCTGGACCAGATCGGCGCACCGCGCCAGCAAGCCGGTTCGCAGACGTTGAAGGAAGGGTCCAGCGGCCGTGACGTGCTGAAGCTGGAAAGCAATCTGGTCACGCTGGGCTATGCCAGTGCTGGCGGCCAGCAGACGCTGAATCCGGACCGGCGCTTCGATGCCACCACCCGCAAGGCGGTGGAAGACTTCCAGCGCGCACACAACCTGGACCCGGTGGACGGCAAGGCCGGGCCAGCCACGCTGGCCGCGATCGACCGCGACGCGCGCGAACTCCAAGGCAACCTGGCCGCGCTGGGGCTGACCGACGCCAAGGGCCAGACCATCGGCAGCGATGGCTATCTGGGCGGCGGCAGCCGCCATGCGATCAACGCTTTCCAGCAGCAGCATGGCCTGCCCGCGACCGGCATTGCCGATGCGGAAACCCGCCAGGCGCTGGCCAATGAAGTGCAGCAGCGTGCGCAGGCACAGGGCAACACCCCGGGGCAGCAGGCCGCGGCCGAGCCTGCGCGCGAGACGGTGTACCCGATGTCCGACCCGCGCAGCCCGCAGAACTGGCTGTACACCGAGACCCTGGTGCAGGTGAAGTTCGCCGAGGAAGCGCGTGGCCTGCCCTCCGGCGAGCATAGCGAGAAGCTGGCCGCTGCGCTTACCGTGGAAGCTGCACGTGCCGGCCTGTACCGGGTTGATCGCGTTGAACTGAACCAGGATGGCTCGATGGCGCGCGCGGTGCAGGCCAATGCACTGCACGACGAAAGCGCGTTGAACCGCAATACCGCGCCGGTATCGACGGCGGACGCGATGCGCCAGAGCGTGCAGGAAAACAGCGAGCGGGCATTGCAGGTGAGCGATCAGCAGCGCGAGCAGCAGAAGATCGACCAGCAGACCCAGCAGCACGGCCCGCGGGCCATGATGGCGTAAGAGAGCGGGCCCACGGGCCTGCGAGTGCCATTGCCTTGCTCACCCCTCGTCGGCTTGAGGCCGACGAGGGCGTTGGTTGAGGTGCGTCGAGGATTGTCGCAAATGCGAGGTCTTGCGCCCCGGAGCGTGCCCACGCTTCGAGGGAGTCGGCCTCGCGGTGTAGCCGATCCGGTTTGATCGCGTCGACGTTTTGACGACAGATAAGTCCGTCCGTAGCTTTCCCCAAGTGGTCAGTACCCGCCATCCATAGGCGGTCTGCTTCTTGAAACACTGCCGCCTCAGGCGGTCAGGTCTCACAGGTGGGCGTCGCGCAGATCAATCTGTACCTTCGGCGTCACGTGCTGGTAATCGAACACCGCACCCAGATGGCCGGCCGAGGCAAGGAACACCTGCCCACGCACGCGGTAGACCTGCGTGTCACCGGCATCGTAGCGCTGCATATCCAGCACGCGGCCGAGGAATTCGATGACCATGTTGGCCACGCCCTGGGCGACGCATTCGCGGTCACGCTCGCTGGGCGTCTCGGCGATGTCCTCGACGTTCTGCGACGATGCCGGACAGCGAAAGGCAGCGAGGCATGCCGCCGCTCTACAATCGGGCCATGGCCACCCACCGCCCGCAGTTCTTCGACCCCGCCACCGAACAGGGCGTGCTGCGCCTGTCGATCGCCGCCTCGCTGCTGCTGGCCGCCGCCGCAGTGGTATTCGGCCTGCTGGCCAATTCCTCGCTGATCATATTCGACGGCATCTACGGCCTGATCGATGTGGTCATGACCTGGCTGTCGCTGCTGGTGGCACGCCTGATCGCGCTGTCCACCCAGACCGATGCGTTGCAGTCGAGGCTCAACCAGCGCTTCACCATGGGATTCTGGCACCTTGAGCCGATCGTGCTGGGGGTCAGCGGCACGCTGATGATCGGTGCGGCACTGTATGCCCTGGTCAATGCGGTGGATGCACTGATGTCCGGGGGCCGCCACATTGCGCTGGGCCCGGCCATTGCCTTCGCCGGGCTGTCCATCGTCGGCGAAGGCGCACTGGCCTGGTTCATCCTGCGCGCCAACCGCCGCATCGGCTCGGAGTTCATCGCACTGGATGCGAAGAACTGGGTGATCGCGGCCAGCATGTCGGCCTGCTACCTGCTGGCCTTCCTCGGCGGCGTGCTGGTGCAGGGCACGTCCTGGGCCTGGGTCGGGCCGTACATCGACCCGGCCATCCTTGCCTTCGTCTGCGTGCTGGTGATGATCGCCCCGCTCGGCACCGTGCGCCGGGCGCTGGCCGGCATCCTGCTGGTCACCCCGCCGGAGCTGCAGGCGCACGTGGATGCCGTGGCACGCGCGATCGTGGCCAAGCATGGCTTCGTCGAGCACCGCAGCTACGTGGCGCAGGTGGGGCGAGGCGAGCAGATCGAGCTGTTCTTCGTGGTGCCGGAAAACGACCCACCGCGGCCGCTGGTGGAATGGGACCAGCTGCGCGACGAGATCGGCGACGCGCTGGGCGAGGCCTCGCCGGACCGCTGGTTGACCATCATGTTCACCACCGACCGCGAGTGGACGATCTAGGCCAGCAGGACGATCGATCAAGTTTTTCGTACGCCCTGCAACCCAACGTACCCGGAAAGCGGGCAAAGTAGGCTCCAACGCACCACCCACCCACCGACCAGGAGCATCCCGATGTCCATCGAAAAGGTTCTGTACACCGCCCAGGCCACCTCCACCGGCGGCCGTGAAGGCCGTTCCGTCTCCTCCGACAACGTGCTGGACATCCAGCTGTCGACCCCGCGCGAGCTGGGCGGCGCCGGTGGCCCGGGCACCAACCCGGAACAGCTGTTCGCCGCCGGCTACTCGGCCTGCTTCCTGGGCGCGCTGAAGTTCGTGGCCGGCCAGGCCAAGGTCGCGCTGCCGGCCGACACCACCGTCACCGGCAAGGTCGGCATCGGCCAGATCCCGACCGGCTTCGGCATCGAAGCCGAGCTGACCATCAACGTGCCGGGCGTGCCGCGCGAGCAGGTCGAAGAGCTTGTGCAGAAGGCGCACATCGTGTGCCCGTACTCGAATGCCACCCGCGGCAACATCGACGTGACGCTGATCGTTGCCTGATGGGGTGCTGCCGGCCAGCGGCCGGCACTACCAACGTGAAGAGCAAAAAAATGGGCGGATGCCGGTCGAAACCGAACATCCGCCCATCCCACCTTCGTTGTCCCACAGGGGGGCATGAGGTTGCCGGCCAGCGGCCGGCACTACCAGGTCACTTCTCGCTCGTGATGAGCTGCACGACGCTGGAGAAATCCAGCTTGCCGCGGCCGGCCTGGTGGTTCATCGAGTACAGGTTGCGGGCCACTTCGCCCAGCGGAATCGAGGCACCGACACTCATCGCCGCTTCCACCGCCAGGCCCATGTCCTTCAGCATCAGATCGCTGCCGAAACCGCCGCTGTAGCCGCGCGAGGCCGGCGCGTTTTCCAGCACGCCCGGCCACGGGTTGCACACTTCAGTGGCCCAGCTGCGGCCGGTGCTGACCGCCATCATCTGCGACAGCACCTTCGGGTCCAGGCCGTGCGCCACGCCCAGCGCGATGGCTTCACCGGTCACCGCCATGATCACGCCCAGCGCCATGTTGTTGCACAGCTTGGCGACCTGGCCGGCGCCGCTGGCGCCGACATGGAAGATGTTCTTGCCCATCGCCTGCAGCACCGGACGGGCGCGCTCCAGCGCATCCTCTTCGCCACCGACGATGAAGGTCAGGGTGCCGGCCTGGGCACCGGCGGTACCGCCGGACACCGGTGCGTCGATCATCTGCAGGCCACGCGCGGCAGCGGCTTCGGAGACCTTGCGGGCGCTGGCCGGGGCGATCGTGCTGCAGTCGATGACCAGCGCACCGGCCGGAATCGCGGCAAGGATGCCGTCGTCGCCCAGGTACACGCCTTCGACATGGCGGCTGGCCGGCAGCATCGAGATCACCACTTCGGCATCGGCCAGGGTGTCGCGTGCCGACGACGCAGCGCTGGCACCGGCGTCAACGGCGGCCTGCACCGCGGCCGGGACCAGATCGAACACGCGCACGCTGTGGCCGTTCTTGACCAGATTGGCGGCCATCGGGCCACCCATGTTGCCCAACCCGATGAATGCAATGCGGCTCATGCAAGGCTCCTTTCAACAAGGGGAGTGCCCAGGTCGGCCAGCGGATGCGCGGCATCGGCCCAGGGGGAAGCGAAGAAGGTGTCGGCCCACGCGCCGGTGGCCTCGGCCAGGGTGGCCGGGTTCCACTGCGGATTGCGGTCCTTGTCGATCAGCAGCGCGCGGATGCCTTCGGCGAAATCACCGTGGGCGGCGCAGTGCAGGGCGACGATGTACTCCAGGCGATAGATCGCGGCCAGGTCCTGGCCGGCACTGCGGCGCTGCAGTTCGTATGCCAACCGTGCCGAACCCGGTGCGCCGGCAGCCAGGGTCTTCTGTGCCGCCTGCAGCCAGGCATCGTCGGTCTGCAGCGTGCTGATGCGATCGATGATCGCGGGCAGGTCATCGCCCTCGCACAGCGCCTCGACCTGCGCGGCATTGGCCAGCAGCGGGCCGGTGGCGGCATCGCTGGCATGCGACTGCAGCAGATGGGTCAGGCGTTCGTGGTTGTGTGCGGCATCGCTGGACCAGGCCACCTGCAGCAGCGCATCGAACACCGCGCTGCGGCGTTCTTCGGCCACGTGCACGTCGGCCAGGCCGGCGTAGATGGCGTCGCCCGGGTTGAGCAGCGCGCCGGTCAGCGCCAGGAACAGGCCGCCCTTGCCCGGTACGCGCGGCAGCAGCCAGCTGCCACCGACATCGGGGAACAGGCCAACGGTGATTTCCGGGAAGGCCAGCTTGGAGCGCTCGCTGACCACGCGGTGGCTGGCGCCGGACATCAGGCCGATGCCGCCGCCCATCACGATGCCATGGCCCCAGCACAGGATCGGCTTGGCGTAGGTGTGGATGAGATGATCGACGCGGTATTCAACGTCGAAGAACTCGGCGGCGTAGTCGTTCTCGCGGATGTCGCTGCAGCCGGCCTCGCGGAAGGCGACCATGCTCTTGTACAGGCTGTGCAGGTCGCCGCCGGCGCAGAACGCCTTCTCACCGGCACCCTGCAGCACCACCATGGCGATGCCGTCGTCATCGGCCCAGGCATTCAGCTGCTTCAGCAGCAGGTGCGCCATCGGCAGCGAGAAACCATTGAGCGTGCGCGGCGCGTTGAGCGTGGCGATGCCGATGCGCGTGCCGTTGCCGGCCACGCGCTCCTCGAACAGCACCGGTGCGTCGTCGGCAACGGTGTCGATGCTCATGCGTTCTTCCACTGCGCGGTGCGCTTTTCCAGAAAGGCGGTCACGCCCTCGACCTGGTCGGCGGTGTCGAACAGGTCGACGAAGGCTTCACGCTCGGCCACCAGCGCCGAGGCGTGGGTGCCGGTGCGGGTGGACTGCACCAGGGTCTTGCAGGCGGCGATGCTGGTCGGGCTCTGCTTGCCGGCCTTCTTCGCCCATTCCAGGGCCAGTGCCTTGGCTTCGCCCTTGCCGACCTTTTCTTCGGCCAGGCCAATGCGCAGTGCGGTCTCGGCATTGATGCGCTCGCCCAGCAGGATCATGCGCTTGGCCCAGCCCTCGCCGACCAGGCGCGGCAGGTTCTGGGTGCCACCGGCACACGGCAGCAGGCCGACGGTGGCCTCCGGCAGCGCGACCTGGGCGTGGTCTTCAATGATGCGCAGGTCGCAGGCCAGTGCGCATTCCAGGCCACCGCCCATGGCGTAGCCGTTGATCGCGGCGATCGACACGCCACGGAAACCGGACAGCGCTTCGAAGGCTTCACCGAAGCGGCGCGCGGCCTCGCGTGCAGCGGCCTTGTCGCCGGAGGCGAACTGGTTGAGGTCGGCACCGGCGGAGAAGAACTTCTCGCCGTCACCGGTGATCACCAGCGCGTAGATGTCGCGGTCTGCGTTGAGCGCGCCCACCAGGTCGCGCAGCGCCGACAGGCTGTGCACGGTCCAGGTGTGCGCCGGCGGGTTGTTCAGGGTGACCACGGCGGTGTGGCCATCGACCTCCACCTTCAGGCCCACGTGCTCCTGGGTACGCCAATCCTTCATCGCAGTTCCTCTTCGGTGTTGAGCAGGTGACGGGCAACGATCACCCGCATGATCTCGTTGGTGCCTTCCAGGATCTGGTGCACGCGGCAGTCACGCAGCAGGCGCTCGATCGGGTACTCGCGGATGTAGCCGTAGCCGCCGTGGATCTGCAGCGCTTCGTTGCAGACGTTGAAACCGGCATCGGTGGCGAAGCGCTTGGCCATCGCGCACCACACGTTGGCGTCGCTGGCACCGGCATCGAGCTTGCGCGCGGCGGTGTGCACCATCTGCCGGGCGGCGACCAGCTGGGTGACCATGTCGGCCAGCTTGAACTGCAGCGCCTGGAACTCGGCCAGCGCCTTGCCGAACTGGCGGCGCTCGCCCATGTAGCGGCGTGCGGCATCCAGCGCACCCTGCGCGGCACCCAGCGAGCAGGCGGCGATGTTGATGCGGCCGCCGTCCAGACCCTTCATCGCCAGCCTGAAGCCGCCGCCTTCCTCTCCCAGAAGGTGGCTGACCGGCACGCGGACGTTTTCGAAGGTGATGCCACGGGTGGGCTGGCTGTTCCAGCCCATCTTCTCTTCCTTGCGGCCGAAGCTGATGCCCGGCAGGTCCGACGGCACCGCAATGGCGCTGACACCGCCGGCACCGGGGCCACCGGTGCGCGCCATCACCACCAGCAGCTCGGTGGCACCGGCGCCGGAAATGAAGGCCTTGGAGCCATTCAGCACATAGAAGTCGCCATCGCGCACGGCGGTGGTCTTCAGCGACGCCGCATCGGAACCCGCACCCGGTTCGGTCAGGCAGTACGAGGCCAGCTTGCTGCCCGAGGACAGATCGGCGCCCCACGCATCGCGCAGGGCCGGCTGGCCCCACTTGGACACCATCCACGAGGCCATGTTGTGGATGCTGATGTACGCCGCGGTCGACGGATCGACGTTGGCGAGCTCCTCGATGACGACGGCGGCGTCCAGTCGGCTCAGGCCGCTGCCGCCCACTTCCGGGTCCATGTACAGGCCGCAGAAGCCCAGTTCACCGGCCTTGGCGATCGCCTCGCGCGGAAAGATGCCCTCCGCATCCCATCGCGCGGCGTGCGGCGCCAGTTCGGCCTGTGCGAAGTCGCGCGCCGCCTCGCGGTACGCCTGCTGCGCTTCTTCCAGTTCCGTCGTCATCGAGTGGCTCATGGCTGCTCCTGCCGTTACTTCAGGCTGATCGTGGTGTTGACGCCGTGGCTCAGCGTCTCGTCATCGAACCAGCGCGCGGTGACCGTCTTGGTCTGGGTGTAGAACAGCACCACCTGCTTGCCATACGGGCCCAGGTCACCCAGCTTGGAGGCGCGCGAACCGGTGAACGAGAACAGCGGCACCGGCACCGGGATCGGCACGTTGATGCCGACCTGGCCGACGTCGATGTCTTCCTGGAACTTGCGCGCGGCCGCGCCGGACTGGGTGAACAGTGCGGTGCCGTTGCCGTTCGGGTTGCTGTTGACCATCGCGATGGCGTCTTCCAGCGTTTCTGCTTCGAGGATGACCAGCACCGGCCCGAAGATTTCTTCCTGGTAGATGCGCATGTCGGTGGTGACACCGGCAAAGATGGTCGGGCCGACGAAGTTGCCCTTCTCGAAACCATCGACCTGCGGCTTGCGGCCATCCAGCACCAGCTTGGCGCCCTGCTCCACGCCCGAGGCGATCAGGCCTTCCACGCGCTCGCGGGCGCTGCAGGAAATGACCGGGCCGACGTCGGTACCGGACACGGTGCCGGCGCTGACCTTCAACGTCTTGGCCTTTTCGACCAGGTCCTGCACCCAGTTGCGCGCCTCACCGACCAGCACCAGGGTGGAAGCGGCCATGCAGCGCTGGCCCGCAGCACCAAAGGCGGCACCGACCATCGCGTTGAGGGTCTGTTCCTTGTTGGCGTCCGGCAGCACCACGGCGTGGTTCTTGGCGCCCATCATGCACTGCACGCGCTTGCCGGCCAGCGAGGCACGATTGTAGACGTGGGTGCCGACGCGGGTGGAACCGACGAACGACACGGCCTTGATGTCCGGGTGGTCGCAGATCGCGTTGACCACTTCCTCGCCGCCGTGGACGACGTTCAGCACGCCCTTCGGAATGCCGGCTTCCAGGGCAAGCTCGACCAGGCGCATGGTGACCATCGGGTCCTGCTCGGACGGCTTGAGGATGAAGGTGTTGCCCGTTGCAATCGCCATCGGGAACATCCACAGCGGGATCATCGCCGGGAAGTTGAACGGGGTGATGCCGGCGCACACGCCCAGCGGCTGCATGATCGTGTAGGTGTCCACGCCATTGGCCACGTTGTTGGCCAGCTCGCCCAGCTGCAGGTTGCCGATGGCGGCGGCGTGCTCGACCACTTCCAGGCCACGGAACACATCGCCTTCGGCATCCGGCAGGGTCTTGCCCTGTTCGGCGGTGAGGATGTGGGCCAGCTCGCTCATGTTCTCGCGGATCAGCTGCTGGTACTTCAGGAAGATGCGCGCGCGGGTGCCGATCGGGGTCTTGCGCCAGGTCTTGAAGGCTTCCTTGGCGGCGGCGACGGCGGCGTCCACTTCGCCGGTGGTGGCGAACGGCACCTTGGCCAGCACGTCCTGGGTGGCCGGATTGATCACGTCCTGCCAGTGGGAGGTGGCCGATTCAACGAACTGGCCATCGATCAGCATGCGGATACGGGGCGCTGCAACAGTCATGACGACAATCCCACGGGGTGCGAAAGATGCTTGGCATTATTCACAGCACCCGTCTCGATTTCCGGGCTGAATCCGCTTAATCTGGCCAACACGCCAGACGATTCATGTTAATTCTGTGAATTATTCAGCCACCCAGCGGCAGCTTGGCCTGCGCTTGCTACGGCTGCGCGAGCAGCGCGGCTACAGCCAAGTGGACCTGGCCCGCGCCTTGGGCCTGTCGGCCAGTTACCTGAACCAGATCGAGCGCAACAAACGCCCACTCACCCCGGCCGTGCAGAAGAAGCTGGGCGAGGTATTGGGCGATGTTTCCTCACTGTTCGACGAAGATGAGCCCGCTGCCCTGCAGGAAGCCCTGGGCGAGACCCTGCGCGACCTCGGCTTGGCCGAAGTCAGCGCGACCGAGCTGCGCGCCCTGGCCGGCAACCTGCCGCAGGTCAGCCGCGCACTGCTGGACCTGCACCGCCGCCACCTGGCGCTGCGCGAGCATGCCGCCGCGCTGGAGTTCCAGCTGGGCGAGCCCGGTGCCGGCAGCACCCTGCCCGCCGGTGACCAGGTGCGCGAGTTCTTCAACCGCATGCACAACCACATCCCCGAACTGGACGAGCTGGCCGAGCAGCTGTTCGCCGAATGGGGGCTGTCGCCCGGGCATGTGGCACCGCGGCTGCGCCAGCTGCTGGCCGACCGCCATGGCGTGCTGGTGGAAGTGGCCGCACTGCAGGCCGGGCGCGAGAAACGGCAATACGATGCCGGTGCGCGGCGGCTGTGGCTGCCCGATTACCTGGAGCCCGGCCAGCAGGCGTTCCAGATGGCGGCCGAGCTGGCCCTTCACGGCTATCTGCCGCAGATCGATGCGGTAGTGGCGCGCGCTGGCTTTACCGATGAGGCACGCATCGCGCAGGCGCGGATTGGCTTGTCGAATTACTTCGCCGGTGCGTTGGTGATGCCGTACATGCGTTTCCTGCGTGCGGCCGAGACCAGCAGTTACGACATCGAGCTGCTGGCGCACCAGTTCGGCGTGGGCTTCGAAGCGGTCTGCCATCGGCTGAGCACGTTGGCACGGCGCAGCGCGCCCGGCCTGCCGTTCTTTTTCATCCGCGTGGATCGCGCCGGCAACGTCTCCAAGCGCCATTCGGCCACCGATTTCCATTTCTCGCAGGTGGGAGGGTCGTGCCCGCTGTGGATCGTCTACGAGGCGTTCAACCAGCCCGGCCGCATCCTCACCCAGACCGCGCGCATGCCCGATGGGCGGCGCCACTTCTGGCTGGCGCGGCAGGTCAGCAGCGGGCCGGTGGGCCATGGCCAGCCACGCAAGACGTTCGCGGTGGCGTTGGGCTGCGATCTGCAGCATGCCGAGCGGCTGGTGTATTCGCTGGGGCTGGATGTGCAGAGCCCGGGGAACTCGGTGTCGATCGGGCCGGGTTGCCGGGTGTGCCCGCGCGAGGACTGCATGCAGCGCGCGTTCGCGCAGTTGCCGGGGCGGTAGGGGGTTCTGCAGGGCTGCGCCCTGCACCTGCGGTAGTGCCGGCCGCTGGCCGGCAACCTCAAAAGCAACAGCGGGCTTTCCGTGGGATGGCGGGGTGGTGTCGGATTGCGGGGACGCCGTGAACCCGTCCCTGAAGTGCCCCCCGGCATCCATGCCGCGGACACCCCGCAATCCGACACCACCCCGCCTTCGACAGTTTCCTCCTGCTGCTGGAACCTGATGCTGATGCTGATGCTGATGCTGATGGTGATGGTGATGCTGATGGTGATGCTGATGGTGATGCTGATGGTGATGCTGATGCTGATGCTGATGCTGATGGTGGGTGCCGACCGTTGGTCGGCACGCTCTCGCCCTGCGCGAAATGCATCCACGCATGGCGTGGATCTACTGCCGGCTCAGTAGATCGGCGTGACCTTCATCTGCGGCAGCGGACGCGGTGCGCCGTCGGTAAGGTCCGGGCCGAGGTCTTCCCAGGTACGCCCCTGCTCGACCATCAACCCCCACAACTGCTGCGAGGCCAGCCGCTTGTCTTCCGAGCCCAGCCTGTACGACGGCGGTGCCGGTTCCCCGCGGGCAACCATCGCGTACGCCGCGCGGTAGGCCAGTACCTGCTGCGCCGGATCATCGGTGCGTGCCACTTCCAGCGTGTAGCGCTGGTAGGCCGAGGCCAGGTTGCGCCAGCGGATCCAGTAGTGGTTCTCGAACGAGAACGAACAGAAGCGCGCACCGGCGAGGCTGCCCTTGTCGGCGATGCGGGTCAGCACCTCCTGCGGCATGTCCAGGTTCATGCCGCCCTCGTCGCCCTGCAGGCTGACGTGCACGATGCGGTCGCGGTAACCCGGCGCGCGCGCCTGCAGCAGATCGCGCCAGTTCTGCATGGTCGCCACCACCGCGAACAGGAAGCGGCCCAGCTCGGCGGCCGCCAGCGGTGTGGCGATCGACTGGTAGGTGCGCTGCCAGCCGTGCCGGTTCTCGGTGGGCAGGAACACCGCGTGCTCCAGCGACTGGCGGCCACTGCTGCCGTGGTTCACCTCTTCGGCGTGCTGCGGGTAGACCAGATTGATGGCGAAGGTCGGCCAGCGCGGCAACGCGGCATCGAACAGATGGATCGGGAAATTGCTGCTGATGCCACCATCGGAGAACCAGCAGATGCGGAAGGCGGTGATCACCGGGCCGCAAGCCTGCCCGGCGCTGGTCAGCCCTTCCATGCTGTCGGCCACGTTGTGCTCGGGGTCGGCCGCCGGCGCGGTCGGCTCGCAGCGTCGTTCGCGGCGTGAGGGTTCATGCAGCGGCACCGCGCTGATCAGCAGCGGGAAGCTCAGGCTCATGCGCGTGGCCACCAGCACCGGCAGCTTCGGGCCCGGCGGCAGGTGGTAGTACTGCCGACCTTCCACCTCCAGCGGCGGGCCGACCTGCGTCACCAGCCACTGCACCACGCTGGCCGGGAACAGCTGCTCGAATTCCTCGCGCAGGAACCAGAACTGCGCGCCGCCCAGCGGCAGCGTGCGCGGCTCGTTGTGCGACACGCAGGTGGTGATCATCTGCAGGCTGATCGCATGCGGGCTGTCTGGCTCGCCGGCATAGCGCGGCGCGTCGTGCAGGTCGGCGAAGGTGAGCGGTGCATCCAGCGGCTTGCCGGACAACTGCTGCAGGCATTCGTGCAGCCACTCGGTCAGTGCCGGTGTGCGTGCATCGCGGCCGAGGCCGCTGCACAGGCCCAGCAGATTGCGTCGCGCCACGCGTGCCACACGAAGCGCGGCACCGGCCACACCCGCACCGTACGCACACAGCAGCGACGGCAGCAGCGTGGCCGCCACCCCGCTCCAACCACCGCCCCACCAGCCCACGCCGAGCAGCAGCGCCAGCGACACCAGCACTTCCAGCGGCGCGATCTCGAACACGGCAACGGCCAGGCACAGCAGTTTGTGCGGCAGGCTTGCATTGCCGGTCAGCACCACCAGCAGGCGATAGGCCGCGCGTGCCCCGCGTGCGGGCTGGAACAGGCTGTAGATGAAGCCGCGCCGCGACAGCTGCGCCGACACCGCCGACAACCCGCCATAGCCGGCATCGCCGGGCAGGTGCTCGCCGGCCTGCTGGCGACGATCACCGCAGGCCGCCGCAGCCGCCACGGCGGCGGCGATGGCGCCGGCCGAAGTGCCGCCGATGCTCTTGAAGCGATACTCGCGCGCCAGCGCCAGTACCGCATTGGGGTACACGATGCCGCTGGTGATGCCGCCTTTCATGACCAGATCGCAGTACTTGTCCGCCACTGTCTTGCCCCCGAGCATGCCGTCCGCCGCGTGGGTGCCAGTATGGCGCAGGGGCTTCTCAGGGCCTGAGAACAACGGCGCAGTCCGCGCACGCGATGCGCCGTTCAGCAGAAAGCACGGCTGCAGGCTTGACCCGCCCCGCCATCGGCGTAGCATCTGCAGCAAGCCAAGGGACAGACCCGCGGCTGCCACAACGACATGAGGGATTCTCATGGAATTCGACTATCTCGTCTTCATCGGGCGATTCGAGCCCTTCCACAACGGCCACGCCGCCGTTGCCCGCCTGGCCCTGAGCCGGGCCCGCAAGCTGATCTTCCTGGTCGGCTCTGCCGATACCCCCCGCAGCCTGCGCAATCCCTGGACCGTGGCCGAACGCGCCGTGATGATCCAGGCCGCCCTCGATGGCCACACCGACCGTCTGCTGATCCGCCCGCTGCGTGACCACCTGTACAACGAAGCGCAGTGGATCGCCAACGTGCAGCGCCAGGTGGCTGAAGCCCTGCGCAACGACGGCGCCGCCGCCGATGCGAAGGTAGGCCTGATCGGCATGGACAAGGACGCGTCCAGCTACTACCTGCGCGAGTTCCCGCAGTGGCCGCTGGTGGACGTGCAGCACACCGCCACCCTGTCGGCCACCGAGCTGCGGCGCTACCTGTTCGAAGCCGGCGACGTCGACTTCCACGGTGCGCTGCTGATGCTGCGTGGCAATGTGCCGGCGCCGGTGTACGACATGCTTGAAGCGTTCCGCAAAAGCGCGCCTGCCTATGGCCAGCTGGTGGCCGAGTACCGCTTCATCGAACAGTACAAGGCCGCCTGGAAGGATGCGCCCTACGCGCCCACCTTCGTCACCACCGATGCGGTGGTGGTGCATTCGGGCCACGTGCTGCTGGTGCGTCGCCGCTCGGAACCCGGCAAGGGGCTGTGGGCGCTGCCCGGCGGCTTCGTCGGCCAGGAACAGAGCCTGCTCGACAGCTGCCTGCGCGAACTACGCGAGGAAACCCGGCTGAAGATTCCGCTGCCGGTGCTGAAGGGGTCGCTGAAGGGCCAGCAGGTCTTCGACCACCCCGACCGCAGCCAGCGCGGCCGCACCATCACCCACGGTTTCCACTTCGAATTCCCGGCCGGTGAACTGCCGCCGGTGCGCGGCGGCGATGACGCTGACAAGGCGCGCTGGATACCGGTGAGTGAAGCCCTGGACATGGGCCCGCAGCTGTTCGAAGACCACCTGCACATCCTGGAGTATTTCCTCGGCCGCGGCTGACAGGCCCGGCCTCCCCACTGGCGGACAGACCGCTGGTGTCACTCGACGCGAAGGAGCTTCCGTCATGCACTACCTCGATAATCTTCTCCTCAACACCGACAGCTACAAGGCCAGCCATTGGCTGCAGTACCCGCCGGGTACCGATGCCACGTTCTTCTACGTCGAATCACGTGGCGGCCTGCACGATCGCACGGTGTTCTTCGGCCTGCAGGCGATCCTCAAGGACGCGCTGGCACGACCGGTCACCCACGCCGACATCGACGACGCTGCTGCGGTATTCGCCGCGCACGGCGAACCGTTCAACGAGGCCGGCTGGCGCGATATCGTCGACCGGCTTGGCGGCCACCTGCCGGTGCGCATCCGCGCCGTTCCCGAGGGCAGCGTGGTGCCCACCCACCAGGCACTGATGACCATCGAGTCGACCGATCCGGCTGCGTTCTGGGTGCCGTCGTATCTGGAAACGCTGCTGCTGCGCGTGTGGTATCCGGTCACCGTGGCCACCATCAGCTGGCACGCACGGCAGACCATCGCCGCGTTCCTGCAGCAGACCAGCGACGACCCGCAGGAGCAGCTGCCGTTCAAGCTGCACGACTTCGGCGCGCGCGGTGTATCGAGCCTGGAATCGGCCGCGTTGGGCGGTGCCGCGCACCTGGTCAACTTCCTCGGCACCGATACCGTGTCGGCGCTGTGCCTGGCACGCGCGCACTACCACGCGCCGATGGCCGGCTATTCGATTCCGGCCGCCGAGCACAGCACCATCACCAGTTGGGGCCGCGAACGCGAGGTGGACGCCTATCGCAACATGCTGCGCCAGTTCGGCAAGCCCGGTTCGATCGTGGCGGTGGTGTCGGACAGCTATGACATCTACCGCGCGATCAGCGAACACTGGGGCACCACCCTGCGCGATGACGTGATCGCGTCGGGCGCCACCCTGGTCATCCGTCCCGACTCGGGTGACCCGGTGGAGGTGGTGGCCGAAAGCCTGCGCCGGCTGGATGAAGCCTTCGGCCACGCGATCAACGGCAAGGGCTATCGCGTGCTCAACCACGTGCGGGTGATCCAGGGCGATGGCATCAATCCGGACACCATCCGCGCGATCCTGCAGCGCATCACCGACGACGGCTACGCCGCCGACAACGTGGCCTTCGGCATGGGCGGTGCGCTGCTGCAGCGGCTGGACCGCGATACGCAGAAGTTCGCGCTGAAGTGCTCGGCCGCACGGGTCGAGGGCGAGTGGATCGACGTCTACAAGGATCCGGTCACCGACGCCGGCAAGGCCAGCAAGCGCGGCCGCATGCGCCTGCTGCGCCACCTGGACGATGGCAGCCTGCATACGGTGCCACTGCCGGCCAACGGCGACGACACCCTGCCGGACGGCTTCGAGGACGCAATGGTGACCGTGTGGGAGAACGGCCATCTTCTGTACGACCAGCGGCTGGACGACATCCGCACGCGGGCGGCCGTGGGGCATTGAAGGTGCATCCCGACCGGGGTCAGAGCCCGCTGCGTGGCAGCGGGATCCGACCCCTTCCTTCCGCTGGGGTCGGATCCCGTTGCAGCGCAGCGGGTTCTGACCCCTGCGCTCTTGACCGGCGCCACCAACAGGTCCACCTTGCACACGCCGAAGGTATCCCTCCCATCGCTGCGGCGCGGGGAGGGATTTAAACGGGAATCCGGTGAAGGCGCCTCGCGCGTCCATTCCGGAGCTGCCCCGCAGCGGTGAATGGAAACGAATCCTGCCAACAGCACTGGGCTCGCACCTGGGAAGCGGCGGGTAGTAGGTGGGCTGCGGCCCGTGTCCATCAGCCCGAATACCGGCCCCGGCCGGGGGACACGACCGTTCCCTGACTCGACCTGGAATCTCCGCGGGGAGGTTGCCGGGGCCGTCGTCGTCCTGCGCGTGCAGGCGGTGTGGCCGCGCGCGTCCTGTTCACGGTATCCGGCCAGACCCGTTCACCCACGCGCTGATGCATGGGCCACCGCCGTTGCCGGCGGTCCATGCGGTACCTGACGATGACCGAGCTCCAACGCCCCACCCTGACCCTGCCCGCCGACGGCAAGCGCCTGCTGCTGCATTCGTGCTGCGCGCCCTGTTCCGGCGAAGTGATGGAGGCGATCACCGCCTCCGGGATCGACTACGCGATCTTCTTCTACAACCCCAACATCCACCCGGTGAAAGAGTACGAGCTGCGCAAGCAGGAGAACATCCGCTTCGCCGAGCAGCACGGCATTCCTTTCATCGACTGCGACTACGACACCGACAACTGGTTCAGCCGTGCACGCGGCATGGAAAACGAGCCCGAACGCGGCATCCGCTGCACGATGTGCTTCGACATGCGCTTCGAGCGCACTGCGCTGTACGCGCACGAGCACGGCTACGACACCATCAGTTCTTCGCTGGGCATCTCGCGCTGGAAGAACATGGCGCAGATCAACGACTGCGGCATCCGCGCCGCCTCGCGCTATGAAGGCCTGCAGTACTGGGACTACAACTGGCGCAAGGGTGGCGGTGCCAGCCGCATGATCGAGATCAGCAAGCGCGAGCAGTTCTACCAGCAGGAATACTGCGGCTGCGTGTACTCGCTGCGCGATGCCAACCGCCATCGCCGCGAGAATGGCCGCGAGCGGATCAAGATCGGCCTGTTGTACTACGGGCAGGACGCTGGGACGCCGCAGGACGATTGACGTGCAGGCATGGGGCGGCCACGCTGGTCGCCCCTTCTGTTGTACCGGAACTGCCATGACCGCCCTGCCCGCCGATGTCGCCCTGCTGGTGATCGACCTGCAGTCGGACTTCATGCCCGGTGGCGCCTTGGCCTGCGACCAGGGCGATGCGCTGGTGGCACCCATTGCCGATCTGCTGGTGCAGCGCCGCTACCGCACCGTGGTGGCAACACAGGACTGGCACCCGGCCGACCATGCCTCGTTCGCCAGCCAGCACCCCGGCCAACGCCCGTTCGAGACCATCCTGCTGCACGCGCAGCCGCAGACCCTGTGGCCGGACCACTGCGTGCAGGGCAGCGCCGGTGCCGCCCTGCACCCGGGCGTGGACTGGACCGTGGCCGACCTGATCCTGCGCAAGGGCACGCGCCAACAGGTGGATTCGTACAGCGCCTTCCGCGAGAACCACGGCCCCGATGGCGAGCGCCCGGCCACCGGCCTGGCCGGCTGGCTGCATGAACGCCGCATCCGCGAAGTGCACGTATGCGGCCTGGCCCGTGACTACTGCGTGCTGTGGAGCGCGCAGGACGCGGTGAAGTCCGGCTTCCGGGTGAAGTTCCTGTGGGAGCTGACCAAGCCGGTGACCGAAGCCAACGACGTGATGGTGCGCGAGGCGCTGGGCAAGGCGGGGATTGCGATCGTCTGAGGCGTGACCGCCGGGCATGGCCCGGCGCTACCGCGCACGCCGCTTATGCCGCTTGCGCGCTCCTGCCCACAACAACACAATCGATTCATCCAGCCCCCTAACTACGCCCCCCCTATAGATCGCGGGACGGCCGAACCGGGGGCTTTTCATTGGATGAAATCAGGATTCGGTAGTGCCGGCCGCTGGCCGGCAACCTCGGGATCTCTGCAGTTGCCGGCCAGCGGCCAGCACTACCGGATAGCACCCGTGGTAGCGCCGGGCCATGCCCGGCGGACGCGGGATGGGCGATTACCGGAACACCACCGTGCGATGCCCATTGAGCAGGATGCGGTGCTCCACATGGCGGCGAACCGCGCGTGCCAGTACCAGCGATTCGGTATCGCTGCCCAGCCGCACCAGTTCACGCGGTGCCATCGCATGGTCCACGCGGGCCACGTCCTGCTCGATGATCGGGCCTTCGTCCAGGTCCTCGGTGACATAGTGCGCGGTGGCGCCGATGATCTTGACCCCACGCGCGTGTGCCTGGTGGTACGGCTGCGCGCCCTTGAAGCTGGGCAGGAAGCTGTGGTGGATGTTGATCGCACGGCCGGCCAGCGCGCGGCACAGCGTGGGTGACAGGATCTGCATGTAGCGCGCCAGCACCACCAGGTCGATGCGTTCGCGCTCGACCAGGTCGATGATCTGCTGCTCCTGCACCGCGCGTGTATCGGCGGTCACCGGCAGGTGGTGGAACGGCACCTGGTAGGACGCCGCCAGCGGCGCGAAGTCGGCGTGGTTGGACGCCACTGCTGCGATGTCCACCTTCAGCTGGCCGCTGTGGGCGCGGAACAGCAGGTCGTTGAGGCAATGCCCCTGTTTGCTGACCAGCACCAGCAGCCGCGCGCGGCGTCGGCCATCGTGCAGCTGCCAGTCCATGCCGAAACCTTCGGCAAGCGTGGCCATGGCCGCGTGCACGGTCTCCAGCGGCAGGCCGGCATCGCGGTCGAAGTGCACGCGCAGGAAGAAGCGGCCACTCTCCTCATCGCCGAACTGCTGGGCGTCGAGGATGTTGCAGCCGTGGTCGAACAGCAGGCCGGACACGCGGTAGACGATGCCGGTGCGGTCGGGGCAGGACAGGGTAAGAATGGAATCGGGGCGCATCGCTACAGTGTAGGGCAGCGCCCTGCCCAGCGGCCGGATGATCACGGGTGCAACCGACCTGCTTGGTTCAGTACCAAGCGATACTTGGACCTTCCCGTGGCAAGCTGGTCGGTCATGAACCTGTTGCAACTGATCCGCAGCTTCACCCGCACCGCAGAGACCGGCAGCATTGCCGCCGCGGCCCGCATCCTTGGCATCAGCGCCACCGCGGTCGGCCAGAACATCAACCGGCTGGAGGCCCATCTGGGCGTACGGTTGCTGAACCGGAGTACGCGGCAGCTGGCCCTCAGCGAGGCCGGCGCGCTGTACCTGGCGCAGGTGCGCCACATCGAAGCCGACCTGGCGCGCGCGCAGGCGATGGTCACCGCCGGTGACATCGAACCGGCCGGACCGCTGCGCATCGCCAGCAGCAGCGCCTTCGGTCGCCACGTGCTTGCCCCCTTGTTGCCTTCACTGCAGCAGCGCTACCCACAACTGCAGCTGGAGCTGCGCCTGACCGACCGCGCCGTGCAGCATGGGCCGGAAGCGGTGGATGCCAGCATCCGCATCGGGGCGCAGCTGGAGGACGGCGTGGTCGCGCGGCAGCTGGCGCGTGTTCCGTTCGTGTTCTGTGCCTCGCCGGCCTACCTGAAGGCGCACGGTACCCCGCAACAGCCTTCCGATCTGGGCGGTCATCGCGGGTTGCTGCACCGCTTCCCCACCGATGGCCGACCATTGCGCTGGGGCCTGCTGAAGGACGGCCAGCGCGTGGACGCCGCGCTGCCACCGAGCATGGTCTGCGATGACATCGATGCGCTGGCGACGCTGGCGGCGGCCGGTGCCGGCATCACCCGGCTGGCCGCATTCGTGGCCGAGCCGTACCTGCGCGAGGGCCGCCTGCAGGCGGTGTTCGACGCCGACACCGCGTGGCGCCCGGAACCGATGGAGGTCTACTTCTGCGTCAGCGACCGCCGCGATTTCACCGCCAAGATCCGCGCGCTGTTCGAACACCTTCAGGCCGGCATCGCGCCGGCCTGGCGGGTGTGAGCCTCAGCGCGTCTTGAACACGCCGCGCGCATCGCGCGGCTCGCAGCGCAGGTACTGTGGCGCCGGTTCCACGCTGTCGCGCAATGCGGCAGCGGCATGCCACGGCCAGCGCGGGTCGTAGAGGATGCCGCGCGCCAGGGCCACGGCATCGGCGTGGCGATGGCGCAGGATCGATTCGGCCTGCTCGGGCTCGGTGATCATGCCCACGGCGATGACCGGCATGCGCACCTTGGCCTTGATCGCTGCCGCGAACGGCACCTGGTAGCCCGGACCGACGGTGATCTTCTGTCGTTCGTCCAGGCCACCGCTGGAGACATGCAGGAAATTGCAGCCGCGCGCGTCCAGCACCTGGGCCAGCGCTTCGCTCTGCACCAGATCCCAGCCGCCATCGACCCAGTCGCTGGCGGAGATGCGCACGCCCACGGCGATCTTGTCCGATACCGCCGCACGCACGGCGTCGAACACTTCCACCAGCAGGCGCAGGCGGTTCGGCAATGAGCCACCGTAGCCATCAGTGCGACGGTTGCTCAGCGGCGACAGGAACTGGTGCAGCAGGTAGCCGTGGGCGGCATGCAGCTCGATCAGCTCGAAGCCGAGGCGCTCGGCACGCACCGCACTGGCGGCGAAGGCGGCGATGACCTCGGCGATGCCGGCCTCGTCCAGTTCCTGCGGTGCCGGATCGGCGGCGTGGAACGGCAGCGGCGACGGCGCCACGGTGGCCCAGCCACGCGCATCGTCGGCCGGCAGCTGGCCACCGCCGTCCCAAGGGCGGTTCACCGAGGCCTTGCGACCGGCATGGCCGAGCTGGATGCCCAGCGGCATCGGCGACCAGCGGCGGACGCTGGCCAGTACCTGTGCCAACGCGGCCTCGGTGCCGTCATCCCAAAGGCCCAGGTCGGCCCAGCTGATGCGGCCACGCGGCTCGACCGCGGTGGCTTCCAGGATCAGCAGGCCGGCGCCGGATTGCGCGAGGTTGCCCAGGTGCATGGCATGCCAGTCGCTGGCGCGGCCGTCTTCGGCGGAGTACTGGCACATCGGCGCGACGACGATGCGGTTGGACAGGGTCAGGGGGCCGAACGAGATCGGCGAAAACAGCTGGCTCAAGACAGTGATGGACGACGTAGGGGATGCGTATTGCACCGCCGCACGGCTCCGGGATCAACCATCTGGATGGATCGCTGTTTCGCGGCGGCGGGTGGCCTGTAGAGTCGACTGACAGTCGACTCTACCCGGCCGATGGTTCGATAACCGACGCCAGCGCCTCAGCACAATCGCGTTCATCCTTGAACTGCAGCAGGTCGTCGGCACGGGTGCGGCCACGGTTCAGCGCCGCCACCGGCAGTCCTGCTTTGGCCGCCGCCTGCACGAAGCGGAAGCCGGAATAGACCATCAGCGACGAGCCCACCACCAGCACGGCGTCGGCCTGCTGCAGGTGCTCGTGCACCGCCTCCACCCGCTCGCGGGGCACGTTTTCGCCGAAAAACACCACGTCCGGCTTCAACACCCCGCCGCAGTGCGGGCACACGGGTACCACGAAGCTGGAGAAATCGGTCTCCAGGTCGGCGTCGCCATCAGGCGCGACGCCGGCCTCCAGCGCATCCCAGCCGGGGTTGGCGTCCAGCAGGCGCTGCTGGAAGTCCTCGCGGCCGCTACGGCGCTCGCAGCCCATGCAGCGCACCCGATCCAGGCGGCCATGCAGGTCGATCACGTTACGGCTGCCGGCGCGCTGGTGCAGGCCGTCCACGTTCTGGGTCAGCAGCACCTGCAGCTTGCCACGGCTTTCCAGTGCGGCCAGGGCCTGGTGGGTACCATTGGGCCGGGCCAGGCCGAAGCGCGGCCAGCCCAGCAGGCTGCGCGCCCAGTAGCGCTGGCGGGTAGCGGCCTCGCCCATGAAGGCCTGGTAGGTCACCGGTGGCGTGCGTTTCCACTGGCCGTCGCTGTCGCGGTAATCGGGAATGCCCGAGGCGGTGCTGCAGCCGGCGCCGGTCAGCACGAACAGGCGCTGGGCGCGGTCGATGAAGTCGGTCAGTGGCGGGGTCATGGCTGCCAGATGGGGGCGCCGCAGCGCCCCCGCAAGCGCCGGTCGGTTGTCCGGGTCAGGCCGCCGGCAGCGGCGGCACCGCGATCGGGTGGCCTTCCTCGTCCAGCGCGATCATCACGAAGTGGCCGCGGGTGCACAGCTTGCGCTCGCCGCTGTGCAGGTCTTCGGCGACCAGTTCCACCTCCACCTTCATCGAGCTGCGGCCGACTTCAACGATGCGGCCGATGGTTTCCACCATCTGGCCGATGCGGATCGGCAGCTTGAAGTCGACCTGGTCGCTGCGCGCGGTCACCACGGTACGGCGCGAGTAGCGGGCGGCGGCCAGGAACGCGGCCTTGTCCATCCACGCCAGTGCCTGGCCACCGAACAGGGTGCCGAGGTGGTTGGTGTGGTTGGGGAAGACGATTTCGGCCATGCGCACTTCGATGGGCGGCACGGTCTCGGGGATCGGGGTCATGGGGGAGCTTCGGTGTGGGGTGCTGCGGATTCTAAGCGACCGGCGTGACGGCCATCGGAATGCACGTGCAACGGTCACCCGGCAGCGGTGCCTGCGCAGGCCGCGCCTGCAGCAGGCGTTACACTGCGCCACGCCCACTGCCAGGACCTCCCATGCCCGCCACTTCCGACCTGCTGGCCTTTGCGCTGGTTTCGCTGGCCATGGTGCTCACGCCCGGGCCGAACATGATCTACGTCATCTCGCGCTCGATCTGCCAGGGGCCGATGGCGGGACTGATCTCGCTGGGCGGGGTGGCACTGGGCTTCGTGTTCTACATGCTGTGCGCGGCATTGGGCATCACCGCCCTGCTGATGACGGTACCGTTCGCCTACGACGCGCTGCGCATCGGTGGCGCGCTGTACCTGCTGTACCTGGCCTGGCAGGCGCTCAAGCCCGGTGGCCGTTCGCCGTTCGCGGTGCGCGAACTGCCGCAGGACAGCCCGCGCAAGCTGTTCACGATGGGATTCCTGACCAATCTGCTGAACCCGAAAGTGGCGGTGATGTACCTGTCGCTGCTGCCGCAGTTCCTGCACCCGGACAGCGAAGGCAGCGTGCTGATGCAGTCGATCGTGCTGGGCTCGACCCAGATCCTGGTCAGCGTCAGCGTGAACGGCATGATCGCGCTGACCGCCGGCAGCATCGCCGGCTTCCTGGCCGCACGCCCGACCTGGCAGATGGTGCAGCGCTGGTTGATGGGCACGGTGCTGGCCGGACTGGCGGTGCGCATGGCGGTGGAAGGGCGGCGCTGATCGCGGCGTGCCCTCCAGGCGATACGCCCGGCCCCGTAATCAGAACAGTTCAGCGTGGTAGAAGCTCGGTTGTGCCGACCAGGCCTTGATATCGCCACATTGCGGCACGCTGGTGTAGTACAGGCGGATGGGCATGGCGGAGACCTTCGCGCTCATCAGCATGGCGTAGGTTGCCTTGCAGACCTCGGGCGGCATGCTGAAGTCGCCTTTGCTGACGATGTTGCAGACCGCGTGGATGGGCGAGACGGTGGTCGCCACGAACACCTTGCCGCTGGCATCGATGGAAACGTTGGTCACCTTGGAATCGCAGTTCGTGCCATGGGCGAGGGACGGACAGGCGACCAGGACGGCGAACAGTCCTCCCGTCCACCCACGAAACACGGTCCTGCGGGTTGCTGTTGCAGGCACTGCAGTCTCCATTGCGACCTCCGGGGACCACGCGCACGGGAACCCGGCGCTGGGATTGTCCACGCGTCATTCCTGCAGTGGCATCCCCTCTTCCTCCCCAGGCCCGGCATGGATGCGAAGCACCGCCACCACTGGCGTCCAGCGAGAATAGCTCATCCTTCTGATGCGCAACGAAAAACCCCGGCATTGGCCGGGGTTCTTCGTTGCGACAGGCCGGGCCGGTTCGATCAGAAGTTCATGTCGAAGGCGACTTCGCCCTGCACGCCGACCTGGTAGGCCGAGACGCGGCGTTCGAAGAAGTTGGTCAGCTCCTGCACGTCCTGCAGTTCCATGAACGGCAGCGGGTTGCGCACGTTGTACTTCTTTTCCATGCCCAGCTTGGCGAAGTGCTGGTCGGCACAGTGCTGCAGGTACTGGCGCATGTCGCGGGTGGAGATGCCGGCCACGCCGCCGGACAGCACGTCCTCGGCGAACTGCACTTCGCATTCGATGGCTTCGGCCAGCATGTCGTAGACCTGCTGCTTCATCTCTTCGTCGAACAGGTCCGGTTCTTCCTCACGCACCACGCGCACCGACTCGAACGCGAACTCCATGTGTGCGCTCTCGTCGCGGAACACCCAGTTGGTGCCCGAGGCCAAGCCCGGCAGCAGGCCGCGCGAACGGAAGTAGTACACGTAGGCAAAGGCCGCGAAGAAGAACAGGCCTTCGATGCAGGCGGCGAAGCAGATCTGGTTGAGCAGGAACTGGCGGCGCTGTTCGCGGGTCTCGATGCGGGTCAGGCTCTGGATCGAGTCGATCCACTTGAAGCAGAAATCGGCCTTCTTCTTGATCGAGTCGATGTTCTCCACCGCCGAGAACGCCTTGGCGCGCTCTTCCGGATCCGGCAGGTAGTTGTCGAGCAGGGTCAGGTAGAACTGCACGTGCAGCGCTTCTTCATACAGCTGGCGCGACAGGTACATGCGCGCTTCCGGCGCATTGAGATGCTGGTACAGGTTCAGCACCAGGTTGTTGGAGACGATCGAGTCGCCGGTGGCGAAGAACGCGACCAGGCGGTGGATCAGGTGGCGCTCGCCCGGCGACATCTTGCTGTGCAGGTCGGTGATGTCGATCTGGAAGTTGATCTCTTCCACCGTCCAGGTGTTCTTGATCGCGTTCCGGTACATGTCATAGAACTGCGGATAGCGCATCGGGCGCAGGGTCAGTTCAAAACCGGGATCGAGCAGCATCTGCTTGGGCTTGTCGGCCATGGGTGTTTCCTTGAATTCCTGGGTGAGCCGCCGGGCGTGGCCCGGCGCTACCGTGGGTGTTTTTCCGCAGCCGAGCATGGCTCGGCTCTACAGGTGCGAGGTGTTCGAGTGCCAAACAACGGTCGGCACCCACCGCGCGGTGTGTTACTGGCAGGCCTCGCAGGCTTCCGGGTTTTCCAGCGAGCAGGCGATGGCTTCGTCCGGGCTGAATGCCTTGGCCGGGGCCGCAGCGCTCACCGTGGTCTTGGCGATCTTGGTGGCCGGGCGCGAACGCAGGTAGTAGGTGGTCTTGATGCCCTGCTTCCAGGCGTACATGTACATCGAGGACATCGCGCCGATGTTCGGGCTTTCCATGAACAGGTTGAGCGAGGCCGACTGGTCGATGAAGGCGCCACGCTCGGCGGCCATGTCGATCAGCGAACGCATCGGCAGTTCCCACGCGGTGCGGTAGACCTCGCGCAGCGTTTCCGGAATCTGCGCCACGCCGGCGATGGAACCTTCGGCCAGCTTGATGGCATCGCGCATTTCCGGCGTCCACAGGCCCAGCTTCTTCAGCTCGTTCACCAGGTAACGGTTGACCTGCAGGAAGTCACCGGACAGGGTTTCGCGCTTGAACAGGTTGGACACCTGCGGCTCGACGCACTCGTAGCAGCCGGCGATCGAGGCGATGGTCGCGGTCGGCGCAATCGCGATCATCAGCGAATTGCGCAGGCCGTGTTCCTTGATGCGGCTGCGCAGGGCGTCCCAGCGTGCGGTGTCTTCCGGCACCACGTTCCAGGCGTCGAACTGCAGTTCGCCGCTCGCAGCGCGGGTGTCGTTGAACGACGGGTGCTTGCCACGTTCCTGGGCCAGCTCGCAGGAGGTTTCCAGCGCGTGGAAGTAGATCGCTTCGGCAATCTTCTTCGACAGGGCGCGGGCTTCGGCGCTGTCGAACGGCAGGCGCTTGCGGAAGAACACGTCCTGCAGGCCCATGCAGCCCAGGCCGACCGGACGCCAGCGCAGGTTGGCGCGGCGGGCGGTTTCGATCGGGTAGAAGTTCAGGTCGATGACGCGGTCGAGCTGGCGCACGGCCAGGCGCACGGTCTCGGCCAGCTTCTCGAAATCGAACTCGTTGTGCTCGTCGAAGTGGTTGCCCAGGTTGATCGAACCCAGGTTGCACACCGCGGTTTCATCGTTGGAGGTGACTTCCAGGATTTCCGTGCACAGGTTGGACAGGTGGATCACGTTGCCCGGACGCAGGGTCTGGTTGCTGGCGCGGTTGCACTTGTCCTTGAAGGTCATCCAGCCGTTGCCGGTCTCGGCCAGCGTACGCATCATGCGGGCGTACAGCTTGCGGGCAGAGATGGTGCGGTTGGCCTTGCCCTGGGCTTCGGCCTGCAGATAGGCGGCCTCGAAGGCTTCGCCGAACAGGTCGGTGAACTCCGGCACGACGCGCGGATCGAACAGCGACCATTCCTGGTCGGCTTCGACGCGCTTCATGAACAGGTCCGGCACCCAGTTGGCCAGGTTCAGGTTGTGCGCGCGGCGGGCTTCGTCACCGGTGTTGTCACGCAGCTCGAGGAAGTCCTCGATGTCGGCGTGCCAGGTTTCCAGGTACACGCAGGCCGCGCCCTTGCGCTTGCCACCCTGGTTCACCGCGGCCACGGACGAATCCATGGTCTTCAGCCACGGCACGATGCCGTTGGAGTGGCCGTTGGTCGACTTGATGAGCGAACCACGCGAACGCACGCGGGTGTAGCTGACGCCGATGCCGCCGGAGAACTTCGACAGCTGGGCGATGTCGCCGTACTTGGAGTAGATCGACTCCAGCGAGTCCTGCGGCGAGTCCAGCAGGAAGCACGAGGACAGCTGCTCGTGGGTGGTGCCGGAATTGAACAGGGTCGGGCTGGACGGCAGGTAGTCCAGGTTGCCCATGCGCTTGTACAGCGCCAGGGTCTCGGACACGTCCTCACTCAGCGCGCTGGCGATGCGCAGGAAGAACTGCTGCGGGGTCTCGATCACCTTGCGGGTGTGCGGGTGGCGCAGCAGGTAACGGTCGTACAGGGTACGCAGGCCGAAGTAATCGAAGTTCAGGTCCAGCGAGATGTCGATGGCATCGTTGAGCTTGCGCGCGTTGGTCTGCACGAAGTTCAGCAGGCGGTCGTTGATCAGGCCGACTTCATGGCCACGGCTGACCGACTGCGAGAAGGCGTAGATTTCCTGGCCCGAGACTTCCTTGGCAATGTAGTTGGCCAGCAGGCGCGCAGCCAGGCGGCCGTACTCGGGCTCTTCACCGATCAGCAGGGCGGCGGTGCGGATGGACAGTTCGTCCAGCTCGCGGGTGGTGGCGCCGTTGTACAGGCCGGAAATGGTGCGGGTGGCCACGCGCATCGGATCGACGGCGTGCAGGCCTTCGGAGGAACGCTGCACCGCGCGCACGATCTTGTTCAGGTCCACCAGTTCGGTCGTGCCATTGCGCTTGGTCACACTCATCGCGTTGGCCGTCGGCGGCGACGTCAACAGGAATTCGCTTTCCTTCTCGATGGTGGCGCTGGATTCGGTGGTCACGGCGTGTGTCCTCTTGGCGTGATTGGTGGGTGCTCGATGCATCGGGTGACGCAGCCCGGGACATGACAGCCCAGGATGGCAGGACGGCGTCGCAGCGGATGAGACCCTGCGCCTGCCACTGCCGTTGACGATCGCGGATGGGTACCCGGGCATCCCTGGAATTGGGGTTGCTGCGACCGACGGCCACAAGATAGTGGGGGTGATGGGGCCCGTCAACGCCAAATGTAGTGAAATTCGGCAATCCCTTGCGCCGCAAGGATCGTGCCACCGGCGTCCGGATCAGACGCTTCAGACCTGCCGGAACGGGCTGCGCAGTCAAGCCCGAAAGGCGTCATTGCGGTGGTACAACGCACCGCGAAAACGGAACAATGACAGCTTCACATGACAGTGATGAAACTGGCTAGGGACAACCCTGTGGATAGGTGGTGGGCAGCCGGTGGGAATCCGGTGGACGCCGGGACCGCCCGCCGGGCAGCGACGCGAGGCTGCATGTGCCGGCCAGGCCGGAGCAGCGGCCGCAGGGAAACGCCGTTGCGCCCTCCTTCCCCCGATCATTGCCGGCCAGCGGCCGGCACTACCGGAATCCCAGGGGGGTCGTGCCGGCCGCTGGCCGGCAACGTACGCCCGCAGACCCCTCACGCCCGGTGCGGGGTACCCAGGTACTCGGCGCTCTGCATCTCGATCAGGCGCGAGGCGGTGCGTTCGAAAGCGCCCTGCAGGCGCTGGCCGGTGTACAGCTCGATCGGCGAGGTGCTGGCGGTGCAGACCAGGTTGACGTGGCGGTCGTACAGTTCGTCGATCAGGTTGACAAAGCGGCGCGCGGCATCTTCGTTCAAACGGTCGAAGGCGGGGATGCCACCCAGCAGCACCGTGTTGAACTCGTGCGCGATCTCGATGTAGTCCGAGGGACCGCGCGGACCCTCGCACAGCGCGGCGAAATCGAACCAGGCGATGCTCTTGCCGCGGCCGCGGACCGGGATCTTACGGCCCTCGATCTCGATGTTGCCGGTCTTGGCCGGCTGGCCACCACTCAGTTCGTTCCAGCGCGTGGCCAGCCATTGATCGCTGTCGGCAGCCAGCGGTGCGCGGTACACCGGCGAGCGGGTCAGCGCGCGCATGCGGTAATCCTCGGTACCTTCGGCGTACAGCTCGACGCAGAAGCGCTGCAGCAGGCCAATGGCCGGCAGGAAGCTCTCGCGCTGCAGGCCGTTGAGGTACAGGTTCTCCACTGCGGTGTTGGAGGTGGTGACCAGGGTCACGCCCTCGGCAAACAGGCGCTCCAGCAGCCGCGCCAGCAGCATCGCATCGCCGATGTCGGTGACGAAGAATTCGTCCAGCACCAGCACGCGCAGGTTGCTGCGCCATTCCTGGGCGATCTTCGCCAGCGGGTCGCTCTGGCCCTGGTGCTCGCGCAGGCGCTCGTGGACGCTGCGCATGAAGCGGTGGAAGTGGGTCCGGTACTTCTGCTTGATCGGCAGCCCGTCGTAGAACAGGTCGACCAGGAAGGTCTTGCCGCGGCCGACACCGCCCCAGAAGTACAGGCCCTTGACCGGCTCGGGCTTCTTCCAGAACGAGGACAGGCGGTCCAGCCAACCGTCCTCGGCACTGTCCAGCAGGCCCAGGTGGATGCGGTCCAGCTCGGCCAGCGCCGCATGCTGGGCCGGGTCGTTCTGCCAGTCGCCACGGGCAACCCCTTCCGCGTACCGCTGCGACGGGGTCAGCTCGGTTGCACTCATGCCGCCGCGCCCAGCCAGTGCTTCACGCCGTGGGTCAGCGCGCCGCGCAGGTCGATCAGCTTGCGGTGGAAGAAGTGGCTGGTCTCGGGCATGCGCACCAGCTCATGCGGGAAATCCAGCGAGTCCAGCCACTGGTAGACAGCCTGCGGGTCGACGATCTCGTCCTGCTCGCCCTGGATCACCAGCCAACGGGCCGGCGGGGCGATGCCATCGAAGTCCCAGCGGCCGGCCGGCGGCGCGATCGAGATCAGCGCTTCCGGCTGCAACTCGGCTGCGGCCTTCAGTGAAACGAACGCGCCGAAGCTGAAACCGGCCAGCCACAGGCGGTCGTCCGGACGCTGGCTGCGCACCCAAGCGGCGACGGCCTTCAGGTCGTCCTGCTCGCCCACGCCATGGTCGAACTCACCGGCCGAACCACCCACGCTGCGGAAGTTGAATCGCACCGTGGCGATGCCCAGCTCGCGCAGGGTGGTGGCGGTCATGGTGACCACCTTGTTGTGCAGGGTGCCGCCTTCGGTGGACAACGGGTGGCAGATGATGGCCACGATCGGCTGCACCGGCACATCGGCCCTGGGCAGGTCGACGACCACTTCCAGCGGGCCGGCCGGGCCGTCCAGTTCGAGGCAGGCGGTTTCGCCGGGGGCGACGGGGAACGAGTGCTTGTGCATGGCACCATGATACCGTCCCCCGCCCCTGCCCTGTGCCCGCCCCATGCTCTACCTGTCTTTGGCCGTGATCTGCAGCGTGCTGGTTTCGGTGTTGTTGAAGGTGGCCGGACGCCGCCAGCTGGATGTTTCGCAGATGGTCACCTGGAACTATCTGGTGGCGGCAACGCTCACCGCCGTGGTGCTGCAGCCGCCGCTGGATGCGCTGCGCGCGCCGCACGCGCCGTGGCTGTCATTGCTGGCGCTGGCGGTGGTGCTGCCCTCGATTTTCCTGGTGCTGGGCCGCGCGGTGGCGGTGGCCGGCATCGTCCGCAGCGACGTGGCGCAGCGGCTGTCGCTGCTGCTGTCATTGGCCGCCGCCTTCCTGTTCTTCGGCCAGACTGCCACACCGTGGAAGCTGGCCGGGCTCGGCCTGGGCCTGCTGGCGATGGTGGCGATCAGCCTGCGCCCACGCGGGCCGGTGGTCGCGTCCTCGCCCGGCGGCTGGGGCTGGCTGTTGGGGGTATGGGCTGGGTTTGCGGTGGTGGACGTGCTGCTCAAGCAGGTGGCGCTGTCCGGCACGCCGTCGATGGCGGCGGTGCTGGCCAGCTTCAGCGTGGCCTTCGTGCTGATGCTGGCGCTGCAGCTGTGGCGGCACGCCAGTGGCCGCAGCCGGTTGGCCTGGCGCAACCTCGGCGCAGGTGCGCTGCTGGGCCTGCTCAATGGCGGCAACATCCTCTTCTATGTGCACGCCCACCAGTCGATGCCGGACAACCCGGCCACCGTGTTCGCCGGCATGAACATCGGCGTGGTGGTGCTGGGCGCGCTGGTGGGCGTGTTCGCCTTCGGCGAGGCGACCACCCGGTGGAACCGCGCCGGCCTGGCGCTGGCGGTGCTGGCGATCGGACTGATCGCCTGGGGGTGAGCGTTGGTTGCGGCGGGCCATTTCCGCGCCCGCGGTGGGATGTCACTTTTCTTTTCGCGCGAAAAGAAAAGTAACCAAAAGAAACGCGCCGCCAGCCGCGAGCCGGTGCTGTGCACCGGTACCCTGCGCTTCTCGATGAACCAGGGGACGGCGCCGAACTCGCTGCGCTCAAACATCGGCGCCTCTTCGCCCCTGATTCACCTGCGATGCTCGGCTCGCTTGAAGACGGACTGGAAGATCAAAAGCAACGGCAGGATCCGTGCCGATCAAGGTCCCTCCCAGAGCAGATCCCCGCCGAACCTTATCTGTCGAAACCCAACAACAGCGGGTCGTGGTCGGAGCTGCGCCACGGGCCCTGCACGTTGCGGTCCTGGTAGCCGCTGGCATCCTGCTCGTCGGCGTTGCTGTGCCACTCGGCGGCACCGCGCAGGCGCTTGGCCATGCCCGGGCTCAACAGCGCGTGGTCGAGGCGGCCGGTATAGCCGTTGTAGACGTAGCTGTAGGGATGCTCGACCTTGGCGACCTTGAACGCGTCCTGCCAGCCCAGGTCATGCAGGGTGCGGATCGGGTCTTCCATCGCGTAGGCATTGAAATCGCCGAGCAGCACCGCGTCCTTTGCACCGGTACCGGTCGGGTCGGTCTGCAGCCAGGCGTGCAGCTGCTGCGCCGAGGTCACGCGGGTGGCGTTCCAGCAGCCCTGGTTGTCGTTGTGGTCGGCGTCGGCACCGGCGGCGTCGCGGCAGCCCTTCGACTTGAAGTGGTTGGCCACCACCACGAACGGCGCGCCCTGCTTGCCCTGGAAGGCCTGCGCCAGCGGCACGCGGCTGTGCTCGACGAACGGGCCACCGGTCAGCGTAGCCGGCTTGCCCACCGGCTGCAGGCGCGCGCTGCGGTAGATGATGCCGACCCGGATCGGGTTGTCGCCGGGGCCGTTGCCGGCATCGACAAAGCGCCAGTCGCCCTGCGCGCCGCGGTCGCGGTTGAGCGCATCGACCAGTTCGGCGATGGCCGACTGCGGACCGTAGCCATCGTTCTCCAGCTCCATCAGCGCGGCGACATCGGCGCCCAGCGCGTTGACCGTGGTGACCAGCTTGGCCACCTGCGCCTTGTGTTCCTCCAGCGTGCGTGCGCCGCGCAGGGTCGGGAAGCCACCGCCCTGGCCGTCGCCGTTGAAGAAGTTCTCCAGGTTGAAGGCCGCCACATGCAGGTTGCCCGGCACGGTCGGCACCGCCGGGCGCTTCAGCTCCGGCAGCTTCAGCGCGCCTTCGACCTGCAGGCGCGGATGGCCCTGCGCGTCCATGCGCACGATGCCCTGCACATCACGCAGCTGCATGCCGGTGCGCAGCACCGGGTTGCCCGGCAGGTAAGCCACGCTGGCCGGGTCGCGGGCATCGCTGCCATCTTCCAGCACCAGGCGGCGGCGCTGGTTGTCGGCCATCACCTGCTCATAGCCGGCAGTGCCCGGCGTGGCCACTTCGGTCGGCTGCCAGAGGCGGCCATCGAAGGCCACGGTGAGCTGGCCGAAGCGCTCCAGGCCGTCGGTACCGGCCAGGGTCAGCGGTGCGGCGATGCGCACGCGCTGGCCATCCAGTGCACGCCAGTCGGCCGGCGCGGCGGTCAGCACCACGGTGGCGCTGCCGCGCGCAGCGGAGGGCGACGTGACCGGTGCGGCCTGCGGCTGGGCAAAGGCGCCGGCCGGCAGCAGCAGGGACAGGGCAATGGCGAGGGAACGGCGGCGCATCGACGGGCGACTCCATGAAAGAGGCGCACAGACTAACCTTGAAATGCGAAACCCCAGCGACGCGCGCGGTTTTGGCCTTGGCCGGCAAAGCCGCCGGCGGCAGACGGAGAACGACCGCGGCGATTGGGGCGACCGGCGGGTAGAGTCGACTGTTAATCGACTATCGCGCGCAGCGCGGGCTTTTTCGGTGGCGTTGGGAAGAGCAGTCGACCAACAGTCGACTCTACCCCCTTCCCGCGGTTCCGCCATCCCGTTCGGCCGTTCCATGTTCCGCGGTTCCGCCATCCCGTTCGGCCGTTCCATGTTCCGCGGTTCCGCCATCCCGTTCGGCCGTTCCATGTTCCGCGGTTCCGCCATCCCGTTCGGCGGTTCCATGTTTCGACGTTTCCGCCGTTTCGCGGTTTGGCCGTTCCGGCGCCTACTTCAGGTTGCCCAGCATCCAGTCCACGGTGGCGTGGATCTGTTCCTCGGTCAGCGCCGGGTTGCCACCCTTGGGCGGCATGATGCCGCCATCCGGGCCGGTGTAGCCCTCGATGGCGTGCTTGTAGAGGGTGTCCTTGCCCTGCGCGATGCGCTTGTCCCAGTGCGAATGGTCCAGCGTCGGCGCCATGCCCACGCCAGTGGTGTGGCAGGCGGTGCACAGGTTGTCGAAGATGACCTTGCCGTCCTTGGTGCCGCCGTAGGCCACCTGCGAGGCGGCCTTGGCCAGCGCGGCGGCCTTGGCCGCAGCCTGCGCGGCGGCGCCGGTGCTGCCGGCATAGACCGCGCCGGTGGGCGAGATGCGCTGTTCGGTGCGCTTGGCCGCAGTCGGCGACACCTCGGGCGGAATCCGGGTGTGGATGTAGGCGGCTAGGAGGATGAGGCCGAGGGTGATGGTCGCCAGCAGCGCGATCACCATGGAGAAGCGTTTCAGGAACTCCAGATCGTAATTCCGCACTCTTCGTTACCCCTGGCTGATAGTCGTTGGACCACGGCTGAGCGACTGCGTGATGGACCGAGTATAGAACGCGCTTTGCGTGCGACAACAGGCGTCACTGCTGGTGCGGCGCAACATGCCGGCCCGGTAGTGCCGGCCGCTGGCCGGCATCGCCATCCCGCCGGATGGATCGTGCAGAAGCCGGCCAGCGGCCGGCTCTACCACGTTACCGGGCGCCGATCGCGCGCAGGCAGAAGCTGCAGATCGCATCCACCAGCGCGTCTTCGTCGCGGTGCGCTTCGCGGCTGGGTGCGGTCGGGCCGACCATCGCCTCGGTGAAGGCGCCGACCAGGCAGGCGGCGGCCACATGCGCGTCCTGCGCCGGCAGCTCACCGGCGGCCACGCCCTCCTCCACCAGCCGCAGGAAGACATCCCCAAAGGCACGACGGCCACGCATGCGTTCGGCTTCCACGTCCGGGTCGACCGGCTCGACGATGAAGGCATGCGCCAGCCCCGGCCCGGCCAGGGCGCGGCGAACGAAGGCGGTGATCGCCAGCCGCAGGCGCTCGCTGGCCACCTCCGGACCACTGGCGATGCGCTCCATGATCGCGACCTCGTGGGCCACCGCGGCGTTGAGCACCTCCACGAACAGCTCGGCCTTGGACGGGAAATGGCGATAGATCAGGCCAGTGGATACCCCCGCCTGGGTTGCCACGGCGGTCACCGGGGCGTTGCGCCAGCCGCCGGTGGCGACCAGCTCACGGGTGGCCAGCAGGATCCGTTCACGGGCCCCAGCCAGGCGTTCTTCCATCAGTGCAGAGCGTTTGTAGGCCATGTTTTGATTCTGGTTTCAATTTTTGAATTTGTATTCACTTCTTATCCGAACCCCGCTACGCTGGGGTCCAATCGCCCGTGCGGGCAGCGGTCCTGCAGACCGCCGCCCGCTCCCCCGCCGGGTGCGTCCATTTCCTGCCATCCCGTCGTGGAGCCACCACAATGCACGTGCCATCCCTGAACTTCGACCTTGGCGAAGACATCGACCTGCTGCGCCAGAGCGTGGCCCATTTTGCCGCCGCCGAGGTCGCACCGCTGGCCGCCGAGGCCGATGCCAGCAACCAGTTCCCGCTGGCCCTGTGGCCGAAGCTGGGCGAACAGGGCCTGCTCGGCCTCACCGTGGAAGAAGCATACGGCGGCACCGGCATGGGCTACCTGGCCCATGTGGTGGCGATGGAAGAGATCTCGCGTGCCTCCGGCGGCATCGGCCTGTCCTATGGCGCGCATTCCAACCTGTGCGTGAACCAGCTGCGCAAGAACGGCAACGAAGAACAGAAGCAGCGCTTCCTGCCCGGCCTGTGCGACGGCAGCCTGGTCGGTGCGCTGGCGATGAGCGAGCCGGGTGCCGGTTCGGACGTGGTGTCGATGAAGCTGCGCGCCGACAAGCGCGGCGACCGCTACGTGCTCAACGGCAACAAGATGTGGATCACCAACGGCCCGGATGCCGACGTGCTGGTGGTCTATGCCAAGACCGACATGGACGCCGGCGCCAAGGGCATCACCGCGTTCCTGGTCGAGAAGGGCATGAAGGGCTTCTCCACCGCGCAGAAGCTGGACAAGCTGGGCATGCGCTCCTCGCCCACCTGCGAGCTGGTGTTCCAGGACTGCGAAGTGCCGGAAGAAAACGTGCTGGGCCAGGTTGGCGGTGGCGTGCGCGTGCTGATGTCCGGCCTGGACTACGAGCGCGTGGTGCTGTCCGGCGGCCCGCTGGGCCTGATGGCCGCGGCGATGGACGTGGTGATGCCGTACGTGCACGAGCGCCACCAGTTCGGTGAGGCGATCGGCAGCTTCCAGCTGATCCAGGCCAAGATCGCCGACATGTACGTCGGCCTGGGCGCCTGCCGCGCCTATGTCTATGCCGTGGCGCGCGCCTGCGACCAGGGCCGCACCACCCGCCAGGACGCCGCCGGTGCCATCCTGTACGCCGCCGAGAAGGCCACCTGGCTGACCGGCCAGGCGATCCAGATCCTGGGCGGCAACGGCTACATCAACGAATACCCGACCGGCCGCTTGTGGCGCGACGCCAAGCTGTATGAAATCGGCGCCGGCACCTCGGAGATCCGCCGCATGCTGATCGGCCGCGAACTGTTCCAGCGCACCCTGTAAGGCCACCGCGATGACCGTCCTGAACAGCCAGCTGCAACCGGGCAGCGATACCTTTGAAGCCAACCGCGCGGCCATGCAGGCCGTGGTCGACGATCTGCACGCCACCCTGGCGCGCACCGCGCTGGGTGGCAGCGAAGCCGCACGCGCCAAGCACACCGCGCGCGGCAAGCTACTGGTGCGCGACCGCATCGACGCCCTGCTCGACCCCGGCAGCGCCTTCCTCGAAATCGCGCCGCTGGCCGCGCATGGCATGTATGAAGACGCCGTGCCAGCCGCCGGCGTGGTGGCCGGCATCGGCCGGGTGAGCGGCGTGGAGTGCGTGATCGTGGCCAACGATGCCACGGTCAAGGGCGGCACCTACTATCCCATGACGGTGAAGAAGCACCTGCGCGCGCAGGAGATCGCCGAGCAGAACCACCTGCCCTGCATCTACCTGGTCGATTCCGGCGGCGCGTTCCTGCCGCTGCAGGACGAAGTCTTCCCCGACCGCGACCATTTCGGCCGCATCTTCTACAACCAGGCCAACCTGTCGGCGCAGGGCATTCCGCAGATCGCCTGCGTGATGGGCAGCTGCACCGCTGGTGGCGCCTACGTGCCGGCGATGAGCGACGAGACGGTGATCGTGCGCGAGCAGGGCACGATCTTCCTCGGCGGCCCGCCGCTGGTGAAGGCGGCCACCGGTGAAGTAGTGACCGCCGAGGAACTGGGCGGCGCCGACGTGCACACCCGCATATCCGGCGTGGCCGACCACATGGCTGACAACGATCTGCAGGCACTGGCACGGGTGCGTGCGATCATCGCGCAGCTGAACTGGCGCAAGCCGGAACCGGCGATGGCGGTGCAGGCCAGCGAAGAACCGCTGCTGCCGGCACACGAACTGTACGGTGTGATCCCGGCCGATACGCGCAAGCCCTACGACGTGCGCGAAGTGATCGCGCGCCTGGTCGATGGCTCGCGCTTCGACGAGTTCAAGCCGCGCTATGGCGCAACGCTGGTCACCGGCTTCGCCCATCTGAACGGCTACCCGATCGGCATCATCGCCAACAACGGCATCCTGTTCTCCGAGTCGGCGCTGAAGGGTGCGCATTTCATCGAACTGTGCACCCAGCGCAACATTCCGCTGGTGTTCCTGCAGAACATCACCGGCTTCATGGTCGGCCGCAAGTACGAACAGGGCGGCATCGCCAAGGACGGCGCCAAGCTGGTGATGGCGGTGGCCTGCGCCAAGGTTCCCAAGTTCACCGTGGTGATCGGCGGTTCGTTCGGCGCCGGCAACTACGGCATGTGCGGCCGCGCGTACTCGCCGAACTTCCTGTGGATGTGGCCGAACGCACGCATCGGCGTGATGGGCGGCGAGCAGGCCGCCAGCGTGCTGGCCACGGTCAAGCGCGATGGCATCGAAGCCAAGGGCGGCCAGTGGCCGGCTGCGGAGGAAGACGCGTTCAAGGCGCCGATCCGCGACCAGTTCGAGCAGCAGGGCCACCCGTACTACGCCAGCGCGCGCCTGTGGGACGACGGCGTGATCGATCCGGCCGACACTCGCCGGGTGCTGGCCCTGGCGCTGTCGGCCAGCCTCAACGCCGCCCCGCAGCAGACGCGCTTCGGCGTGTTCCGCATGTAATCCATGCCATGACCGAGCACGCTCCCATGAAGCCCGTTGCCATGTTCACCAAAGTCCTGATCGCCAACCGTGGCGAAATCGCCTGTCGCGTCATCGCCACCTGCCGCCGCCTCGGCATCGCCACCGTGGCGGTGTATTCCGATGCCGACCGCAACGCGCGCCACGTGCGCCTGGCCGACGAAGCCATCCACATTGGTCCGGCCGCCGCGCGTGAGAGCTACCTGCGCGGCGATGCGCTGCTCGACGCGGCACGCGCGACCGGCGCGCAGGCCATCCACCCCGGCTACGGCTTCCTGTCCGAGAATGCCGACTTCGCCGATGCCTGCGCCGCCGCCGGCATCACCTTCATCGGGCCGCCGGCCAGCGCCATCCGCGCGATGGGCGACAAGAGCGCGGCCAAGGCGCTGATGGCCAAGGCGGGTGTACCGCTGACCCCGGGCTACCACGGCGACCAGCAGGCACCGGACTTCCTGCGCACGCAGGCCGACGCCATCGGCTACCCGGTACTGATCAAGGCCAGCGCCGGTGGCGGTGGCAAGGGCATGCGCAAGGTCGAGCGCAGCGAGGACTTCGTCGATGCGCTGGCCAGCTGCCAGCGCGAGGCGGCCTCGGCGTTCGGCAACGACCACGTGCTGGTCGAGAAGTATGTCGAGCGCCCGCGCCATATCGAGATCCAGGTATTCGGCGACAGCCACGGTGACGCGGTGTACCTGTTCGAGCGCGACTGCTCGGTGCAGCGCCGCCACCAGAAGGTGCTGGAAGAAGCGCCGGCCCCGGGCATGAGCGCGGAACGTCGTGCTGCGATGGGCAAGGCGGCGGTCGATGCCGCGCGCGCGGTGGGCTATGAAGGTGCGGGCACGGTGGAGTTCATCGCCGGCCCGGACGGCGATTTCTACTTCATGGAAATGAACACCCGCCTGCAGGTCGAGCACCCGGTCACCGAGTACATCACCGGTACCGACCTGGTGGAATGGCAGCTGCGCGTGGCCTCGGGCCAGCCGCTGCCGCTGCGCCAGGAGCAGCTGGCCATCCACGGCCACGCGATCGAAGCGCGCCTGTATGCCGAAGATGCCGACCGTGGCTTCCTGCCCTCCACCGGCACCCTGCGCCGCCTGCGCCTGCCGGCCCCGTCGGCCCATGTGCGCGTGGATACCGGCGTGGAGGAAGGCGACAGCATCACCCCGTACTACGACCCGATGATTGCCAAGCTGATCGTCTGGGACGTGGACCGCGATGCCGCGCTGCGCCGCATGAGCCAGGCGCTGGCCGACTGCCAGGTGGTAGGCGTGACCACCAATGCCGGCTTCCTGCGCCGGCTGGTGAATACCGATTCGTTCGCGCACGCCAGGCTGGATACCGCGCTGATCGAACGCGAACAGGCGGCATTGAGCGTAGTGGGCGACACGGATGATGCCCTGTGGCAGCTGGCCGCCGTGGCCGCTGTTGCAAGCACTGCCGGTGCCACCACCGATGCCCGTGACCCGCATTCGCCATGGCAGGCACAGGACGGCTGGCGCCTCGGCGCGTCTGCGCCGCGCGTGCTGCCGCTGCAGCAGGGCGAGCGCCGGCACACGCTGAAGGTCTGGACGCAGGCCGGTGGCTGGCGCGTGCAATGCGATGACGCGGCACCGATGCGGGTGACCGGCACGGCCGATGCACAGGGGCTGGCGGTACAGCTGGGCGAGCGCCGCTGGACTCTGCAGCTGCTGCGCGACGGTGACCAGCTGTATCTGTTCGGCGCCGATGGCCAGCACCGTTTCACCCTGCATGATCCCGTGGGCGAATCAGACCACGCCGTGGCCGATGCCGGCAGCCTGCTGGCGCCGATGCCGGGCAGGATCGTCGCCACGCTGGTCGCCGCCGGTACCGAGGTCAAGCGCGGCACGCCGCTGGTGGTGCTGGAAGCGATGAAGATGGAGCACACCCTGCAGGCACCGGCCGATGGCACGGTGAAGGGCTATCGCGCCAAGGCCGGCGACCAGGTGGGTGATGGCGCGGTGCTGGTGGACTTCGACGCGGCGTGATGCAGCAGAGGCCGCGCGGGGTCAGCCCGCGCGGTCTTCAAGGTTCCAGATCACGCCTGCCGGGTCCAGTTCGCTGGTCGTCATCCGTGATGCACGCCATCCGAAACCGCAGACCGCGAGTACCCCCTCGTTGATCGTGTCCAGGCCCAGGGCACGTTCGATGGGCTTTTCGTTGATCGCTGCAGTAATGAATGCTCCCAGGCCGGCATCCGTGGCCGCCAGGTACAGCGTCTGGGATAGATGTCCCGCCTCCATCGCGACAACCCGATAGCTTTTCCCATGCTGGCGATACTTCCAGTACGTCCTGTTGAAACGCGGGGCCAGGACCACCAGCACGTGCGCATCCGCGAACCAGTGCTGCTGCCCGACCATGGACATCACGAAGTCGCGATCGATGGCCACGGGGCACTCAACCGGCATCAGTCCGTGGCCCTGCGCTCGATAGAGGTACATGCCCGCGGCAAGTCCATCGACATTGCGCACCAGCACGTAGGCTTCCACAGGATGCAGTCCGCCGCCCGAAGGTACGTTCTTCTTCAGGAACACCAGATCATCGCCTTCGCGCTGGCAGCTGCTGCTGCCGAATGCCCGTTGCAGCATCTGGCTCAGCAGGGACAGCGGCAGTGATCGGGTGACATCGAAGTTCCGGCAGGTGACGCGCCGCGCCAGCAGTGCGTCGAAATCGTTGGACTGCTGAGGCGGCAGTGGTACCAACCCAGCGTCGGCAGCGGCAGCGTGCGGTGGCGGCGGTCCCAACGTCCTGCGCATCTGCGAGGCCGTTTCGATCTGTGATTCACGCATGTTGCGAACGGCGTCAACATCCTCCCAGCGTGAGAAGGCATGCATGACCGCAGCCAGGGGGTGCCAATGCGTTGCACGCAGCCGCTCGTCACGAGCGGCAACATCGTCATCCTGTCCGCGGATCAACACCAGGCCACTGGCGATCAGCAGGTCCATCGCGGGTGAACAGGCCTCCCCTGCCTCAAGCGTGGTCCATGCACTTGGGCTCAGACTTCCCAGCAGTGCCTGTGCCGCAGCGTCCAGCACCACCGGTCCATCCAGGTGGGGGGCGAGTGCCTCCCAGGCAAGCGTGCGCACCAGCCCATCACCACCGCGCAGCAGGCCCTCAAACTCAAACCGGATCTGCTCGGTGGGCTGTACCACTACGATCGCGCAGCGCCTGACATCCATCGGATCAGCCCTTCCTTCATCGTGAATCCACGTTATCGAACCGCGACCCGATTCCTTTACATCTCCCGCTCTACCCTCTCAAGAACCGCTTTGCCAAGCCGACATCACCACTGCCCCTCGACACTCCATGGATGCAGGACACAATGCCCACGTTGACGCTCTCGCTGCCGGTCGCAAGGACGCTGGTTCAGCGCCTCGCCACCGATGACACCTTCCGCCAGCTCTTCGCCACCGACACGGCTGCCGCGATACTGCTGGCTGGACACGTTCCATCCAACCCGGCTGACCTTCAGCAGTTCGTCCAGGATTGCTGCAAGAACATCTGCCTGGCGGAGAAAGACGTCATCGCACAGGCCGAAGACCAGATCATCGCCATGCTGACCAGTGGTACCGGCTACTCCGTGCCGATGCTGGAGGACGGTTACGGCTCGCCGCGCACGCTGCGCTGAGGCATCGAGGCCATGGTGTCGGCGGCCTCGATTGCCGGCGCCGCCATGAGCCTCCGCACATCCACTACGTTAAGCGCCTGCAGGCAGAAGCTGCATTGCGCTTCTGCATATGCAAATCCGGGGCGATCACGCAGCCAACGCGTCTGCTCCTGGGCAACATCCTTCAGGCCCGCCTCCAGCGCCAGGTCACGCACTGCCAGCCGCACCTGCAGGCGTGGCTGCTTCTTCAACAGCGGTACGAGCAGGTCCAGCCCGGCCTGGGGCCGGCCCTCATGCTGCATCATCCGCCCGGCCAACAGGGTGACGTACTGGCGCAACACGCTGCTGTCAGGGAGATCCTGAAGCGCGTTCATCCGGGCCTGGACCGCCTTGGCCGGTGCGGCATCGCCCAGTCTCAGTGCCAGCAAGGCTGCCGCGTGTGCTGCAACCAGGCGATCCACTACCTCCACCGCGGGTTCGCCGCTCAGCTCTGCGAACGGCGCGGTCGCGGCCACGCGCGCCACCATCAGCGCCTTCGACCTTCTGCCGGCCATCATGTAGGCGACGGCCAGGGGCATGTCGAAGTTGTACCGATCCATGCCCTGGCGCTGTCCGGCAAGCATCCTTCCCTGTTCGGCGAGCTTGATGGCGCCCTCGACATCGCCTTGGTCAAGCGCAATCGTGGTAGCGAAATTGCCAGCATGGAAGTTGCCTGGATCGATCCGCGCAAGCAGCGCATTGGCCTTCTCGAACTCGGAACGCGCTGCCGCCACCGTCGCCTGGCGCATCAATGCACCTTCCCAACCATTGCCGGCGGCACGACTGAACGCGATGTCAGCCTCTGCGTAGCGCTCGCTGGCCAGCAAGGCGCGGCCGTACTGGTCCTGCGCGATCTCAGGCAGCTCGACCCTGCTTTGTGCAACACGCCTGGAAAGCGCCAGGGCCTCGGCAAGGCGGTTCTCGTGGAAAAGATTCAGACCGGCGTTGTAGCTTGCAGGCATGTAATCCGGATACAGCTCCGCCATGCGCGCCCAGCCATCGGTGGCGCGATCCGGATCACTGATCTGCAGCGCCCAGTTCTGCACGTACAGGCGCTCGCGTGGCGTAAGGTGCCCTGATCGACGATCAGCCTCTGCCAGCAGACGCCGGGCATCGCGGTAATTCATCATGGCGAAGCGACAGCGGGCTTGGCCCAGCCATGCCAGGGCGAACTCAGGATCGACCTCGATCGCCTGCCCGAAGAATGCCATCGCGCCGTTGAAATCTCCTCGGCTGTAGCGCTTCTGGCCCAAGGCAAACGCACGCAACGCATCCATGCTGCCCGTGGTCACCTCCGGCAGGGATTGGCTGTCGCGCTGGATCAATGCGGGCTCTTCGCCCAGGCGATCGCGCAGCTGGCGCGAAACATCGTCCACCGCCGCCAGTACCGCACCCGCCTTCGCATCGGCGGATACCACGGCCAGGGTGCGCAGCGTCGACGGCTCGACCACCTCCACGCTGAAGCGGGTTCGGCCGCCGACATCGGTCGCCGATGGCACGAACACCAGGCGGGCGCCCGTGCGCACCGCCACAGCGGCGGCATCGCCACGTTCACGGACACCGCGATCCGGCGGTTTCCGCATCATCTCAAGGGTGCGGCCGACGCGGTCGTCACTGACGACGTTGACGTAGCGGGACTGCTCGAGACTGATCCGGAACGCCTGGTCCAGGGCGTCATCGAGCAGTCGATTGCCGGTGAGGTTATGCAGCCCGCCGAGCACCACCCAGTCGCGTTCGGCGAACGCGATGGCCGGCTGTGGCCGGGTCAGCAACCAGACGCCAAGCACCGCGGCCAGCAGCACGGCGGCCTGCGCCGCCATCGCCAGCGGACGGCGCCACAACGGAAGATCACGCCGGGCCTTGGCCGTGTGCCGCAGCCGCCCCGGCGTGGGCATGCCCGCCGCCTGCACGCCGTAGACTTCGGCTGGCTGGCTCACGCCCTTGAAGCGCCATCGCCCGAACGACCGCCATTGCAGGCCTTCAGCCATCGTGCCCAGCGACCCACTGGAGCGACGCACGATGGATTCGGCCACCGCCGAAAGCAGGATCTGGCCCGGGCGTGCCAACTGCATCAGGCGCGCCGCCGTCGGCTTGGCCAGGCCTTCGACTTCAATCGCCTTGGCGCCAGCCCGCACTGCCTCGGCGCTGTTCTCCCAGGTCAGCACATCGCCCACATGCAGACCAGCCCGCGCCTGCAGATGGATCTCGTGTCTCTGCCCCAGCGGCTGCAGCCCACGCTGGTAATCCAATGCAAAGCCAAGCGCGTCGATCGGGCGCTCGAACAGCATGAACAGTCCGTCGGAGCGATCGATCAGCTGGCCGTTCCAGCGCTGCTGCAGCGCCAGCACCAGCCGGTCGTGTTCCTGGAACAGTTCGGCGGCAGCGACATCGCCGATGCGTTCGACCAGCAGCAGCGAGTCACACAGGTCGGTGAACAGCAGGGCGCGCAGTTGCTGGTTGTGCGGCGCCGACGTTCCGTTGTCGCCATTCATCGCCTCTGTCTCCCGATCTAGGGTGAGTCCACTGCGTCTGCCCAACGCAGGCAGTTGCCACCATCACGCTTGGCCTGGTACAGCGCACGATCCGCGCTGGCGTACCACTCGCTCCAGCCCGCATCCGGGTCCAGCAGGCTGGCGCCGATGCTGACCAGGCTGACGTGCGGCGTGCCGTGGCTGCGCTCGAGCAGGCCGTGTACCGCGCTGAGGATGAACTCTGCCGCGTGCTGCACGATCTCGTGGTTGCCACGACGCAGGATCAGGCAGAACTCGTCACCGCCGAGCCGGCAGGCCAGGTCCTGCTCACCGGCCATCGAGCGCAGGATGTTGCCCATGCTCTGCAGCACGCGATCGCCGGCCTGGTGGCCATGGCGGTCATTGATCTGCTTGAAGCGGTCGCAGTCGATGAGCAGCAGCGCCTGCGGCAGCCCACTGCCATCGGCGCGGCATTCCTGCAGGTAAAGGGTGAGGCCACGGCGGTTGTGCAGCCCGGTCAGTTCATCGGTACGCACCAGTTCACGGGTGTGGGTCAGCTGGTGGGTAGTGATGTACAGGTTGTCCAGCGCGGTTTCCAGATCATGGTTGCGCCGGCGCAGCTGGCTGATCAGCGCCTGTTCGTTGGTCAGCACGCGCATGATCGTGCGGCGCAGGAAGTAGGCGACCAGGCCCGGATCGGATTCCACCAGACGATGGAAGTCGGCGGGCCCCAGCTCAAGCACCTCGCAGTCCACCAGGGCGCGCGCACTGGCGCTGCGCGGGTGATCACCCACCAGCAGGCCCAGCTCACCGAAGAACTCCTGCTGCCCGAGGGTCTTGATCACCAGGTCCTCGCCGAAATCCAGTTCGATCTGGCCTTCCAGGATCACGTACATGCGCTCGCCACGGTGGCCACGCTGGAACAGCCACTGCCCGGCATGAAGCTTGCGTGGACGGGCAAATCTGGCGAACAATGCGACCTCGGCATCGGACAGCAGCGCATGCACGATCTCGGCCATCGCCACCCGGGCGATACCTGACGTCACATCACTGTTCTCGGCCGCACCCCTGCCGGTCATTCCCTGCACCCGCCGCCAGCGTCCCCTGGTGAGCCGCGGAGCATAGCACCGCTTTAAAATGTGCGCCCTATCTCATTTTGAGCCTTGTGGTCCGCTTTCCCGATGTGAAGGCGCACGGTGGCCGTTCTGCCCGCCACGGTCCAGGGAAAAGTCGTTCCGGATCAATCTGATGGCCACCTTCACAGGGTTTCGGCCAAGTTGCCGGACTGTGGGGTGCGCTGGATTGACGCTGCATGCGTTCATCGCGTTTCCATCGATACAACAACGCCGGCAGGTCCCCCGACCGGCCGGCGTTGCCTGGCCCTTCCCTGGCCACCCTGATCGGATTCGCGACCCCGGTAGAGCCGGCCGCTGGCCGGCTTCTCCGTAGTGCCCGAAGGCGCACGTGGGTGCCGGCCAGCGGCCGGGCACTACCGCATCACGCAGCGCGTTCGCTGCGCCCGCCGTGAAACTGCTCTTCTTCGGTCGAGCCGGTCAACGCGGTGGTCGAGGACTGGCCCTGCTGGATCGCCTGGGTCACGGCATCGAAGTAGCCGGTGCCAACCTCGCGCTGGTGCTTGACCGCGGTGAAGCCGCGCTCGGCGGCTTCGAACTCGGCTTCCTGCAGTTCCACGAACGCGCTCATCTGGCGGCGTGCGTAGCCGTGGGCCAGATTGAACATGCCGTAGTTCAGCGCGTGGAAGCCGGCCAGGGTGATGAACTGGAACTTGTAGCCATAGCTGCCCAGCTCACGCTGGAACTTGGCGATGGTGGCGTCGTCCAGGTTCTTCTTCCAGTTGAAGCTGGGCGAGCAGTTGTAGGCCAGCAGCTTGCCCGGGAACTTCGCATGGATCGCCTCGGCGAACCTGCGTGCGAATTCCAGGTCCGGCTTGCCGGTCTCGCACCACACCAGGTCGGCGTAGGGCGCGTAGGCCAGGCCACGGCTGATCGCCTGGTCCAGGCCATTGCGGGTCTTGTAGAAGCCCTCGACGGTGCGCTCGCCGGTGGTGAACGGGCGGTCGTTGCCGTCGATGTCACTGGTCAGCAGATCCGCGGCCTCGGCATCGGTGCGCGCGACCAGCAGGGTCGGCACGCCCAGCACGTCGGCGGCCAGGCGTGCGGCGTTGAGCTTCTCGATGGCCTCGCGGGTCGGCACCAGCACCTTGCCGCCCATGTGGCCGCACTTCTTCACCGACGCCAGCTGGTCTTCGAAATGCACGCCGGCGGCGCCGGCCTCGATCATCGCCTTCATCAGTTCGAAGGCGTTGAGTACGCCGCCGAAACCGGCTTCGGCGTCGGCCACGATCGGCTGCAGGAAGTCGATGTCATCCTTGCCTTCGGCGTGGTGCAGCTGGTCGGCACGCAGCAGCGTGTTGTTGATGCGCTTGACCACCGCCGGCACCGAATCGGCCGGGTACAGCGACTGGTCCGGATACATCTGGCCGGCCAGGTTGGCGTCGGCCGCCACCTGCCAGCCGGACAGGTAGATCGCCTTCAGCCCGGCCTTGACCTGCTGCATGGCCTGGTTGCCGGTCAGTGCACCCAGCGCGTTGACGAACTCGCGCTCATGCAGCGATGCCCACAGCTTCTCCGCACCCAGGCGGGCCAGCGAATGCTCGATGTGGACGGTGCCGCGCAGGCGCACCACGTCGGCGGCGCTGTAGTTGCGCTGGATGCCTTCCCAACGCGGGTTGGTATCCCAGTCGTGCTGGATCTGTTCGGCAGTGGGCAGCTTGCTCATGTCTTTCTCCAGTTCGGTTCGTGCGTGCAGCGGGGAGGGAAACGGCGGGTTTGCGGGCAGTCGGTCAGTCGATGCGCGCGTAAGCCGGCAGGGTCAGGAAATCGGTCAGTTCGTCGCTGCGGCTCAGTTCGCCGAGCAGGGCGATGGCCTCGCCGATGCGTGCGCCACCAGGCAGCGCGGCGGTATCGCCCAGCCGTGCCGGCAGCTGCGAGAGGGTGGAATCCAGCAGCGCGAGGTCGATCGCGGTGCCGTCGTCCAGCTGCTGGCCCGGCGTGTGCAGCCACTGCCACAGCTGGCTGCGACTGATCTCGGCGGTGGCCGCATCCTCCATCAGGTGGTGGATCGGCACGCAGCCGTTGCCATCCAGCCAAGCGGCCAGGTAGCGCACGCAGACTTCCACGTTGCCTTCGAAACCGGCGCGGGTGATGGTGCCCGGCGGCCGTGCGATCAGTTCGTCGCGGCCGACGCGCACGTCCTGGCGCAGCACGCTGTGCTGGTTCGCACCGGGCATGTGTTCGTCGAAGATCGCCATCGCCACCGGAATCAGCGCCGGGTGCGCAACCCAGGTGCCGTCATGGCCGGCGGTGACTTCGCGCAGCTTGTCGGCGCGCACGCGGGCCATCGCCTGTTCGTTGGCGGCGGCATCGTTGTTGATCGGAATCTGCGCGGCCATGCCGCCCATCGCATGCGCACCGCGGCGGTGGCAGGTCTGGATCAGCAGTTCCGAATAGGCCTTCAGGAACGGCTGGGTCATGGTCACCTGGCCGCGCTCGGGCAGCACGCGATCGGCGTGGCGGCGGAAGGTCTTCAGGTACGAGAAGATGTAGTCCCAGCGCCCGCAGTTCAGGCCGACGATGCGGTCACGCAGCGCGTGCAGGATCTCGTCCATCTCGAACACCGCCGGCAGCGTTTCGATCAGCACCGTCACCTTGATCTGGCCATGCGGCAGGCCGAGCATGCCTTCGATGTGCGACAGCGCGGTCTCCCACAGCGCCGCCTCTTCCATGCTCTGCAGCTTGGGCAGGTAGAAGTACGGGCCGCGGTCCTTCGCCTGCAGGGTGCGGGCGTTGTGGAAGGCGAACACCGCCGCGTCGAACAGGCCACCGGCCAGCGGCTGGCCGTCGATGGCCACGTGCTTTTCGTCCAGGTGCCAGCCGCGCGGGCGCACGATCAGCACCGCCTGCTCGTCGTACGGGCGCAGGCTGTAGTGCTTGCCATTTGCAGCGGTGAATTGCAGATCACCGCGCACCGCCGCCGCCAGCGACTGCTGCCCGGCCAGCAGGTTGCGCCAGGTCGGCGAGGTCGAATCCTCGAAGTCGGCCATGAACACCTTGGCGCCGGAGTTCAGCGCGTTGATGACCATCTTCGGGTCGGTCGGGCCGGTGATCTCGACGCGGCGGTCCTGCAGCGCGGCCGGCAGCGGGGCAACGCGCCAGTCGCCGTTGCGGATCGCGGTGGTGTCTTCGCGGAAGTCCGGCAGGCCGCCCTGATCGAAGAACGCCTGACGCTCGCGGCGGGCCTGCAGCCGTGCCTGCCGGCCCGGTTCCACCGCGCGGTGCAGCGACACCAGCAGGGCCAGCAGCGGCGCCGGCAGCAGGGTGTCCTGGCCGGCCACGCGGGTCGCCAGGGCGATGCCGGGGGTAGCCTTGCTGGCAGGGGTGGGAACAGCGGAAGCGACGGCGGACATGGGGCGACTCCAGCGGTGGGGGAACGACTCCACGGTGCCGCTGGGCCGGAGTATTTGGCAAAACAGTTTTTGCAATGTTCTACATAAGTTGTGCTAATACTCGTGACACGATGAGCACACGCACCCCGCCAAGTCCGCGTTTTTCCTACAAATCAGACCGGCTGAAGCCGCTGCGCGCGTTCTGCCAGACCGTGCGCCTGGGTTCGGTCTCACGGGCGGCTGAGGCACTTTTCGTCAGCCAGCCGGCGATCAGCCTTCAGTTGCAGGCGCTGGAACGGGAGCTGGGGGTGCCATTGTTCGAGCGCAGCGGGCGGCGCCTGGTGCCCAGCCGCGAGGGCCAGCTGCTGTATGAAATGGCGCAGCCACTGGTGGAAAACCTGGACGGGCTGGAGGCGCGCTTCCGCGACAAGGTGCGCGGACTGGATGCGGGCGAACTGAACATCGCCGCCAACAGTTCCACCATCCTCTACCTGCTGCCGAAGATCGTCGAACGCTTCCGCCTGCATCACCCGGACGTGCGCCTGACCCTGCACAACGCGATCAGCGCCGACGGCACCGACCTGCTGCGCGAGGATGCCGCCGACCTGGCGATCGGTTCGATGACCGATGTGCCGGCCGACCTGAGCTACGCCCCGGCCTACCGCTTCGAGCAGGTGCTGATCGCACCGCACGATCATCCGCTGGCCAGTGGCGGCGAGCTGGAGCTGGCCGACATCGCGCGCTATCCGCTGGTGCTGCCGCCGAAGCGGCAGATCACCTACCGGCTGGTGGACCAGGTGTTCCAGCGCCACCGCATCGCCTACACCGTGGCACTGGAGGTCGGCGGCTGGGAGGTGATCAAGCAGTACGTGGCGATGGGCATGGGCATTTCGATCGTGCCGGCGCTGTGCCTGAACGAGGCCGACCGCGAGCGGTTGGCGGCGCGGTCGATGAAGCGCTGGTTCCCGGAACGCAGTTACGGGGTGATCGTGCGCCGGGGCAAGGCGCTGTCGGCGCAGGCGCGGGCGTTCATCGAGCTGATCCAGCCGGAGTTGTTCAGCCCGCGCGATTACGACCAGAGCGGGCATTCGGAGCGGTGAGGGGTGTTCTGGTTTGCAGGGCTGCCGCCCTGCACCTGCGGTAGTGCCGGCCGCTGGCCGGCAACCTCAAAAGCAACAGCGGGCATTCCGTGGGATGGCGGGGTGGGTCCGGTTGCGGGGGACGCCGCAAATCCGTCCATGGGGGCTTGGTCGCGGCATCCATGCCGCTCACACCCCCGCAACCGGACCCACCCCGCCTTCGACAGTTGGTTGCTGCTGTTGGTGCCAGCTGCTGTTGGTGGGTGCCGACCGTTGGTCGGCACGGGATCGGATCCCATCTCTGATTCATTTCCGGCTGACGATGAATAAACTGGCCGCATGTCCATCGAACTCCGCCACCTGCGTTACTTCCTCGCTGTTGCCGATACGCTGCACTTCGGCCAGGCGGCGGAGCGGTTGGGCATGTCGCAGCCGCCGCTCAGCCAGCAGATCCGCCAGCTGGAGGACCTGATCGGTGCGCGCCTGTTCGTGCGCAGCCATCGTCGTGTGCAGCTGACGCCCGCGGGCGAGCTGCTGCAGGAACGTGCACGCGCCATCGTGCAGCAGGTGGAAGCGGCGGTGGATGAGGTACAGCGCGCGCAGCGCGGTGAGCAGGGTGAACTGCACATCGGCCTGACCCGCGCCACACCGCTGTCGCCGCAGATTCCGCGTTCGATCCTGCATTACCGCCAGCAGTATCCGCAGGTGCGGCTGCAGCTGAGCGAGATGAACACCCTGCAGCAGATCGACGCGCTGCTCGACGGGTCACTGGACGTGGGCATCATCCGCAAGCGTGCGCTGCCACCGGAACTGGTGGCGCACAGCCTGTTCGTCGATCCGCTGGCGTTGATCGTGCATGCCGACCATCCTGCCCTGCGCAGACTGTCGAAGCAGGGCACGCTGTCGCTGCGCGACTTCGCGCAGGAGCCATTCGTGGCGTTCCGCCGCAGTGCCGGTGCGGGCATCCACGACCACATGATCGCGTTGTGCGCGGCTGCCGGATTCACACCGCGCATCGTGCAGGAGGCGGGTGAAGCCTCGACGCTGATCAGCCTGGCCGCCGCAGGCCTGGGCGCCGCGATCCTGCCGTCTTCGTGCGATCACATCCGGGTGGAAGGATCGCGCTTCGTGGCGCTGGCCGATGCCGGTGCCCATTCGGAAGTGCAGCTGGCGTGGCATCGCGAACGGGTAACCCCGTTGATCCGCAATTTCGCCACGCTGCTGCGCGGGGCATTCGCCGGTAGAGTCGACTGTTAGTCGACTATCGCGCGCAGCGCGGGGTTTTCGCGATCTGATGGAAGAGCAGTCGACTAACAGTCGACTCTACCTCGGCAAACCCGCCACACCGTGGTTGCCGGCCAGCGGCCGGCACTACCGTGCGTTGGGTCACGCCGTGACCGGCTGCGGCGCGCGCTGCTGCAGCGCCCAGACGATGCCACCGCCGATCAGGGTCAGCACGGCGGCGAACGCACACACGCCAAGCCAGTCCCAGGCTGCATAGGCCAGGCCACCCACACCGCCCAGCACGCTGGACCCCAGGTAGTAGGCGAACAGGTACAGCGCCGAGGCTTCCGCACGCATCGCGCCGGCGCGGCTTCCAACCCAGCTGCTGGCCACGGAATGACCACCGAAGAAGCCGAAGGTCACCAGTGCGATACCCAGCGCCATCGTGCTCAGCCACGGCATCGCCAGCAGCGCGATGCCGGCGCCGATCAGCGCGAACGAGATCGACAGGATGCGGCCGCGTCCGTAACGCGTGGCCTGCTGGCCCATCCACGCCGAACTGAAGGTGCCCACCAGGTAGACGCTGAAGATCAGGCCGACCACGGTCTGGCTGAGGTGGTAGGGCGGCGCCAGCAGGTGATAGCCCAGGTAGTTGTAGAGGGTGACGAACACGCCCATCAGTACGAACGAGGTGGCGAACAGCCACGGCAGGCCCGGGTCGGCGAACAGCGTGCGCCAGCGCGACGGCAACTGGCGCAGGCCATCACGGCGGGGCTGGAAGTGACGCGACGGCGGCAGCTGCAGCCACAGCAGCACGGTGCTGGCCACGGCGATGATCGAGACCACGCCGATGCCCCAGCGCCAGCCCCAGTGATCGGCGATGATGCCGGCCAGCAGGCGCCCGCTCATGCCACCGATGGCGTTGCCGCCGATGTACAGGCCCATCGCCAGGCCCAGCGCACGGCTGTCCATTTCCTCGACCAGGTAGGTCATCGCCACCGCCGGCACGCCGCTCAGCGCCAGGCCAAGCAGGGTCCGCAGCACCAGCAGCGTGGTCCAGTCGTCCACCAGCGCGGTGCACAGCGACAGCATGGCCGACGCCAACAGCGCAACGATCATCAACGGGCGACGGCCGACCGCGTCGGACAGCAGGCCGGCCAGCAGCATCGCCACCGCCAGCGTGCCAGTGGTCAACGACAGCGACATCGCGCTGCCGGCGGCGGACACGCCGAAGTGACGGCTGAACTCGGGCAGCAGCGGCTGCACGGTGTACAGCAGGCCGAAGGTGGAGAAGCCGGCCAGGAACAGCGCCAGCGCGGTGCGGCGGAAGGCCGGGGTGCCCTGCTGGATGCGGGTGTCGGTGCCGGTATCGAGAGTGGAGGGACGGCCTTCAACGGCCGCCGCAGTTTCGCCAGTCATGGAATCGAAGGGCCGGTGGGGACGGCCGGGCGTGGGAGGGAACGGGCCTCAGACTAGGCCCGTCCATCCAGTCGATCCATAACCTGATAAGTCAGGATTGATACTCAAGAAGTATCAATTCAGCTTACAGGCGCTGCCACTCGAAACCGTCGCCGCGGCGGTAGTACACCGCCACCGCACGGCCGTAGACCTTGTCGGCATCTACGAAGCCGAAGAAGCGGCCATCGAAGCTGTTGCCACGGTGGTCACCCAGCACCAGCACCTTGCCGTCCGGCACCACCAGGTCGGCGATGTCCGGGCCGCCCCCCATGTCCAGATCGAGGCTGGCACGGCGTTCACCGAAGGCTTCCACATCCTGCAGGTCCGCAGTCTGCAGCGGCTGGCCGTTGATGGTCAGGTGCCCTTCGTGCAGCTGTACATGGTCACCGGCCACTGCGGCAACGCGCTTGATCAGGCGGGTGCCGTCGGCTGGCGAATCGAATACCGCCACTTCGCCGCGCTGCGGCGTGCCGGTGGACATCAGTTCCCTGCTGGTGAATGGCAGGCGCAGGCCGTAGGCGCGCATGTCCACCACCACCCGGTCGCCGGGCTGCAGGGTCGGCTGCATCGAACCGCTGGGCACCACGTAGTGGTTGGCGAGGGTATCGCGGGCGGCGGCGAGCAGGCCGAGCATCACCAGCAACGGCAGCGCCTCCTTCTTCAGCCAGGCGAGCGCGCGATCGGAAAAGGGAGGGCGGGCAACGGCGTCCATGGCAGGCTCCGGGTGGGTGGTAGCTGCATCAGACCACACACGGGGGGAGAGGTTCCCGGTAGTGCCGGGTTACGCAGGTTTTACGCGCGGGACCGGCCGCGGGCATCGCACCTTTACGGCCAGCGCGCGCATCGTGTGCCCACCGCGCCGCAGGGCGCATTCCGCAAGGTGTTGTATGACCCTCCTGGTGATCCGCCACGCATCTTCGTCCGCGCCGCGCCCGCAATTGCCGGCGCAGCTGAGCGGCCATCGCGTGCTGTGCAGCGACTGCGCCAGCCTGTCCGAAGTGCGCCAGTGCCTGTGCCAGCCACAGGCGCGTTCGGCCGACTGGGTGCTGCTGGATGTCGGCGTGGCCGACGAGGCGCAATGGCAGGCCGAGGGCGGTGCGCTGCAGGCGGCGCTGGAACGGCTGCCGGCGCAGTACATCGAGTTGCAGGCACCCAGCGAGCCCGGCCTGGAGGCGCGCCTGCGACTGCAGCATGGCCCGGCGGCGGTGGTCATTGACCAGCGCAGCCAGCAGGCCGGTTATCCGTTGTCGCTGGCCATCGTCGGCCGCCGCCTGGCGCAGGAGGGCTGAGCCATGTCGATCTTCATCATCCGTGGCCCGGAAGCCGCCGGTGCGCTGATCCGTACCGCCATGCCGCTGCCGGCACCGGTACTGAAGTCGTTGGTGCACCGGGCGATCGACGCCGGCACCAGCGTGGCGATACGCGCCTGCGGCTCGGAACAGGAACTGCTGGACGCCCTGCGCGTGGCCGACCACAGCCGTGGCGAGGTGACGCTGCTGGACCCGGGTGCGTGTGCCAACAGCCTGCGTCTTCAGCGCCTGCTGCCCTACCTGCACAACGCCTACGTGGAAGTACATGACGACGGCGCGGTGGCCGAGCCGTGCCTGCCGGCCGGTGTCGGCCAGCGCCTGGGCATTGCCGCCGGGTACGGTGCGCAGAGCTATGTGCTGGCGCTGGACATCGCGCTGGATCACCTGGGCCTGGCCGAACAGGCCAACCGGGTACACGTGGGGACGTGATGGCCGGGCTGTGCCCGGCACCCGGTAGTGCCGGCCGCTGGCCGGCAACCTCAACAGCAACAGCCAAAGCCGTTTTCCTGGGGGATGGCGGGGTGGGTCCGGTTGCGGGGGACGCTGCAAGTACGTGCCTGTAAGCTTGGCCGCGGCATCCATGCCGCGGACACCCCCGCAACCGGACCCACCCCGCCTTCGACAGATCTCCGCGAACTGTCGGAACAGCATGGCCTGCTTTTGGTGGGTGTCGACCTTGGTCGATGCATGGATCCACGCCATGCGTGGATGAGCGGCAAACTGCGGAATCTGTCGATGGTATCGATTCAACGAAAAACGGCGGGGTTTCCCCCGCCGTTATTTCTTTCGTACTTCAGGTCGCGCTTATTTCAGTCCGCGGAACTTCAGCAGCGGTTCCACCGACGGGTCCTTGCCGCGGAAATCGCGGTACAGGGTCGACAGCTCCACGCTGTTGCCGCGCGAGAGGATCTTGTCGCGGAATTCCTGGCCATTGGCGGCGGTCAGGCCACCGTGTTCGGTGAACCACTGGTAGGCGTCATGATCCAGCACTTCGGCCCAGAAGTAGGCGTAGTAGCCGGCCGAGTAACCGCCACCCCAGATGTGGTCGAAGTAGGTGGTGCGGTAACGCGGCGGCACCTGCGGCAGGTCGACCTTGAACTTCTTCAGCGCGCTGGCTTCAAAGGCGCCGACGTCCTGCAGCGGCGCGTCGGCCTTCTGCGTGTGCCAGGCCAGGTCCAGCAGTGCGGCCGACAGGTACTCGGTGGTCGCATAGCCCTGGTTGAAGCTGCGTGCCTTGAGGATCTTGTCGACCAGCTCCTGCGGCATCGCCTCGCCGGTCTTGTAGTGCTTGGCGTAGTTGGCGAACACCTTCGGGTCCAGCGCCCAGTGCTCGTTGAACTGCGACGGGAACTCGACGAAGTCGCGCGAGGTGGCGGTGCCGGCGATCGACGGATACTTCACGTTCGAGAACATGCCATGCAGTGCATGGCCGAACTCATGGAACATGGTGGTGACGTCGTCGAAGCTGATCAGCGCAGGCTGGCCGGCGGCCGGCTTGGTGAAGTTGCAGACGTTGTAGACCACCGGCTTGGCGCCGGTCAGGCCGTCCTGCTCGACGAACACGTCCATCCAGGCGCCGCCGGACTTGCTGTCACGCTTGAAGTAGTCGGTGTAGAACAGGGCCAGCGAGGTACCGTCCTTGTCGAAGACTTCGTACACCTTCATGTCCGGGTTGTAGGTCGGAATGTCGGTACGCGGCTTGAAGGTGATGCCGTACAGCTGGGTGGCGGCGTAGAAGACGCCGTTCTGCAGCACGTTGTCCAGTTCGAAGTACGGTTTTACCTGCGACTCGTCCAGATCGTACTTGGCCTTGCGCACCTGCTCGGCGTAGAAATCCCAGTCCGAGGCGGCAACCTGGAAGCCGCCCTTCTGCGCGTCGATCACCTTCTGGATCTCGCCGGCTTCGGCGCGGGCCTTGGCGGTGGCGGCCGGCACGGTGTCGGTCAGCAGCTTCAGCGCGGCGGCCGGGGTCTTGGCCATCTGGTCGCCCAGCTGGTAGTCGGCGAAGGTGTCGAAGCCAAGCAGCTTGGCCTTCTGCGCACGCAGCTGGGCCAGGCGCTGCACGGTCTGCCGGGTGTCGTTGGCATCGCCGCGCTCGGCGCGGGTTTCCGAAGCCTTCAGCACGGCGGCACGCTGGTCGCGGTCACTCAGCGAGCCGAGCACCGGCTGCTGGGTGGTGTTCTGCAGCGGCAGCAGGAACTTGCCATCCAGCTTGCGCTCCTTCGCTGCGTTGGCGGCGTTGTTGATCGCATCCTCGTCCAGGCCGGCCAGCTTGGCCTTGTCGTCGACGACCACGGCGGCGGCCGCGGTGGCAGCCACCAGGCGAGTATGGAACTGGGTGGAGAGCGTGGTCTCTTCCACGTTGAGCTTGCGCAGCGATGCCTTGTCGGCGTCGGACAGCTGTGCACCGGCGCGCACCAGGCCATCGTAGTAGTGCTCGACCAGGCGCTTCTGCACCGGATCCAGTTCAAGGGTGTCGCGCTGGTCATAGATCGACTTCACGCGCGCGAACAGCTTCGGGTCGAGGTTGATCTCGTCCTGGTGCGCGGCCAGCTTCGGCGCCACTTCTTCCTGGATCTTCTGGCGTGCATCGTTGGTATCGGCCTGGACCAGGCCGAAGAAGATGCGCGACACGCGGGTCAGGGTCTCGCCGCTGCGCTCCATCGCCACGATGGTGTTGTCGAAGGTGGCCGGCTCGCTGCTGTCGGCGATCTTGCGAACGTCGGCCAGGTGCTGGCGCATGCCTTCTTCGAAGGCCGGCAGGTAGTCGCTGTCCTTGATCTTGTCGAACTGCGGCGCCTGGAACGGCAGCGTGCTGGCGCTCAGCAGCGGATTGGTGGAGGCTTCGGCCGGCTGCTGGGCCGGGGCTTTCTGGGCATCGGACACGGGGGTGGACTCCTTGCCGGAACAGGCCGCCAGCGCCAGGCTGATGGCGGCGGCCAGGACTACGGTACGCGACATGTAAAACGCTCCTTGGGCAGACGGTATGGAATACCAGCCCTCCACCCTACTCCTGTCGCGCTCGCCCGGCATGTGCCGGACGTGGCGTCTATGCGACGGCCTGCGGCCGGCTCAGACCGTGCCGCGGGTCTTGCCGATCCACGGCCGGTAGAACTCGCGGATGGCGGCCATGTCGGCAGCATCGTCTCCGGTCGGCTGGAACAGCGGGCCGATGCCGATGGTCTTTTCCGGGTAATGGAAATAGGCGGCCAGGATCGGCACGTCGGCCATCCGGGCGATCTTCAGGAAGCCGGCCTTCCACTCCTTCACCGCCTTTCGGGTGCCCTCGGGGGTGATGGCGAACCACATCTTCTCGTTGTTGCGCAGCAGGTCCACCGCCTGGCCCACCGTGCCCTGCGGCGAGCTGCGGTCCAGCGGGATCACGCCCAGCTTGTGCAGCAGCGGCCCCAGCGGCCACCAGAACAGCGAGGCCTTGCCCAGCACCTTCACCTTCATGCCCAGCGCGATCTTGGCCGCCATGCCCCACAGGCCGTCCCAGTTGGACGAATGCGGCGCGATGATGAACACCAGGCGCGGGATGTCAGGCAGGGTGCCGGTCACCTTCCAGCCGCCCATGCGCAGGGTGCAGCGCGCCAGCCAGCGCAGGAAGGCGTTGGGTTTGACCTGTGGCATCTGCGGCGGCACGGCCGGCAGCAGCGGAGTCGGGTTGTTCAAGCAATCACTCCCAGTCACGTGATGAGCGCCCGCGCTTGATCTGCGCGCGCCCGCGTTTGGCGTCCAGACGACGCAGTTTCGACCCGAGGGTCGGCTTGGTGGCCTTGCGCGCTTTGGGCACGCTCAGCCCGGCCTGGATGAAGGCCGCCAGCCGCTCGCGCGCATCCTCGCGATTGCGATCCTGGGTGCGGAAACGTTGCGCGTCGATGACCAGCACGCCTTCGCCGGTCATGCGCCGGTCACGCCGCGCCAGCAGGCGCGTGCGCAACGGTTCGGGCAACGAGGGCGAGTTGGCCACGTCGAAACGCAGTTCCACCGCAGTGGAGACCTTGTTGACGTTCTGGCCACCGGCACCGCTGGCACGCACGAACCGCTCGACGATCTCGCCGTCGGGGATTTCAAGCTGCGCGTTGATGGTGACCGGTCCACTGCCCATCCGCGCATTGTAGCGGCAGCCAAGTGTCGGAGTGCGCATCGCGCGCCGTATGCCGCCGATCAGGTACCGAACACGCCGCCTTCGCCTTGGCTGCGGGTATGCTGGCCGTCCCATGTACCGCAGGAAGCTTCGCATGACCCGCTCCGCACCCGCCCTGCCCTCCCTGCTGCGCCGCGCCGCCCTGCTGCTGGCGCTGGCCGTGGCCAGTGTCCCCGCCCTGGCCGCGCCGCCGACCGATGGCGACATCAACCGTCTGCTGTCCGCGTCACGTGCGCAGAGCATGATCGACACCATGCTGCCGCAGATCGAGGCGATGCAGCAGCAGCAGTTCCAGCAGGTGGCCGCACAGCGCCAGCTCAATGCCCAGCAGCAGGAGCAGCTGAAGCGGATCCAGGCACGGACCAGCCAGACCCTGCGCCAGGCACTGTCCTGGCAGCAGCTGCGGCCGATGTACGTGGACCTGTACAAGAAGACTTTCAGCAAGGAAGACGTGCTGGCGATGGCCGAGTTCTACGAGAGCGCGGCCGGCCAGAGCCTGCTGGACAAGACCCCGGCCCTGATGCAGAACGTGATGGTGGCGATCCAGGCGCGCATGCAGCCGCTGTTCGCGGACCTGCAGAAGGACCTGGAAGCGATCGTCAACGAGCCGGAAAAGAAGTGAGGTCGTGCCGGCCGCTGGCCGGCAACCTCGTACGGTTGGGATCAGGCAGATGCCGGCCAGCGGCCGGCACTACCGTCTATAGGTCCACCTGCCAGCCGAACAGGTCCAGCGCCTTCTGGAACTCACGATCCAGCGGCGCACTGACATCCACGTTGCCACCCTCAGGATGCGGGAAGCGCAGGCGCTCGGCGTGCAGCAGCATGCGGTGCACGCCCTGCATGCGGAAGATGCGGTTGTGGCGGCCATCACCATGGCTGGTGTCGCCGATCATGTGATGCGACAGGTGCTTGAGGTGCCGGCGGATCTGCCGGAAGCGCCCGGTCTGTGGCTGGCAGCGCAGCAACGCATAACGCGAGCTGGTGAATTCACCGACCGGCACCGACAACTCTCCGGTGGCCAGGCGCTGGAAGTCGGTGACCGCCGGCTTCTTCACCGGTTTGCCCGGGCCGCCGTCCAGATCATGATCGACCTGCCAGGCGAGTTCGGCCGGCCAGCCCCGGCAGACGGTCAGGTAGTCCTTCAGCACTTCGCCGCCCATCAGCGCCTTGCCCAGCGCGCTGGCGGTATCGCGGTCAAAGGCCAGCAGCAGGCAGCCACTGGTGGCCCGGTCCAGGCGATGCACGAGGAAGATCGGGCGGCCCAGCTGCTCGCGCAGGCGGTCGGCCAGGAAGTCGTCTTCGCCACGGGCCAGCTTGCTGTCGTGGACCATCAGCCCGGCAGGCTTGTTGACCACGGCCAGGCGCTCATCCAGGTGCAGCAGCTGCAGGGGCGCGGTTTCAGTCTCGACCGCGGCGAGGGTGTCAGGTTCGGTGCTCACGGCGGGATTATCGAGGCTGGGCACTGAATGCGGTAGAGCCGGCCGCTGGCCGGCTGCCTGCGGATCGTCTGGCTGCTGGGCTTGCCGGCCAGCGGCCGGCACTACCAGATCAGGCGCGACCGGCACTACCAGATCAGGCGCGGCCGGCACTACCGGATCAGGCGCGGCCAGCACTACCGGATCAGGCGCGGGCAGCACGGCGGTCAGGCGTTGCGTACGGCCAGCAGCTCGCCGTTGCCTACCGGCACCAGGCTGGTGCTGAAGTTCGCGTCAGACTCCAGCAGCGTCCGCAGCGGTTCCATCTCTCCCGCATGCGAGGTGGCATTGTCCACCACCAGCAGGCCACCTGGGCGCAGCACGCGGCGCAGCTGCGGCCACCAGCCGGCGTATTGCCCGCGGTCCGAATCGAGGAACAGCAGGTCAATGCTGGCATCGGCGGCCTCTGCCAGCCACAGCCCGCCATCGTCGTGGACCAGCGTGATGCGATCGGCCAGGCCACTGCGCGCGAAGGTGTCACGCGCCATCGCCGCCTTGTCCTCGGCGTATTCCAGCGTGGTCACGTGGCCATCGATGGCGGCGGCGGCCTCGGCCAGCCACAGCGTCGAATAGCCGTTGGAGGTGCCGATCTCCAGTACGCGGCGCGCAGTGCCGAAGCGCACCAGCACCGCGAGGAATTCGCCCGTGTCTGGCGTGATGTTGAGCATGCGGCGGCCGCGTTCGACTTCACGGGCGTCGTTTTCGGCACCGAAGTGGGCCAGTTCGTTCTTCAGTTCCGACAGTTCCAGGGCCATTTTCCGCTGAGCTCGCCATGACGCAGCGTCCATTCTTACCCGAATCCCGGAATTTCGTATGAATCCTAGAGCCGCTGCATTTTCACGCTGAGATAGTTTCCGCCTCCTTCGCGCGGGGACAGCATGCCTGGCCGCCGCGCACCCGGCTTCCGCTAGGACACGGCCATGACATTGAACATTCTGGCAATCGGTGCCCATCCAGATGACATCGAACTCGGTTGCGGTGGCAGCCTGGCAAAGCTTGCCCGCGCCGGCTCGCGCATCCATGCACTGGTACTCAGCCGTGGCGGCCGGGGCTGCCACGCCGGCGTCGACCGCAGCGATGAATCGCATCGCGCCCTGCGCCGGCTCGGGGTGGCCGAGGTGATCCAGCAGGATTTCCCGGACACGCGATTCCCCGCCTGCCGCAACGACATCATTGCGTCGATCGAACAGGTCTGCACGCTGATCGAACCAGACCGCATCTACACGATGTGTGGTGAGGATCATCACCAGGACCATCGCACCGTTCACGAAGCGTCGATCATCGCCTGCCGCCACATTCCGCAGATCCTCTGTTATGAGAGCCCCAGCACCCTGCCGCAGTTCGCGCCGCAGGTGTTCGAGGACATCAGCGCGCAGCTGGAGCTGAAGATCCACGCGCTGCGCGAGCATGCCAGCCAGGGCGATCGCCACTACATGCAGGAAAGCCACCTCCGCTGCCATGCGCAGTTCCGTGGCCAGCAGATCGGCATCGGTCCCAGCGAGGGCTTCCTGCCCTACCGTCTGGTGCTTTGATGAAGACGCTGTTGTTCCTGGCCATGTGCGCTTTCATCCTGGTACGAATCTGCGTGCAGGCCTCGCGCCGGCCCAGCACCCGCCTGTACAGCATCGACGCGATCGTGCCGGCCTACAACGAAGCCCCATGCCTGGAGCGCTCGCTGGCCAGCCTGCTGGAAAACCCGTACGTGGCGCGGGTGATCTGTGTCAACGATGGTTCCACCGACAACACGGCTCAGGTGCTTGATGCGCTGCAGGCGCGCTGGCCCGGGCGCCTGGTGGCCGTGCACCAGGCCAACACCGGCAAGGGCGGTGCGCTGATGCACGGGCTGCAGCACGCAACCGCCGAGCAGGTGTTCCTGACCGATGCAGATACCCATATCGATCCGCGCAGCCATGGCCTGGGTTATCTGCTGGCCGAGATCGAGCGCGGCGCCGATGCGGTTGGCGGGGTCCCCTCGTCCAGCCTGCAGGGCGCCGGCTTCCTCCCCCATGTGCGCGCCAGCCTGAAACTGCCGATGATCGTGATCAAGCGCAGCTTCCAGCAATGGCTGGGCGGCGCACCGTTCATCGTTTCCGGCTCGTGTGGCCTGTTCCGTACTTCGGTGCTGCGCAAGGTCGGATTTTCCGATCGCACCCGCGTGGAAGACCTCGACATGTCCTGGTCGCTGGTTGCGCAGGGCTATCGGGTTCGCCAGAGCATCCGCTGCGTGGTCTACCCGCAGGAATGCAACACGCTGGTGGAGGAATGGCGGCGCTGGCGACGCTGGATCGTCGGCTATGCGGTATGCATGCGCCTGCATCGCCGCCTGCTCCTGACACGCTTCGGCATTTTCAGCATCCTGCCGATGATGCTGCTCGCCCTGGCCGGCATCATGCTGTCGCTGCAGGTATGGTTCGGCGCGGCCCGGCTGCACGGACCGGGTGGCCTTGCCCTGTCGGTGATGCCGCTGTTCTGGACCGGCATCGTCATGCTGCTGGCAGTGATCAGTGCCATCCACCACCGACGCGCGTGGCTGGTGCCGGCGGCGGCCTTCTCGATGCTGTATGTACTGCTCGCCTATGCGATCTGGCTGTTTCATGGCCTGGCGGGGCTGTTCACCGGCCGCGAACCCGTGCGCGACAAGCCGACGAGGTACCCGCATGTGGTGGAATGACCTCGCCGCGATGGCCGAGGCACTGTCGACACTTGCGCCCCACACTGATCCCGACGCGGAGGTCTCGCCACGGGCCACCCTGCACGGCGCCGTACGGATCGGTGCCGGCAGTCGCATCTGCGACGGCGCCCATGTCCAGGGTCCGGTGTCGATCGGCCGCGACTGCCTGATCGGCAACAACGCACTGCTGCGCGGCCCGCTGTGCATCGGTGACGGCACGCGTATCGGCTTTGCCAGCGAACTGAAGAACGCACGGTTGGGCAACCAGGTCAGCATCGGCCCGCAGTGCTTCATCGCCGACAGCCGCATCGATGACCGGGTGTATCTCGGCGCCCTGGTGCGTACCAGCAACCATCGCCTGGATGGGGCAACGGTCACCGTCCACATCGGCGACACCGTCATCGACAGCCAGCGCGACAAGCTCGGCGCCTGGATCGGCGAAGGTGCCGCGCTGGGCGTCGGCGTGATCATCCTGCCCGGCCGCATCGTCGCGCCGGGAAGCCAGTTCGGGCCGCGCATCACCGTGGAACGAAACCTGCCGCCCGGCCGCTACCGGCTGCTGCAGTCATTGCATTCCCAACCCCTGGAGTAACCCCATGCGATTGATCATCCGTGGCGCACTGCCATGCGCCCTGCTGCTGGCTGTCTGCAGCGCCCACGCCGGCGTCGACCGTGTCACGGTGCAGCTGGACCATGCCGACTACAGCGATGGCTTCGGCAAGCGCGACGTTCAGACCGTGGACGTGGCCGGCCGCAGTGGCGGCAGCCGCTGGCACCTGGGGTTGGCCCATGGCGAGCGTGACTACGGCAGCAGGCGATTCAGCGGCAACCGCATGCAGGGCTCGCTGCACCATCGCTGGAGCCCGCGCCTGTCCACCCGCACCGCTGTCACGGCATCCAACGATGATCCGGTGTTCGTCAACCGCCAGGTCAACCAGGACATCCAGTGGAAAGTGACACCGCAGACCGTACTGAGCGTGGGCGGCAAATACGCCCAGTACCATGCCGGCGCCCATGTGAGCGGCTGGTCGGTGGGTGCCTCGCATTACTTCCCGCGCGTGACTGCCTCACTGCGCCACGAGCGGCACCGCCAGTCCAATGGACCGGATGGGCATGGCACCACACTGTCGCTGCGGCTGAAGGATGGGCAAGGCCGCGGCTCGACCCAGCTGTGGCTGGGCAGCGGCACGTCCGGCTATACCGCCGAGTCCGATCCGCTGCTGCTGCGCGAGCACGATGCACGGCGTGCCTTCCTGCGCCGCAGCCAGCCATTGGGTGAGCATCTGGTGCTGGACGTGGGTATCGGCAAGACCTGGCACAGGACGCGCCTGGACAGCTTCCAGAGTGTGCAGTCGCACCTGGGCCTGGGCTACCACTGGTGAGCCTGTAATTGATCGGCGGCGTACCGTGCCGCCGATCTTCAATCTGCCGGGGTCAGCGCCACCACGCGCGCGCCAGCGCCACCACGCCGACCGCACCGGACAGCCAGCTCCACGCCGGCACGTCGCCCCAGTACCAGCCCGGCGGCTGCAGCACATACATCAGTGCAGCGATGGCGAGCAGGCCCACACCGGTGATCGCGCCCACGGCGCGCTTCTGCAGGCGCTGCAGGCTGGCGTCGAGCGCGACCAGATCGCGCGAACGCATCGCCAGTTCGTGGCGGCCTTCCACCTGCTGGGTCAGCCAGGCGTGCACCAGCCGCGGCATGTCCGGCGCATGGGTCATGATTTCCGGCAGGCGCTTGCCCAGCTCGCGCACCACCCGGCGCGGGCTGTAGCGCTCGCGCAGGATCTTCGCCAGCACCGGCTTGGCCACCGCCCAGATGTCGATCTGCGGGTCCAGCTGGCGGCCGACGCCCTCGATGTTCAGCAGGGTCTTCTGCAGCAGGATCAGCTGCGGCTGCAGCGTCAGCTGGTAGCGCTGCGCCACCCGGAACAGCTTCATCAGCACTTCGGCCAGCGAGATCTGCGACAGCGGACGGGTGAAGTACGGCTCGCACACTGAACGCACGGCCGCTTCCAGATCGTCGATGCGTACGTGGTCGGGCATCCAGCGTGCCTGCACGTGCAGTTCGGCGATGCGGCGGTAATCGCGGTTGAAGATGGCCATGAAGTTCTCGGCCAGGTAGTACTGATCTTCCTGCGACAGCTGGCCCATGATGCCGAAGTCCAGCGCGATGAAGCGCGGATTGGCGCGGCGCGCCGGATCGGTGTCGACCCAGATGTTGCCGGCGTGCGCGTCGGCGTGGAAGAAGTTGTCGCGGAACACCTGGGTATAGAACACCCGCACGCCCTTGGCGGCCAGCGCCTTGCGGTCGATGCCGGCCTTGTCCAGTGCAGCGATGTCATCGGACGGAATGCCCCAAACGCGCTCCAGGGTCAGCGCGCGCTCGGCGGTATGGCTCCAGATCACTTCCGGCACGTACAGGTCGTCGCTGTTTTCCCAGAAGCGGCGCAGCACGCTGGCATTGGCGCCTTCGCGCTGCAGGTCCAGCTCGGCGGCCAGGGTGTTCTCGACCTCGGCCACCACTTCGCGCGGCCGGATCTTGTCGGCGCGCGGATGGGTGCGCTCGACCAGGGCGGCCAGCGAATTGAGCAGGGCGATGTCGGCGTCGATCTGCTTCTCGATGCCCGGGCGAAGTACCTTGACCACCACCTGGCGGCCATCGGCCAGCGTGGCCGCATGCACCTGCGCGATCGAGGCCGAGGCCAGCGGTTCGGTGTCGAAGCTGGCGAAGGCCTCGCTGACCGGCAGGCCGAGCGCGTCCTCGACGATGCGGCGCGCGGTCTCGCCATCGAACGGCTTGACCCGGTCCTGCAGCAGGGTCAGCTCGTTGGCCACGTCCGGCGGCACCAGGTCGCGGCGGGTGGACAGGATCTGGCCGAACTTGACGAAGATCGGGCCGAGGTCCTGCAGCGCCAGGCGCAGGCGCGCACCGCGCGACTGCGAGGCGATGCTGGCCGAGGCGCGCGGCACGAACGGCTTGGCCAGGCGCAGCCAGCGTTCGGCCGGCGTGCCCTGCAGCAGGTCGTCGAGGCGGTAACGCAGGATCACCCGGCCGATGCGGCTGGCCCGCAGCACGGCCTTCATGCGGCACCCCGCAGGCGCTGCACGCGTGCACCAAGGCGCTCCACGTCATCGCGCAGCACATCCACGTCGTCGTGGAAGGCATCCAGCTCGGCGCGCGGCACCACATCGCGCGACTCCTCGGTGATGAACTCAGCGGCGCTGTGGGCCAGATCGATCGCCCCCTGGCGCGCGTGCTGCAGGGCGCTGCGCAGGGTGTTGGCGACCTGCACGCCCAGTACTTCGCCGAATACGCTGACGAAAGGCTGCTGCCAGTCCGGATCGAAGCCCTTGGCCAGCTGCTGCAGGCGGCGCGCCAGCTCGGCATCGCCGGCCACGCGCACACGGCCCTTGCCGTTGTTGTCGCCGCGTCGTGCGTTGGCCAGCAGTGGCAGCTGCGCCAGCACGCCGGCCAGGCTGCTGCGCACGGCCAGGTCGGCTTCCTGCGCATCCACCGGGCCGACCCGCAGCTGGTCGCCGTCGACGCTGATGCGCATGGCCAGCGACGGCGCTTCCAGGGTCAGGTCGATATGCCGGCCGTCGAGGCTGGCCAATGCATGGCGGGTATCCGGATCCAGCGCCAGCGCGCGGTTCAGGGCGATCTGCAGGGCGCGGCCAGCGACCGGCTTGAGGGACTTGAGCAGGGAGAGAGCCATGTGCGCATTCTACCTGCGTGGGTGGGGGGCTTGGGCCGGGCTGCCGGGCTGCCGCCCGGCACCCGTGGTAGTGCCGGCCGCTGGCCGGCAAGATCAACATCAAAAGCTGGCTATCCGTGGGATGGCGGGGTGGGTCCGGTTGCGGGGGACGCTGCAAGTACGTCCATGTAAGCTCGGTCGCCGCATCCATGCGGCTCACGCCCCCACAACCGGACCCACCCCCCCTTCGACAGTTTCCTGTCGTCCGTGGGGTCGGATCCCGTTGTAGCGCAACGGGCTCCGACCCCTGTTGATGGGCCATGAGGACGGTAGATCCACGCCATGCGTGGATGGATTTGTGGTTCATCTGTGCCTCACGCGGAGGGCCGATGAAGGTTCATGCTATGGGGCCACGCAACGCACAGGACATCGCATTCCCCATGGCACGGACCCGGGTTGGCATTATTTTCGGGGGCAAGTCTTCCGAGCACGAAGTTTCGCTGCAGTCGGCGAAGAACATCCTCGATGCGCTTGATCGCGAGCGCTTCGAGCCGGTGCTGGTCGGCATCGACAAGCAGGGCCAGTGGCATCTGAGCCAGCCGGATACCTTCCTGATCAATGCCGATGATCCGTCGCGCATCGCGCTGCATCGCTCGGGCCAGTCGCTGGCGGTGCGCCCGGGCGCCGAGCAGGCGCAGCTGCAGCCGTCCGATACGGCCAGTGCGCTGGGCCAGATCGATGTGGTGCTTCCGATCGTGCACGGGCCACTGGGCGAGGACGGTGCGCTGCAGGGCCTGCTGCGCATGGCGAACCTGCCCTTCGTCGGTTCGCCGGTACTGGGCTCGGCGGTGGCGATGGACAAGGACGTGACCAAGCGCCTGCTGCGCGACGCGGGGCTGCAGGTGGCGCCGTGGCTGTGCATCCGTCGCCATCAGGCCGCGGAGGTCGATGCCGATGCGGTGATCGCCCAGCTCGGCCTGCCGCTGTTCGTGAAGCCGGCCAACCAGGGTTCGTCGGTGGGTGTGAGCAAGGTCAAGGATGCGGCGGGCTTTGCCGAGGCACTGGCATTGGCGCTGCGCTACGACCACAAGGTGCTGGTGGAATCGGCGGTGGTCGGCCGCGAGATCGAATGCGCGGTGCTGGGCAACGAGCACCCGCAGGCCAGCGTATGCGGCGAGGTGGTGGTGCACGACGAGTTCTACGCCTACGACACCAAGTACATCAATGCCAATGGCGCTGACGTGGTGGTGCCGGCCGACATCGACGCCGCCACCCAGGCGCGCATCCAGCAGATCGCGCGGCAGGCCTACCAGGCGCTGGAGTGTGCGGGCATGGCGCGCGTGGATGTGTTCCTCACCGCAGACGGCGAGATCGTCATCAACGAGGTCAACACGCTGCCGGGCTTCACCCGCATCAGCATGTACCCGAAATTGTGGGGCGCCAGCGGTGTTGACTACACCACGCTGATCACGCGCCTGATCGAACTGGCGCTGGAGCGCCATGAGGCCGATCGCGGGCTGCAGAGCGCTGTGTAACGTGGTGATCGCCCGCAGAGTCGAGCATGGCTCGACTCTGCGGAAAGCGATGCCGGCCAGCGGCCGGCACTACCGGCTAGCCTCGCTTGCGGAACATCGAGATCACCGCAAGGATCAGGAACACCACGAACAGGATCCAGGCGATGTTCGTTGCGGCGCCGGCGATACCGGAGAAACCCAGAACGGCGGCGATGATGGCGATGACAAAGAAAATGATGGCGTAATGCAGCATGGCGCTCCTCGCGGGTGGTCGAGCCTTGGATGGCGTGGGTCCATCCTCCCGATCCTGCGGTGTGCAACCAGTGACGGCGATCTAAGCAGCAGATGAAGCCTTCAGCCTGCGCAGCCCTTCTTCGATGCTGACCTGCGGCACATAGCCGAAGTCACGGCGGGCGGGCTCCATGCTGTACCAGTGCGGCGTGCACAGCTGTTCGGCCAGGAACCGGGTCAACGGCGGCTCGCCACGCAGGCGCAGCAGCGGCCACAGCCGCTCGCAGATGGCGCCGATAAGGTACGCGGTCTTGAAGCTGATCGCCTTGTCCACGGTCGGTGCACCCACCGCCTGCAGCAGCTTGTTGACCAGCTCGCGCATCGGCAGCGGTTCGCCGTTGGAAATGAAGTAGGCCTTGCCTGCACATGCGGCACCGGGCGCCAGTGCCTCGAAGGCGAGGAAGTGGGCAAGCGCGGCGTTGTCGATGTAGGTGGTATCGACCTTGTTGCTGCCATCGCCCACCAGGCGCAGGCGGCCCTGTCGTGCACGTTCGGCCAGGCGCGGTACCAGCTGCTGGTCGCCAGGGCCCCAGATCAGGCGCGGACGCAGCGCCACCGTCGCCAGCGACGCGTCATTGGCCGCCAGCACGCGCTGTTCGGCAATCGCCTTGGTGGCCGCATAGGGCGCCTGGAAATCTTCGCCGTACGGCACTTCGTCGGCGCCGAGGCCTTCTACCGGGTGGGTGGCCCGGTGCGTCACGCTGGGCGTGGAGGTGTAGACCAGCCGGCCGATACCGTGCGCACGGCAGGCGGCGATGACGTTGTCGGTGCCGACCACATTGGCCTGGTGGTAGCTGTCGTAGCTGCCCCACGCACCGGCCTTGGCACCGTTGTGGAATACCGCATCGACGCCGGCCACCGCATGCAGGACCGCCTGCGGGTCGGCCAGGTCGCCACGGATCTGGCCCACGCCCATCACCTGCAGCTCCGGGTAATGGCTGCGGTTGAACGCCAGTACCTGGTGGCCACGTTCGACCAGCCCGCGGCACAGCGCCTGGCCAAGGAACCCACCACCACCGGTGACCAGGATCTTCATGCGCGCTTCTCCAGTTCGGCGCTGGCCCAGACGGCGAGCTTCTCGCGGCCGATCTTGGCGTTGTGACGGATATCGACGGGGAACGCCGGATGCACCAGGAAGTGCTGCAGGCCGGCCTCAGGCGTGCGCGCTGCGGCATGCGCACGCAGCGCTTCCTGCAGCGCCGGGCTGTCGGACTGGCCGCGCAGCAGTTCCACGCACAGCACCGGTACCTGCGCACCGGCGGCGCCGACACCGACCAGCGCGGTACGCGCCACGCCTGCGACGGTGTTGAACACCGGCTCGACCTGTTCGGTGTACAGCGGTCCGCGCGCGGTTTCCACGCGCTGCGTCTTGCGCCCGCAGAACCACAGGCGACCCTGCGCATCGAAGTAACCGACGTCGCCCATGCGATGCACCACGCGGGTGCTGCCATCGGCCAGCGTCTCGCGGATCTTCGCTGCAGCCGTGGCCTGCGGGCGGTTGAAGTAGCTGTCGGTGGCGGTCGGGCCAGCCACCGTGATTTCTCCCACTTCGCCGACCGCCAGCACGCGCGCCTGCGACCAGTCGGCCAGCGGCGCGTCATCGATGGCGATGATGCGCACTTCGTTCGGCGCCACCACGCTGCCCACGCAGGTGCCGGCACCGGCCTCGGTGGCGGCGCGCGTGCGTTCCAGCTCGCGGCCTTCGACCACCGCCACCGGCAGGCACTCGGTGGCGCCGTACGGCGTCCAGAACTGCGCGTCGGCCGGCAGCAGGCTGCGGATGGTGGCGACCACGTCCGGCGGCACCGGCGCACCCGCCGAGGTCACCCGGGTCACCGTCGGCAGCGGCCGGCCATGCTTCGCCAGCACCCGCATCAGCGCCGGCGAGCCGAACAGCTGGGTCACGCCGAAGCGCTGGATGGCGTCATGCAGGCGGGCCGGGTCGGCCTGTGCCGGCCGGGTCGGGTCCATGTCCGGGATGACCGAGGTCAGGCCCAGCGCAGGATCGAACAGGGCGAACGGCGGGAAGGTCGGCAGGTCCACCCCGCCCGCTTCCATGCCGAAGGCGCTGCCCAGCAGCTGGATCTGGCCGACGAAGTGGCGGTGGCGGTAGACCACGCCCTTGGGCACGCCGGTGGAGCCGCTGGTGAACAGGATCGCGGCCATGTCCTCGCCGTCGGTGGCGGCCAGCATCGGCCCACCCTTGGCGCCGGCGCGCTCCAGCGCGGCCAGCGTGGTCCCGCCCCAGCCGAGGCGGCGGCCCACGGTCACCAGGCGCGCCGCCGAGGGGGCCCAGCGCAGCACCAGCCGCGCCACGTGCGCCAGCGGAATGCCGATGAAGGCCTCCGGCTGCGCCTCGTCCAGGCACTGCTTCAGCGCGCGCCTGTCGATGCCCGGGTCGACCAGCACCGGCACCGCGCCCAGCTTGAACAGGGCAAACATCAGCAGGAAGAACTCCGGCGACGGCCGCACCATCACCACCGTGCGCACTCCACGGCCGATCCCGTAGCCGGCCAGGCCGGCCGCCATGGCGTCGCTGCGGGCGTCCAGCTGGCGGTAATCCAGGGTCACGTCGTAGGCGGCCATGCCGTTGCCGGCGCCACGGCGGCCAGGGCAGCGGATGGCGATCTGATCAGGCCGTTCACGCGCCAGTTCAGGCAAGCGGGCGGCAATATTGCAGGGTCGGTTCATCCGTTCATTGTCGCCGCTTACGGAATTTCTTGCGCGGCGGCCCACTTCGTGGAAAATCCGCACCCTCGTTCCTGATTCCGACTGCCGCCCGAGGCGGCTTGCCCATGCAACATCCCTGCATGACCTGCGGCGCCTGCTGCACCCAGTACCGCGTGGCCTTCCACTGGATGGAATCAGACGAGGTCACCCCCGGCGGCGTGCCGCACCAGCTCACCGAGGTGCTGGACCCGCACCGCCTGTGCATGCGCGGCACCCATTCCAAGCCGGTGCGCTGCGTGGCGCTGGATGCGCAGATCGGCGTGTATTCACGCTGCACCATCCATCCCAACCGGCCCAGCGTGTGCCGCGAGGTGGATGCATCGTGGGAGTACGGCAAGGCCAGCCCGCAGTGCGACAAGGCGCGCATCGCCTATGGCCTGGATCCGTTGACGCCGGCCGACTGGCGCTGGCGCGATGACGCCGACAACGACGACGACCATCCGGACGACAACGGCAACAGCCCTTCCTCGCCGCCGCAGGCGCCGGTCGCCGCGTAATGGTAGTGCCGGCCGCTGGCCGGCAACCTCATCAACCGTTCGGGTGTGCCGACCAACGGTCGGCACCCACCGGAAGAGGAAGGGGTGGGTGCCGACCGTTGGTCGGCACACCGATCAGATCGGGTTCTTGTCCAGAAAGGCGCGGATCTCCGGCACCAGCACCTCGTGCTTGTCTTCCAGCACGTAATGCCCGGCATCCTCGAACGCATGTACCTGGGCCCGCGGCAGCGCGGCCTGGAAGCCCTTCAGGAAGTGGTGGTCGAACACGAAGTCGCGCAGGCCCCAGCCGAGGAAGGCCGGCCGGTCGGCGAACGACGGCAGCGCCTTGCCGGCACGCTCCAGCAGCGACCACGCCTTGTCGGCCGGCGACAGCGGGATGTCCTGCATGAAGCGGATGGTGCTGATGCGGTTGGCCCAGCTGTTGTACGGCGACACGTAGGCGCGGCGCACGTCGGCCGGCATCTTCCGCTCCACGCCCAGCCACGAGGCACCGGAGGAGAACGCGTTGAAGGTCCGGATGATCCACTCGCCGATCTTCCAGTGGCGGCCCAGCGCGATCTGCCACGGCATCTTCTTCGCCGCCGGCATCGGGAATGCAGCGGTATTGAGCACCACCAGGCGCTTGACCTGGTCGTGGTGCGACAGCGCCCAGCCGAAACCGATCATGCCGCCCCAGTCGTGCACCGCCAGGGTCACCGGACCGGTGATGCCCAGGTGCTTGAGCAGCGCATCGAGGTCGTCCACGCGCGACTGCAGCGTGTACTCGTAGCGGCTGTCATCGGGCTTGTCCGACAGGCCCATGCCGATGTGGTCCGGCACGATGCAGCGGTACGTGTCCGACAGGCCGGCGACCAGCGTGCGCCAGTAATAGCTCCACGACGGGTTGCCATGCACCATCACCACCACCTCGCCGTCGCGCGGGCCTTCGTCGAGATAGTTCATCGACAGGCCGGGGCGTACCTCGAAGCGCTGCGGGTGGGCGGGGTAACCGGGAAGCTGGGACATCGGATCGCACCTGTAGAAAGGGCCGGTAAACCGGCCCTTGAACACTTGGAAAAATCATCGCTGCCCGTCGTGCAGCAGGTCAGCGGTGACTCTTTTACCAGACCACTTCAGCCATCGAGCAGTTCAGGCCCGAGCCGATACCCAGAAGCGCGATGCGATCGCCCTTCTTCAGCTTGCCCAGCTGCTTGAGCTTGCTCAGCACGATCGGCACCGAGGCCGGGCCGATGTTGCCGTGCTCGCCGAAGATGGTCATCACCTTCTTCGGGTCGATGCCGAAGTTCTTGATGAACGCGGCGGTGTGCGGCTGGCTGACCTGGTGGATCACGAACTGGTCCAGCTCTTCCACGGCCCAGCCCAAGGCGATCTTGGCAGCGGTGAAGGTCTTCTGTGCCAGCTTGATGCCTTCGATCAGCAGCAGGCGGGTGTCGGTGACCATGCGGTCCAGGTTGCCCAGGCACAGCTGGTTCCACTCGGTGGCCGAGCGCGTCACGCCGCCCTTGTAGCGCGGCGCGTCCGGCACCAGCTCCGAGCGCGCCATCACCATCGCCGCGGCACCCGAACCGGTGGTCAGGGCGGCCAGCTCGTTGCGGAAATCGTCAGCGGTGACGTCCGGGGCGGTCATGCGCTCCAGGGTCTTCTCGTACACCAGGTTGGCGGTCTCGCCGTCCACCACCAGCGCGTAGTCGATGTCGCCGCGCTCGATCATGCGCGCGGCGATATCCATGCCGTTGATGAAGGCCAGGCAGGCATTGGCGACGTCGAAGGTCATGCACTCGTCGCTGACGCCGAGGTTGCCCGAGACGATGGAAGCCGTGGACGGCTCCAGGTAGTCGCGACTGACCGAGGTGTTGACCAGCAGGCCAACCTGCGTCGCATTGATGCCTGCGTCTTCCAGTGCCTTGCGGCCTGCCATGGTGGCAGCGTCGGACGCCAGCACGCCGTTGTCCCACAGGCGGCGCGCGTGGATGCCGGCGATGTCGCCGAGCACGTCGGTGCGGATACCCAGGCGATCCAACGTCGGCTGCAGGCGTTCGTTGATTTCCTTGGTGGTCAGCGTATGCGGCGCGTCGACGTGTGCCAGGCCGGCGATCGAGACATTCTTGAAGAGCATCGAGGTTAGCGCCAAGGCTCAGGCAAAAGGGGGCGCTATTCTATAACCCCCGGGGCCTTCACCGCATCTTTACGAATTCAGCCTTGGCCGTATGGTGAAGCGTTCAGCGCGGCGGGCACTGGAATGCGGCGAAGCGCTGGCTGCCATCGGCCGGGGCCGCGGCGGCCTGCACGGCATTGGCGCCGGCGCTCGGGGCCTCGTTGCGGGCCAGGGTTTCCAGCTCTTCCTGCACGCGCAGCGGGTTGCGGTTGTAGAAGCCGACCTTGCTCTTCACGGTCACCGCCACCTCGCCCTTGGCAATGCAGCCAGCGGGAACCGGGCCTGCCGGCAGCACGCGGGTCGCCTTGCCGGCCGGTTCGATCGGCACCCAGGTACAGGCGGTGACGGTGAGCAGCAGGGAGGAAAGCAGCAGAACGCGCATGGGCAGATCCTGGAAGGGTATGGAGGGATTCTGCCTGAACCGCCTGAATCGGGGGTAGCCGGTGGGGGAACGGATCCCCCGCAGGGGGCTCTGACCCCGCCTTCGGGTCACGGCGTTGCCGGCCAGCGGCCGGCACTACCTGGGGAGGCCTGCCCGCGGGGGCGGGCAGGCGCATCCCTTATTTCTTGACCGGGTTGCCTTCGGCGTCGATCACCGTCACCTCGCCCAGGTTCAGCGCACGCACGGCCGCTTCGGTCTGCTTGAGATCACCCACCACCACCCAGGTCAGCGCCTGCGGCTTGATCTCGGCGGCGGCCTGCTGCACCTGCGCCGGGGTCATCGCCTCGATCTCGGCCTTGCGACGCAGCACGTAGTCGTCCGGACGCTTGAACTGCACGATCGAACCGATGGTCGAGGCGACCGCGCTGGCGGTCTCGTAGGCACCGGGCAGGCTGAGGGTCTGGATGTTGCGGATGCGGTTGACCTCGGCGGCGGTGGCCGGCTTGCTGCCATCGGCGAACGCGGCGATTTCCTTGCGCATTTCCGCCATCGCCGGGCCGGTCTTGTCGATCTGCACCGGCGCGCTGGCCATCCACGGGCGCTGGCCCACCGAGTTGATCGCGCTGCTGCGCGCACCGTATGACCAGTGCTTGTCCTCACGCAGGTTCATGTTCAGGCGCGAGGTGAAGTCGCCGCCGATCACGCCGTTGGCAATATCGAAGCGGGTCGAGCTGGTGGCGCTGGACGGCGCCACCACCTGCCCTGCGAACAGGTTGGCCTGCACCGCACCCGGCTGGTCGATCAGGAACACGCGCGGGCCCTTCGGCAATGCCACATCGGTGGCGGCCTTCACCTGCGGGGCGTCGCCCGCAGCCTTCCAGTCGCCCAGCTGCTTGTCCAGCAGCGGCACGATCTCGGCCAGGGTGGTGTCACCGACCACGATCAGGGTGCCGTTCTGCGGCCGCAGCCAGTCGTGGTGGAAGTCGACCAGGTCTTCGCGGGTCACGCCGTTGATCGCTGCTTCGTCACCGCTGCCGGTGAACGGAATGGCATACGGGTGGCCCTTGCCGTACAGCAGCGGCGGCAGCACGCGCATCGCCACCGCGCCCGGGTTGACCTTCTCCTGCTGGATGCCGGCAATCCAGCTCGCCTTGACCCGGTCGATCTCGCCCTGCTCGAAGCGCGGTTCGCGCAGCAGGTCCCGATACAGCGCCAGCGACGGTGCCAGGTTTTCCTTCAGCGCCGACAGGTCCACGCTCATGGAGTCCAGGCCGGCCGAGGCATCCAGGCTGGCGCCCAGTGCGTCTGCGGCATCGGCGAAGGCCAGCGAGCCGAGCTTGCCGGCGCCTTCGGTCATCAGGCTCATGGTGAAGTTGGCGGTGCCCGGCTTGCGGCCCTGGTCGGCGCTGAAGCCACCCGGGAACTGGTAGCTGAACTGCACCACCGGAATCTCGTGGCGCTCGGCCAGGATCACCTGGGTGCCGTTCTTCAGCGTGGCGCGCTGCAGCGCCGGGAACTTCAGCTGCGGGAACTCGCGGGTCTGCGGTACGCCGGCCTTGCGGTCCACCTGCTCGGGCAGCGTGCTGTACTTGGGGTCCACCGCCGGCACGTTGAACGGCTTCGGCGCCTGGCTCGGGTCTTCCTTCAGCGCCACGCGCTCACCCGGTGCAATCACCAGGGTGTGGCTGCCCTTGTCCAGCCACTGCGCGCCCAGACGGCTCAGATCAGCAGCACTGGCCTTCTCGATGTTGGCCAGCGAGGTGCGGAAGCAGCCCGGGTCGCCGGTGAACACCGCGCACTCGGCCAGTGCGTCGGCCTTGCCGCCGAAGCCGCCGATGCGTTCGATGCCGCGGATGAAACCGGCGCGGGCACCGGTCTTGGCGCGTTCCAGCTCGGCCGCGGTCGGGCCCTGCTTGATCAGCCGGTCCAGTTCCTCGTCGATGATCTTCTCGACCTTGGCAGGGTCCTGGCCCTGCTTGACCGTCGCCATGATCACGAAGTTCGAACCCAGCTGCGACGTCGACAGGCCTGCCGCGATGCTGTCCACCAGCTTGTCCTGGTGCTGCAGGCGCTGGCTCAGCCGCGAGGACTTGGCGCCGCCCAGTACCTGCGCGAACAGCTGCAGCTGATCGACCTCGGTGGTACCGACCTGCGGCACGTTCCAGGCGCGGTAGATACGCGCCTGCGGCACCTTGTCGGTCATCGTCTCGCGCGTATCGGTGCTGCGCTTGGCCACGTTCACCGCCGGCTGCGCCATGGTCGGGCCGGCCGGGATGCTGCCGAAGTACTTGCCAACCTTTTCCTTGGCGGTGGCCAGGTCGATGTCGCCAGCCAGCACCAGCACGGCGTTGTTCGGGCCGTACCAGGTGCGGAACCAGGTCTTCACGTCATCCAGCGACGCCGCGTTCAGATCGTTCATCGAACCGATCACGCCGTGGTGGTACGGGTGGCCAACTGGATACAGCGCCTTGTTGAGCTGGTCCCAGGCCTGGCCGTAGGGCTGGTTCTCGCCCTGGCGCTTCTCGTTCTGCACCACGCCACGCTGCTCGTCCAGCGCCGCCTGGTCGATCGCACCGACCAGATGGCCCATGCGGTCCGATTCCATCCACAGCGCCATGTCCAGCGCAGTGGTGGGCACGTTCTCGAAGTAGTTGGTGCGATCGGTATTGGTGGTGCCGTTCTGGTTGGTGGCGCCGACCTGCTTGAACGGCTCGAAGAATTCGCCGTCGTGGTTTTCGCTGCCCTGGAACATCAGGTGTTCGAACAGGTGCGCGAAGCCGGTGCGGCCGGCCGGTTCGTCCTTGCTGCCGACGTGATACCAGACGTTGACCGCGACGATCGGCGCCTTGCGATCGGTGTGCACGATCACGCGCAGGCCGTTGGGCAGGGTGAACTGCTCATACGGGATATCGACCTTGGCCGGTGCGGCCGGCTTTGCCGCCAACGCATGGGAAGGCACAAGCGTGCCCAGGGCGGTGCTGAGGGCAACGGCCAGCAGCGCAGTGCGCGGGCGAAGGGCGAGAGACATATCCGGATCCTTGGTCACATAGGTGAACCCCGATCCTAGCGTGCGCGCGCAACGGCAGGAATCGGTCGCCAGTCACTGGGGGTGTTTGCCCCTGTGCGCCATCCGCAGCGCCGATCTGCCCTGTCCGAGCCGTCACAAGCACCCGCCAGCAACGTCCGGACAGTGTCCGCAGCACATCGAATGGACAGGTGTCCGCCCGCCGGACACTTTTCGATGACCATAAAACCCTTGCAAATCAATAATTAAAAGTTGGCACGGGGATTGCTTGGTACTTCCTGCACCAGGAAGGGCTTCAGACAAAAGCTGACTGAAGACTGAACAAACGCAGGAAATCGAAAATTTTCCTTGCAAGCCCAGAATTGGTGTACTACCTTACTACCACACCACTGATCACCAACACTAAACAGGCCCCGTCATGAACGCCAAGACCATTGCCATCGCCATCGCCCTGATCGCCGGCACCGCGGTTGTTTCGTCGGTGCAGGCCTCCGAATCCATCAAGACTCTGTCCACCGTGCAGGTTCGCCCGGCCGCCGACCAGCTGGCCCAGCAGGCCTGGGAACAGGCCAGCGGCATCCCGACCCTGGCCACCGTGGAAGTGCGCCCAAGTGCCGACCAGCTGGCCGAGCGCAGCGGCTACGTCGCCGCCCCGGTCGCCGCCGCGATGCCGATCACCACCCTGGCCTCGGTGGAAGTGCGCCCGAGCCTGGAACAGCGCGTCGCCCTGGCCGCCGAACTGGAAGCCCAGCGCTACGCCGCGACCCTGGCTGCCGCCGCCACCAGCGTCGCCAACCAGGTGATCGTCAACCTGCCGGCCCTGCAGGTGCGTCCGAGCGCCGCCGACCTGCAGGCCCTGGCCACCGAAACCGCCCAGGTCCTGCTGCGCCCGTAAGCGGTGCCGCCCTGCCTCGCGCAGGGCGTGCGCCGTAAAGGCGGCGGTCGTCGCAGGTACACTGCGCCGATGAATGCCGCGCCCCAGTTCCACGTGATCCTGTTCCAACCGGAAATCCCGCCCAACACGGGCAATGTGATCCGGCTCTGCGCCAACACCGGCGCGCAGCTGCACCTGGTCGAGCCGCTCGGCTTCGCACTGGAAGACAAGCAGCTCAAGCGCGCCGGCCTGGACTACCACGAGTATTCGCGCCTGCAGGTGCACCCCGACCTGGACACCGCGCTGGCGCGGATCGCACCGAAGCGGTTGTTCGCCCTCAGTACGCGTGCCAGCGTCCGCTATGACAGCGTGGCGTTCGAAGACGGTGATGCCTTCCTGTTCGGCCCGGAAAGCCGCGGCCTGCCGCAGGACGTGCTCGATGCCTTGCCCGATGGCCGCCGCCTGCGCCTGCCGATGCGGCCGGACAACCGCAGCCTCAATCTTTCCAACACCGTTGCCGTGGTGATGTACGAAGCGTGGCGGCAGCATGGGTTTGCCGGCGGCGCGTAACGCCACGCGTCTCTCTTCTGCCTGGTCGTTGCTGTGGCGGGCGCATGCGTTCATGGGCGTTACTTTTCTTTCCGCGCGGAAAGAAAAGTAACCAAAAGAAACGCGCCGCCATCCGCGAGCCGGTGCTGCGCACCGGTGCCCTGCGCTCCTCGGCCCGCCGGGGGACGGCGCGGAACTCGCTGCGCTCAGACACCCGCGCCTCTTCGCCCCCGCCGGACCTGCGGTGCTCGGCTCGCTTCAAGGCGGACCCAACAGCCGCGCGGTACAGGCTGTCCTTGAACCCATCTCGGTACGGTGCGCGGTTCGGTACACCGATCGCTCGCCTGCGAATACGCTACTGGGCAATGCCGGCCAGCGGCCGGCACTACCAACTCAATGCCGGCCAGCGGCCGGCACTACCGGTGCACTCAGAACGCGTTGATGCCGGTCAGTTCGCGGCCGATCACCAGCTGGTGCACGGTCTCGGTGCCTTCATAGGTGATCACCGATTCGAGGTTCAGCGCGTGCCGGATCGCCACGTGTTCGGTGGTGATGCCGGCGCCACCCAGCAGGTCACGGCATTCACGGGCGATGTCGATCGCCATGCGGCAGTTGTTCCACTTGGCCAGGCTGACCTGCTGCGGCTGCAGCTGGCCGGCTTCCTTCAGGCGGCCCAGCTGCAGGGCCAGCAGCTGCGCGGTGGTGATGCGGCGGGCCATCTCGGCCAGCTTGATCTGCGCGCTCTGCGTGGCCGCCAGCGGGCGACCGAACAGCACGCGCTCCTTGGCATAACCCAGTGCTTCATCCAGGCAGGCAATCGCCGCACCGATCGGGCCCCAGCTGATGCCATAGCGGGCCTGGGTCAGGCAGCCCAGCGGCCCCTTCAGGCCCTTCACGTTCGGCAGCCGGTGGCTGTCAGGCACGCGCACGTCATCGAAGAACAGCGCCCCGGTCAGCGATGCGCGCAGGCTCATCTTGTGCTTGATCTCCTGCGTGGTGAAGCCGGCCATGCCCTTTTCCAGCACGAAACCCTGGATGCCGTCCTCGGTCTGCGCCCAGACGATGGCCAGGTCGGCCACCGGGCCGCTGGTGATCCACATCTTGCTGCCGCTGATGCGCCAGTCGCTGCCGTCGCGCACCGCGCGGGTCTTCATGCTGGCCGGATCGGAACCCCCATGCGCCTCGGTCAGGCCGAAGCAGCCGATCAGTTCGCCGCGCGCCATCGCCGGCAGCCACTGCTGGCGCTGTTCCTCGCTGCCATAGGCGTAGATCGGGTACATGCACAGCGAGCTCTGCACCGAGACGAAGCTGCGCAGGCCCGAATCGCCGCGCTCCAGCTCCTGGCAGATCAGGCCGTAGCTGACCGCGCCGAGGCCACCACCGCCGTACTCGGTCGGCAGGGTGGCACCGAGCAGGCCCAGTGACGCGATCTCCGGCACCAGTTCATCGGGGAAGCGGGCCTGGTCGAAGGCATCGCCGATGATCGGCAGCACGCACTCGTTGGTGAAACGGGCGACGCTCTCCTGCACCGCGCGCTCTTCCTCGTTGAGCAGGGAACGGACATCGAACAGATCGTACGGATGCAAAGCCATGGCACTCACGCGCAGTCAGGACCGGGCCATTGTCGGTCATCCGGGCAGAGCGTGCCGACCAAGGTCGGCACCCACCAGAGCCGCGGCCCTACGCTGCATTGCAGCAATCCGGGTGTGAACATCGGCGATCTAGCTCGATCACGCGCGTCCCGGTACCCTGACACATTCAAACAACCGTTTCGCCCGTGGCTGCACGCGCGATTCCCAGGCACCGCCGGTGGCCCCGATGCCGGCCCTACCCACGAGTCATGCAATCGATGAGCGCTGAAGCCAACGCCCTGCCCCCGCGTGAAGTAATGGAATTCGACGTGGTGATCGTCGGCGCCGGCCCCGCCGGCCTGGCCACCGCGATCCGCCTGCGCCAGCGCGCGATCGAAGCCGGCCGCGAGTTGTCGGTGTGCGTGCTGGAGAAGGGGTCCGAACCAGGCGCGCACGTGCTGTCCGGCGCGGTGATGGATCCGCGCGCGCTGACCGAACTGTTCCCGGACTGGGCCGAGCGTGGCGCACCGCTGAAGCAGAAGGTCACCCGCGACGAATTCCTGTTCCTCAGCGAAACCGGCGCACGCAGCACGCCCAACGCGCTGCTGCCGGAGTGCTTCCACAACGAAGGCAACTACATCATCAGCCTGGGCGAAGTGACCCGCTGGCTGGCGCAGCAGGCCGAGGCGCTGGAAGTGGCGATCTTCCCGGGCTTCGCCGCCGCCGAAGTGCTGTATGGCGACAACGGTGAAGTGATCGGCGTGGCGACCGGCGACATGGGCATCGAGAAGGACGGCAGCATCGGCCCGGCCTTCGAGCGCGGCATGGCGCTGCACGCCAGGTACACAATCTTCGCCGAAGGCGCACGCGGCCACCTGGGCCGCCAGCTGATCGCTCGCTACAAACTTGACGAAGGCAAGGACCCGCAGGCCTACGGCATCGGCATCAAGGAACTGTGGCAGATCGACCCGGCCAAGCATGAGCCGGGCCTGGTGGTGCATGCTGCTGGCTGGCCGCTGGACAGCGACACCTACGGCGGCGCGTTCCTGTACCACGCCGACGGCGGCAAGGTCGCCATCGGCTACGTGGTCGGCCTGGACTACAGGAACCCGTGGCTGAGCCCGTTTGAAGAGTTCCAGCGTTTCAAGACCCATCCGTCCATCCGCAAGCACCTGGAGGGTGGCACCCGCATCGGTTACGGCGCGCGTGCGATCACCGCCGGTGGCCTGTTGTCGCTGCCGAAGACGGTGTTCCCCGGTGGCGCGCTGGTCGGCTGCGAGGCCGGCTACCTCAACGCCAGCCGCATCAAGGGCAGCCACGCCGCGATCAAGACCGGCATGCTGTGCGCCGACGCCGCGTTCGATGCACTGGCCGCCGACCGCCAGCACGATGAACTGAGTGCCTACCCGACGGCGTTCGAAGCCAGCTGGCTGTTCACCGAACTGCAGCAGGCCAAGAACTTCAAGCAGTGGTTCAAGAAGGGCCAGACCGTGGCCACGCTGATGACCGGCGTGGAGCAGTGGCTGCTTCCCAAGCTGGGCGTGCGCAACCCGCCGTGGACCCTGCACCGCACCCAGCCCGACCACGCCTGCCTGGAACCGGCCGCCAAGCACACCCGCATCGCCTACCCGAAGCCGGATGGCGTGCTGACTTTCGACCGGCTCAGCTCGGTGTTCCTGAGCAGCACCAACCACGACGAGAACCAGCCCAGCCACCTGACGCTGAAGGACCCGAGCATTCCGGTGAAGGTGAACCTGGCCGAGTACGCAGGCCCGGAAGCGCGCTACTGCCCGGCCGGCGTGTACGAGTTCGTCGGCGAAGCCGACAGCGCGCGCCTGCAGATCAACGCGCAGAACTGCGTGCACTGCAAGACCTGCGACATCAAGGACCCCACCCAGAACATCGTGTGGGTGACCCCGCAGGGCGGCGGCGGCCCGAACTACTCGGGCATGTGAACGCCACGGGCTGCGACCGAGCGTCGCAGCCCGTCGCTTGCCGCGCACCGCTATCCTGCCCGCCCATGCGTGCATCATTCCTGCTCATCGCTGTTGCCGTGGCCCTGGCCGCCACGGCCTGCCAGCGCCCGCCTGCAGCGCCCGCCACGCCGGAACAGGCGCAGCAGCAGGCCATGCAACGCGCGTTCGAGTTGTGTGCCGGCTGCCACACCGTGCAGCCTGGCGGCATCCACCGCTTCGGCCCGAACCTGCACGGCGTGATCGGCCGGCGCGCCGGCAGCCTGCCCGACTACGGCTATTCCGACGGCATGCGCCGCGCCGACATCACCTGGTCCGCGCAGACCCTGGATGCGTTCCTGCAGTCACCCACCCATGTTGTACCGGGCACACGCATGTACAACGCCTTCCCCAGCGCCGAACGCCGTGCGCTGGTGATCGCCTACCTGCAGCAGCAGTCGGCTCAGTGAGCCAGGCGCTGCAACTGCTGTTGCAGCCGCGCCACGAATGCCGCCACCGCGGTGAACAACGGCACCGGATCGGTCTCGGCCGCATCCTGCAGGCGCTCGACCAGGGCATTGGCCTGCGCAGCCAGCACCGTCGCTCCCACCGCGCCCAAGCCACCGGCCTGGCGATGCAGGTGCAGCGCGGCAGCCTCACGGTCGCCGGCCTCCAGCGCGCGCTGCACAGCGGCCAGGTCACCTGCACTGGCCTGCAGCAGGCTGTCGCGCAACTGCTCGGCGACCGCGCGTGAGCCGAAGCGCCGCTGCAGGCTGTCCAGATCGGGCAGCGTCCTGTCATCGACGGCAGCGGACTCGGCCAGCGGCTCCTCGAACCGTTGCCCCTGCGCCTGCGGCAACCAGCGCAGCAGTGCCGCGCGCAGTGTCGCCAATGACAATGGCTTGGCCAGCACCTCATCCATCCCGGCTTCACGGCAACGACGTGCATCGTCGTCCAGCACGCTGGCGGTCAGCGCCAGTACGGTCAGCCGCGGCTGGCCGTTGCGGCCTTCGCGTTCGCGCAGCAGGCGGGTGAAGGCGAAACCATCCAGTACCGGCATCCGGCAATCGGTAATGACCAGATCAAAGTGCTCCGATGCCAGGCGATCCAGCCCCTGCTGGCCATCGCCGACCAGCACATGCGGTACACCCAGCTGCTGCAGCCGCCAGGCCATCATCGCCTGGTTGGTCGGATGATCTTCGATCACCAGCACGCGTGCCTGGCGCAGCGCCGGCGGCAGCAGCGCCGCCTGTTCCTGCTCGGCGACCAGCGCTTCAACATCACTGCTGCCGGCTTCCACCAGCGACAGCCGCACCTCGGCGCGGGTGCCCTCGCCCAGCGTGCTGTGCAGTTCCAGCTCGCCGTCCATCATCTGCACCAAGCGCTGGCAGATGCTCAGGCCCAGGCCGGTTCCACCATGGTCGCGCTGGATGTACGCACCGGCCTGGGTAAACGGCGCAAACAGGTGCTGCAGCTGTTCCGGTGCGATGCCGATGCCGGTATCGGTGACGCTCAGGCACAGCGGCTGGCTGCCGTCTTCGGCGGTCGGCCCCAGCACTTCCAGCTGCAGCCGCACTTCGCCGCGCACGGTGAACTTGATGGCGTTGCTGAGCAGGTTGAACACGATCTGGCGCAGGCGCACGCCATCCACTTCGTGCGCGGCTGCCAGCTGCGGATCAATCTGCACGTGCAGGTCCAGCCCACGTGCACTGGCCTGCGCCGACAACAACCGGCACACGCTTTCCAGCAACGGCCGCAGCGGCTGCGGTACCGGCTCCAGCCGCAATGCGTTGGCCTCCAGCCGCGAGTAGTCAAGGATGTCGTCAAGGATCTGCCGGAGCATCTGCGCCGAATCCTCGATCACGCCAAGGATGCGTTTCTGTTCTGCATCCAGCGGTGAGTGCGCCAGCACTTCCAGCATCCCCAGCACGCCACTCATCGGCGTGCGGATCTCATGGCTCATGGTGGCCAGGAAGCGGGATTTCGCCTCGGCCGCCTGCTCGGCCTCGGCCTTGGCTGCGGTCAGGGCATCCGCTTGTGCACGAGCCTCGCTGGCATCCACCCAGTAGCCACTCCAGGTCACCACACCGGCTTCGGCGGCATAGGGTTGCGCCTGGGTGCGCACCCAACGCGGGCCTGCTCCATTGCCCCGCAGGCGGAATTCCAGCATGAGCGGTGCGAACTGGTGCGCGGCCTGTTCGACCGCCTGCAGGATGCGCGCGCGATCGTCCTCTTCGACGCGCTCCAGCAACATCGTGGCGTCCTGCTCAGCCTGCTGTCGGGTGATCCCGAACAGCGCCTGGAGGTCACCGGCAATGAACGGGAAGCGGAGCGTGCCATCAACCTCGCGACGGGCCTGGTAGACCACGGCAGGCAGGTTGTCGGTCACTTCGGCCAGGCGCTGCTCCAGCTGGCGGCGCCCGGCCACCTCGCGGCGCAGGCGCCAGTAGCCGATGCCATGCACCAGCAGCGCGGTCAGCAGCACCAGCAGCAGCGGTACACCCCAGCGCAGCGTGCTTCGCCAGTCGATGCCGTTGTGGTACTCCACCGCCAGCCAGTCGCCGCGCAGCGCTTCGCGCTCGCGTGGCGTCATCTGCAGCAGCAAGCGATCGAAGGTCGTGGCGAGCGCCGCATGCCGGCGCTCCACGGCCAGTGCCAGCTGGTCGTTGAAGCCCGCGGGCGCGGCAACCTGCAGGCGCCCCGGGAAACGCGTGCGCAGCAGGTGGTCGACCAGGGCCAGATTGCCCACGTAGGCGTCGGCCTCGCCATCGATCAGGCGTTGCATGGCCTGTTCGGCGCTGCGCGCGGCGACGATCCTGGCCTGCGGCGCCTGCTGCAGCACGTAACCGCGTACGCGCTCCGGATCCGACAGCAGTACGCGCTTGTCCTGGAGGTCGGACAGGCCCAGCAGCGCCGGGCTGTCGTGGCGGCTGACGATCACGTTCGGCACGCTGATGAAGGGTTGGCTGTACACCCAGTCCGGGCCCAGATAGTGCGAATCGACCGGAATGCCCATCACCGCCTGCAGCTCGCCGCGGCGCGCCTTCTCGCGCACCTCGTACCAGTCATGGCTGTTCTGCGCCTGCAGGTTGGCACCGGCCTGCATCAGCCGCGCCAGGTACTCGCTGGCCAGGCCGCTGGGCCTGCCATCCTCGTCGGCGAACGACAGTGGGGCGGCGTTTGGCGCGAAGCCGATCTTCAACGGCTGTTGCAGAACCCGCTTCTCGGCCTGGCTGAGCGCCAGCTGCGCCGATGCCGACCACTGCGGCAGGGGCAGCCAGCGTTGTGCCAGTGCATCGCGCTGGGCCTGGCTGGTCGCGGCCAGCGCCAGGTCCAGCGCTTCGGCCAGCGGTTGCTTGCTGTTGGGAACGCCGAAGTGCATCCGTTCGGGAGGCAGGTCGCTCGGACGCAGCAGGACGACACCCTGCAGGTGCTGGCGTACGATCAGTTCGGTGGCAACGTAGGCATTGCCTATGTAGACATCAGCTTTGTCGTCTCTGACCATCTGCAGCGCAGCCAATGAGCTGTTTGCGACAAGCTGCACCGCACGCGGGAAACGTGCCCGCACCTGCGGTCCGGTCAGGAAATCCTGCTCGATGACCACCCGCAATCCGTCCAGGTCGGGCATGTTCGAAGCACGCAGATCGCCCGGCCTCCCCACCAGCGCCAACGGCGCCTCGCCATAGGCAGCGGTATAGACCATGCACCGGGTGCGGTCGGCACTGAGACCGACATTCATTACCACGTCGATCTCGCCACGACAGGCCGCATCCAGCACGGATGTCCAGTCGGAATAACGCCTCGCCTCGACCTTCACACCCAGCTGACGGGCGAGAAGCGACAGATAATCCGGCCCCAGGCCAACCTGCTGGCCATCACGGAGGGACTCGAACGGCGGCCAGCCGCTGTCATACTGGCCCACGACGATGCTTGGATGGGCGGCGAGGTACTCGCGCTGCAGGGGACTGAGCGGCAACAGCCCAGGCACAGCCTGTGCCAGCGCCACGGGCAGCACCAGCACGGCCAGCAGCAGGACCAGCCCGCGAACAGCCCAGCTACGCATCGGCGTCGATCTCCTAGAATCCTGACAGGGCCGCGATGGTCGCGGCCCGGCTTGCCCGGTGGCCATACTAGAGCAATGAGCTTGCGCATCATCATCGCAGACGACCACCCTGTGGTCCGTATCGGTACCCGCGCCGTCATCGAATCGAGCGGGGTCGGCCGCGTGGTCGGCGAGGCTGACAGCGCGCAGGCGCTGATGGCCCTGCTCGGCAGCCAACCCTGCGACCTGCTGGTGACCGACTATTCCATGCCGGGCAGCCCACAGGCCGACGGCTTCGCCATGATCGGCATGATCCGCCGCCGCTTCCCCGACCTGCCGGTGCTGATGCTCAGCGTCTCCAACAACCTGGCGATCCTGCGCATGGTGCTCGACAGCGGCGTGCTCGGCCTGGTCGACAAGAGCTCGTCGATGGACGAACTGCCGCAGGCCATCCAGGCGGTCTATCGGGGCCAGCCCTACATCAGCCGGAGCCTGCGTGAGCGGGTCGAGGCTGCGGGCAGCTGGCGCATGCGCGAGGGCGACGGCAAGCCGTTGTCGCCACGCGAGGTGGAAGTGCTGCGGCTGCTCGGCACCGGCATGACGGTGAAGGAGATCTCGCTGCAGCTGCACAAGAGCGTCAGCACCATCAGCCGGCAGAAAGGCGACGCCATGCTCAAACTGGGCCTGAAGGGCGACGCCGAACTGTTCGACTACCTGCGCGACGGCAAGATCTGAGAACCAGATCACACTGTAAGGGCATCTGTCACCGCCCTCTTTGACCGGCCGCCGTTCTGTGCCAAGATGACCCGGCATGGGTTTTCAATGCGAGGTCGAAGGAATCGACCGGCTCATGTCCTCGCTCCCGTCCCAGGTGGATGGGGTGCGGTTTCCTGCCGGCCGTCTGGCCCGGCAACGCTGACCATGGAGAGGCGCATGCATCACCCCCCCGAGCCATGTTGGACCCTGCCGTTGCGGCCCCTGCGCGCATTCGCGGCGTGCCTGCTCGTCTCTCTTTCCGCTGCGGCCTGCAGCGCCGCCGATCCGGCCCCCTCGTCCTCCCAGCCTGGCGCCCCCGTGCAGGCTGCCGATGCGCCCCGACAGGATGTTGCCCCGATGCAGAACACCTCTCCCGACACCGCCGTCACCCCGCCCGACGCGCCGACCGTGATGTATTTCACCTACCAGGTGGACGGTGATGGCGCGACCTCCTACGAGGTCCAGAACGGCAGCGTGGCGACCTTCTGGTTCGGCCACACCTTCACCCTCGATGGCACCACGTATTACACGGGTTTCTCCTGGGATACCCGCGAGCACTACGGCAAGCCGGGCGAGCAGTCGCCGGCTGGCCCGGATGATCGCGCCAACCTCGCCGAGGCCACTTTCGTGCTGGCCGGCGCCGACGCGAAGAAGCCATGGAAGTTCCGTGGCCAGGAATGGACCATCGGCGCGCTGGGCGCGTACGACAAGGCCGACGATGTCGATACCCGGCGCAAGCCGCTTGAACATCGCACCGCCGACGGTCGCCTGCTGCTGGCGGTGCCGACCAGCAGCTTCGACCGCGGCATCAGCAGCACCGGCTATGCACTGCTGCTGTTCAACCCCAAGCGCAGCGAAGACGACGTGGACAGCAAGGTCTGGCGCTATGTCGGCTCGGTGCGTACGGGCGAGGACAACAGCGCCGCCTGCGACGAAGGCAACGTGATGCCCTGCACCGACAGCGATGGCGAACTGGCCTTCGCTGCCGACGGCAACGGCCTGCCGCGACTGACCGTGACCTTCAAGGGCACCACCATCGAAGGCCCCGGCAAGACCCGTGCACTGGGCGCCGGCGACGCCGTGCACTACACCTTCGACAGCGCGACCCAGCAGTACGTCGCGCCCTGATAGCACCCGCCCACGCGCGGGTTTCCTGTTGACCGACATGTTCTTGACTCACGGATGAGTCCGGTTGGCGATTCGCGGCATGCGCCGCTCCATCAACCCCGAGGAAAACGTCATGGCACAGCATGACTACAGCAGAAAGGAAGTCCTGGACATCGTCGAGCAGGTCGCCCGGCAGAAAGGCCTTCCGGTCGATGACTTCATGCGCTTCGCGCACATCGAGACCGGCGGCACCTTCAACGAGCGCGCCCACAACACCTCGTCCGGCGCCAAGGGCCTGTTCCAGTTCGTGCCCGGCTCCGCGCGCCAGTACCACCTGACCGGCCACGAGTTCGACCCGACCCGCAACACCGAAGCGGCCGCAAAGATGTACCAGGACAACCTGGACTCGATGGCACGCCGCAACGAGCGCACCGGCCACCCGTACCTGTCCGGAGGCAGTACGCCGACCGGCCTGGACCTGTACCTGGCCCACCAGCAGGGCAGCGCCGGCTATGGCTCGGTGCAGACCGCGATTGCCACCGGCACCTTCGGCGTGGTCCGCAACGGCCACGGCGAAGAGATCAACATGCGCCGCAACGTGCTGAACCAGATCGGTTCCGACGCGAAGGCGCTGACCGGCCACACCCTGGCCGAGATGCGCGGCATGAACGATGGCGACCTGGCGCGGACGTTCTCCAGCTACTACATCCACAAGTACGCGGCGATCAGCATTCCGGAAAAGAACATCGCCCCGCAGACGGTGGCGCCCGGCCAAAGCCAGGCCCCGGCCGCGCCTGCACAGGCCAGCGCAGCCGTGGCGGCGGGTGCAGCCACGCTGGCGGCAACCACAGCGGCGGCCACCGCGCCGAAGCCGGGCATCGAACTGCACGCCGCCTACGAGGCCGGCGTGAAGTACGACCACGTGAAGTACGCGATCAACATTCCGGGTCACGCGCTGTACGTACCGGGCAAGACCGGCAAGAACGTGGAGCAGGGTTACATCGACTGTTCCGGCTGGGTCGGCACGCTGCAGAACCGCACCATGGACGAGATCAACCAGAAGGCCGGGCATGCGGTCTTCAGCAAGGCCGATCGTATCGACCTGGGCAACCTGGGTTCCGGCGGCATCGTGCGCAAGGCATTCGACCAGTCCGGCGTGCTGCTGGACCGCGACGCGATCCTCAAGCCCGGTGCGCTGAAGGAAGGCATGATCATCGGCCTGGATACGGCCAGGACCCGCCACGAGCACTGGAACGGCATCGACCACATCGTGATGGTGGTGCGCGACCCCAACACCGACAAGCTGCTGATCAGCCAGTCCTCCGGCAGCAAGGGCGTGCACACCATGCCGGTCGAGGACTACCTCAAGCAGGTGAAGGACCACCCGAACTGGAAGCTGTACGCCTCCGATCCGCTGTCCAAGGCGCGCGACCTGCTGGAAAACCGCACCCCGTCGCACGAGCAGACCCAGGGCAAGCCTACCGCCGAGCACAAGGCCGCTGCCACGCCGCACGCCGAACTGTACAAGCAGGGCGCGCACAGCGAAGGCGTGCGCAAGGTGCAGGAACAGCTGGGGCACTTGGGCTACGTCGGTGCCGACGGCAAGCCGCTGGTCGAGGATGGCCGCTTCGGCCGCAACACCGACGCGGCGGTGCGCCAGCTGCAGAAGGACAACGGCCTGGTGGCCGACGGCATTGTCGGGGCGAAGACGCTGGAGGCCATCAAGGAAGCCCGCGAGCGCCCGCTGCTGAACGACGAACGGCACCCGCGCAATCCGCTCTTCATCCAGGCCAGCAAGGGTCTGGAACTGTTGCCGGCCGGCACCTTCAAGGATCGCCACGCGCTGGAAAGCGCCGCCGCGGCCCTGACCAAGGAGGCGCATGCCGCCGGCCTGCAGCGCATCGACACGGTGGTGCCCAGCCCGAACGGTGAGCGCCTGTTTGCCGTGCAGGGCACGATCGGTGACCCGGCGGCCAGCCGCGTGGCGGTGGACACCCGAGCCGCCAGCGAGCAGAGCATCGCGCTCAGCAGCGGTGCCGTGCAGGGCGCGCCTAACGTGCTGCACCAGCCGCAGGACGCCCAGCAGGAGCAGGCCCGGCAGGCACAGAAGGCGATGGGCGTCTAAGCCCGCAACGCCTTGGCAGAGAAGGGAGGGCCACGTCCGCGTGGCCTTTTCCCTTTCTGACAGCTGAGCGGCCGAGGCCGCTTTCAGCCTTGCTTCATGCCGCCTGCCGCTAGATGAATGCGCAAGCCGCACGGTGGACCAGGCAATGTTCCGGCAATGTTGGAACGTCAGCGTGGTCTCCACGGCAGCCGGGGCGCCCGCGCCCTCCCTGCCCAGCGTGGCATGCACCTCACAGGAGAACGAACATGCTCAGTACTTCCACACTCAGCTTCCGTGGTCTGGCGATGGCCCTGGCACTGGTGGCCGGTGTCGCCGTGGTCAGCGATGCCAGCGCGATGTCGAGGAAGGACAAGCGCACCCTGGTCGGCGCCGTGGTCGGTGGCGTGGCCGGCAACCTGCTCTCCAACGGCGATCCCGCTGCCACCGTCGGCGGCGCCGTGGCCGGCGGCGCGATCGGCAACCTGACCACCTCCGACCGCCGCGACCGCCGTTACTACGACAATCGCCGTTACGACGACCGCTACGATCGCCGTTACGACCGTGGCTACTACCGCAGCGGCTACTACGACCGCGGTAATGACCGTCGCTGGCAACGCGAGCGCTACTACGACAACCGCTACTACCACGACCGCGGTCGCCATCGCGGCTGGTAAGCAGCGCGGCATCTTCCATGCCGATGCACGGACGGGCGGGTCGATGACCCGCCCGTTTGCGTTGGCCGCGTGCATGGCGTTGAATGCGCAGCCTTGGATGTGACTTTCCCCACTGGGGCTGCGGCATGACTTCTTCCTCCCACCGCGTGCAGGGCCTCAACAACGACGAGGTCGCTGCCGACTGGCCACCGATCAGCGCGGCGGACATCGCGTGGCTGCGCCAGCACTACCCGCAGCTGGACGAGCGCAGCCAACCGCACTGGCACAGCCCGCGGCCGCTGTCGGCTGCCGCCATCGTCAACGGCGCGAACGGAGCGGTGTTCGTCAAGCGCCATCACCACAGCGTGCGCAGTGCGGCCTGCCTGGAAGAAGAGCACCACTTCATCGCCCATCTCGCCGCAGCGGGCGTACCGGTGGTGCAGGTGCTGCCAGCGGCCGATGGCCACACGGCGGCCGAACATGGCGAATGGACGTTCGAGCTGCATGCGATCGGCGTCGGCGAGGACCTGTACCGCGACGCCGTGTCGTGGTCGCTGCTGACCGATGTCGCGCAGGCCCGCGAAGCCGGGCGCACACTCGCGCAGCTGCACCGGGCCGCCGCCAGCTACCACGCGCCCCAACGCAGCACCCATGTGCTGGTCGCGCGCGACGATCTGATCCGTGCCGACGATCCGATCGCGGCCATCAAGGCAGGGCTGCACGAGCGTCCCGGGCTGGCCCGCTACCTCGCGCGCATTCCATGGGAAGCGCAGCTGCAGCGCGACGTGCTGCCGTGGCATGCCGGCCTGGCCGAGCGCCTGCGCGATGAGCCACGGTTGTGGGCGCACAACGACTGGCACGTTTCCAACCTGCTGTGGCGCGATGGGCAGGTCAGCACTGTGCTGGATTTCGGCCTGGCCTCGCCCACCAGTGCGCTGTTCGACCTCGCCACGGCGATCGAGCGCAACGCGGTGGCGTGGCTGGAACTGGAGCGCGGCATGGAGGCGGTGCGCATCGATATCGCGCTGGCCCTGCTCGACGGCTACCGCCAGGTGCTGCCGCTGTCGGCGGCACGCGTGCACCTGCTGGCCGACCTGCTGCCGATGGTCCATTTCGACTTCGCACTGTCCGAAGTGGAGTACTTCGAAGGCGTCACCGGCTCGACCGCCAATGCCGACGTCGCGTGGCAGCCCTTCATGCTGGGGCATCCGGCGTGGTTCCACAGCGCGCCGGGACAGGCACTGCTGCAGGCGCTGCACGCGGCGGCGTGACCCGGTTGGCGCACCATTGGGGTCAGATTCCTTTCCTGCGGAAAGGGATCTGACCCCGCAGCCTGGACCCCGCAGCCTGAAGGACGCCGGCTCGCAAATCCGTACCATTTGTAGTGAAATGGTCACCTGAAGCGGGGGTGCCTGGATCTGCCAGGCTGAGAGAGTCCCTTGGAACCTGATCCGGTTTGCACCGGCGTAGGGAGCTTTGAGCCGCAGCCACACCCCCATCATGGGCCCTGTGCACCTGCGCGCCGTCGCTTCGTCTCCCTTGTTGTCCGAAGACGAACCGAATGAACCGCTGCCTGCGCCCCACCCTGCTCTCCCTCGCCCTCTGCGCTGCGCTGCCACTGCACGCCAGCGAGGCCGATGCGTCCCCTGATGCGGCTGCCACCGGCGCCGAGCGCTCGCCCACCGAACTGGCGGCGGTACGCGTGCAGGCCGGCAAACCGAAGGCCGATACCTCACGCGTGAACGCCTTCGGTGGCGGCAGCTGGAAGGACACGCCGGCCTCGGTGAACGTGCTTGAGCGCGATTACCTGGACCGTCGCCAGGTGCGTTCGCTGTCCGAGCTGGCCAGCAACGATGCCTCGCTGGGTGATGCGTATGCGCCGGTGGGTTACTACCAGAACGTCGCCATCCGTGGCTTTGCCCTGGACGCCGCCACCGGCTACCGCTTCAACGGCCTGTCCATCGCCGGCGAACAGCGCCTGGCGCTGGAGAACGTGCAGTCGGTTGAAATCCTCAAGGGCGAAGCCGGCCTGGCCGCAGGCGTGATGGCGCCGGGCGGCATCATCAACTACATCGGCAAGCGCCCGGCCGAAGTGCGCACCGCCACGCTCGGTACCGATTCGGAAGGCTCGCGCTACGTCGCCGTCGATGTCGGCCACTGGATCACCCCGCGTTTCGGCCTGCGCCTGAATGCCGCATGGGATTCCAGCAACTCCTATGTCGAGCACGCCGACGGTCGCCGCAACTTCTACTCGCTGGCCGCCGACTGGCTCATTGGCGAGCGCGGCAAGCTGGAAGTGGATGCCAATTACCAGACCAGCTCGCAGCGTTCGGTGTCCGGCTACCAACTGCTGGGCGCACGCGACCTGCCGCGTGGCGTCGACCGCGAACACCTGCTGGGTTACCAGCCGTGGCAGCGCCCGGTGGATATCGCCAGCACCAACATCACCGCGCTGCATACCTACGACTTCAACGAGGCCTGGCAGTCGCGCATCTCGGTCGGCCACAGCCGTTCGGTGATCGATGACAACGTCGCCTTCGCCTACGGCTGCTACTACGCCGTGCTGTGCGCCGATGGCAGCGTGCCGGGCAACTACTTCGCGCCCAACGGCGACTATGACGTCTACGACTACCGCAGCCCGGACGACACCCGTCGCAACCAGCAGGCCCGTGCCGAGCTGCGTGGCCGCTTCGAGACCGGCAGCGTCGGCCATGAGCTGACCGTCGGTGCCGACTACTTCCGGCGCACCGTGGACAAGCGCCCGAGCGTCAACGAGTACGTCGGCACCAGCAACATCCACGAAGCACCGGTGCCGGTATTCGCGCCGTCGCCGAAGATGCCGGGACCGTCCGCACAGCGCCTGGACAGCCGCCAGACCGCGTTCTTCGCGCTGGACCGGATCAGCTTCGGCGATGACTGGCAGTGGCTGGCCGGTGGCCGCTTCGTGCGCCTCGATGAGCGCGCCTACGACAAGCGTGGCACCCCGCAGCGGCACAGCCGCCTGTCGCGCTTCCTGCCGCAGACTGCGGTGGTGTGGAAGGCCACCGACCAGCTCAATGCCTATGCCAGCTACGTGCGCGGCATTTCGCTGGGCCAGGAAGCGCCGTTCTGGACCAGCAACGCCGACACCTTCCTGCCGTCGGTGCAGTCGCGGCAGCTGGAAGTGGGCGTGAAGTACGTGCCGGTCGAAGCGCTGACCCTGGGCGCGGCCGTGTTCCGCATTTCGCAGCCGTACCAGTACGCCAAGCCCGACAGCAGCGACGTCGGCTACACCTTCGTCGAGGAAGGCACGCAGACCCACACCGGCCTGGAGCTGACCGCCAACGGCCAGCTGACCGATGCGCTGCAGATCGTGGCCAGCGCCAGCGTGCTGCAGGCGCGCGCGCGCGACACCGGCACGCCGGCCTATGAAGGCCATCAGCTGGTGAACGTGCCGAAGGTGCGCGCCAGCGTGCACCTGGCCTATGCGCTGCCGTTCGTGCAAGGCCTGGACGTGACCGGCGGCTGGCGCTATGCCGGTGCCAACGTGGCCCGCGCCGACGGTGGCGTGCGCGCACCCGACTATTCAGTGTTCGACGCTGGCCTGCGTTTCCAGCATCGCCTGCGCGAGCGCGCAGTGACCTGGAACCTGTCGGTGGACAACGTGTTCAACCGCTTCTACTGGCGCGATACCGGCAGCAGCGGCGGTGACTACTACCTGTTCCCCGGCGCACCGCGACAGGCCCGCCTGTCGGTGACGTTCGCGCTGTGAGCGGCGTGATGCTCGAGTGGACCGCCGCACTGTGCAGCATCCTCGGCGTCTGGCTGATGGCCCGGCGCCGGCTGGCGGCGTGGCCGGTGGGCCTGCTGTCGGTGGCGCTGTATGGCCTGGTGTTCGCCGAGGCCAAGCTGTACTCGGACACCCTGCTGCAGGTCGCCTTCGGTGGTTTCCTGGTCTATGGCTGTCTCAACTGGCGACAGCATGCCGCCGATGAGGGCAGCATCCGCATCGTGCCGCTGGCGCGCGGCACGCTGCTGCGCGACCTGTCCATCGGCCTGTGCGGTGGCGTGGCGCTGGGTGCGGCCATGCACAGCTTCACCGACGCTGCCCTGCCGTGGTTGGATGCGCTGCTGACCGGTCTGAGCCTGGTCGGGCAATGGTGGCAGGCACGCCGCCACGTGGCCTGCTGGTGGGTGTGGATCGCAGTGGACGTGGTCTATGTGGGTGCGTACCTGTTCAAGTCGCTGCACGTGACCGCCGCGCTGTACGTGTTCTTCCTCGGCCTGGCCGTGTTCGGCCTGCGCGCATGGAGCGCCGCCGCTCGCGAGCCACAGGTGGCAACCCGGTAGAGCCACGCCATACGTGGCTGGGCCACCGGTAGTCGCCAACCTTGGTTGGCGTGCGTGCCGACCAAGGTCGGCATCTACCCAGAACATCCACGCATGGCGTGGATCTTATCTCTTGCCAATCTGGCACCTTGGGTGCCGAGAGCCCGGCGTGGGCGACCGTGTGGATCCAGGTCTTGCGACCGAGAAGTAGCTTGGGTCCCCACGCCGGATTCTCCCTGAACCGCC